>VRUK01000116.1 GCA_019456195.1 Planctomycetota bacterium | reverse complement strand
GACTGTTATGATTGTTCGTGGCCATTGCACCAGCTTAAAAAGTGTTACCTTTGAGCATAGGAAATTGAACCATGTCGTAATAAGGGGAATCGAAATGGCTTTTGAACGTTTAGAAATCTCACGTCGCAAATTTATGACTCGCAGCAGCTTAGCTGTAACCGGCATGGTTGCCGCCGCTGCAAGCCCTGCCTTTTCAAAATCGGACACCGGCGTTTCATCCAACAGATACCATATCGAAGAGAAAGGAAAGGACACGCTTCGAGTGGCTGCGTGTCAGATACTGAACTATCCCGAGGTAGAAAAAAGCACTAAAAAAATACTGCACTGGATCGAAGCAGCCGCCCGGGACGATGTCGATGTAGTAGCATTCCCTGAGGCATGTTTGTGCGGCTACGCAGGCGATGAATACTGGAAGACCGCCAGACCTGCAGATTTTAAAAAGGCTGAGGGTATGGTCGTTGAGGCCTCGAAGCGGCTGAACATCGCCGTTGTTCTTGGCACAGTACATTGGGAATCGGAAAAAATCTATAATGATCTTCTGGTCATTGACAAAGGCGGTTTGGTCCGCGGCAGGTATTCCAAGACCCACCTCGCCGAATCCTGGCCTGTGCCGGGAAAGACCCTGCCGGTGTACAAAGTCGCAGGAGTAAAATCCTGCTTTATAATCTGCCATGACGTCCGCTACCCTGAACTCGTCCGTTTACCCGCTGTTGCCGGTGCCCAAATATGCTATTTCTGCAGCCACGAGAGCGGCCTTAAGCATGAGCATAAACTCTCAGCGTATCGCGCTATGCCAATCGCCCGGGCAACGGAAAACGGTATCTTCTGTGTAATGGCCAACGCCCCTGCCGACCCCCAAACACTGCGAGGTTCACACGGTAACAGTAAAATTATTCATCCCGACGGCAACGTGCTTGTTGAGGCGGGTTACTTCAAAGAACGGCTCGTCACGGCAAATATTAACATTAGTGACGCCACACGTTGGATCGCGCGCCGGGCCGCCGAAGATAATACAATCCTAAAGCAATGGCTAAACGAAGGGACAGAACTGGTTCGAGTCTATGACTGATAAGCACCGAAGCAGACAATCGACCGTGTTTCGTATCGCCAGAGAAGGAAAGTGTTTATACGAAAGGAAAAGATAAGATGAAAGATAATAGAACATCAGCCTGTATTCTTTTGATGGTCTCGGTTTGTTTATTGGCATCAGCCGGCATGGCCGCTGAGGAAAAACGCAGTCCGCGTGCGGCCAGGAGCGTGCATCTGTGGTATCGGGCCGAGCAGGGTGTCGTTTACTATAATGAAGTAACTGTAGAAAAGAGTTATCCGGGCAGCTACTTCTGTGTATGCGGTTTCAGGCATGGTTATTTCGGCATACAGGAATTGTGGAATGGTAATAAAGTTGTCCTTTTTTCGGTATGGGACCCCGGCAAACAGAACAATCCGAATACAGTACCAGAGGACCGTCGGGTCAAAGTTTTGCATGAGGGCCAGGACGTGCGCGTCAGTCGGTTCGGCAATGAAGGCACCGGCGGCAAGAGCATGTTCGACTATCAGTGGAACGTCGGCGAAACGTACAGGTGTATGGTCAAGACCTCCGTCGAAGGTGATAAGACAACATACGCCGCCTATTTCTACCTCAACGAAGAAAAGAAGTGGAAGCATCTGGCGACATTTCAAACGATTACCGGCGGGGAATATCTTAGCGGGTATTACTCGTTCGTGGAGGATTTCTTACGCAATGGCAAAAGCGCACAAAATGTCCGCCGGGCACGGTACGGCAACGGCTGGGTCAAGGGCAAAGACGGCAAGTGGCAGCCGCTTACCCAGGCAAGATTCACAGCCGACAGAACACCGACGATGAATATCGACGCAGGTCTCACGAAGGGTCAGTTCTTTTTGCAGAACGGCGGCGAGACTGAAAACCATACCCCGCTAAGGTCAAAGATGGACTGCTCCATTGAGCAGATGAGCCGGCCTCAAACGAGCTTTGACGATGAGTGGGAGCTGGCTTGGGCCGATGAGTTCAATTACGAAGGATTGCCGGACAAAAATAAGTGGGATTATGAAACGGGTTTTGTCCGCAACCGTGAAAAACAATATTACACAAAGGCCCGCCCTGAAAACGCCCGCGTTGAAAACGGTACGCTGATTATCGAATCGCGGAAGGAACAATACGAAAAGGGGCAATATACCTCGGCGAGCCTCCATACATGGCATAAGGCTGAATGGTTGTATGGCCGAATTGAAGTGCGAGCTAAGCTTCCGACCGGCAAAGGGATGTGGCCGGCAATCTGGATGTTGGGGACAAACCGGGATAAGGTCGGCTGGCCGGCCTGTGGTGAGATAGATATTATGGAGAACGTCGGATTCGACCCGGACACAATCTGCGCCAACATACATACCAGAGCGTATAATCATGTTAAGAAAACGAACAAAGGCTCAAAAATAAAGGCCGAAAAGCCTTACGAGCAGTTCCATATCTATGCGATTGAGTGGAACGAGGATCGTCTCGATTTCTTCCTTGATGATGAAAAATACTTCACGTTCAATAATGAAGGGACAGGCAACGACGCCTGGCCCTTTAATAAACCGCACTACCTCATCTTAAACGCGGCCATCGGCGGCTCATGGGGCGGCGGCAAAGGAATTGACGATACTATCTTTCCGCAAAAGTACTACATCGACTACGTAAGAGCCTTCAGGAGAAGATGAACCTGACATACATGGTGTAAAGGCGGTTTGCGGACCGAACTTTTACGCTACGAATGGATATAATTCAATAGAATCGAAGCCAGATGGCTCGAAACACGAGCGAAAATCGACTTCAATTTTCAATTCAAAGCGCCTCAATGTGTATTTATGTGACGAATCCGTCTTTTTTGAAGGATAAAAAAGTTTTTTATCACACCTGAGAAAAAATCCTTAAGTTCTCTTACCCTGATTCGATAAAGATTATATGAAACTTATTTGTCATAGGTAACTATTTAGCGTTAAAATGGGTGCCTTGGGCATTTCTGGAAAAGCTAAAAAAACTTGTTTTGGTACCTAAGGAGTCAAAAAAATGTTAGCAATTAAGAACAATCTTATGGCAGTAAACGCCGCAAGGCACTTGGGTGCGAGCTACGATGCCCTGTCTCGGTCGGTCGAAAGGCTCTCGTCGGGCCTGCGCATCAACAGCGCCAAGGACGACGCAGCCGGCCTGGCTGTTCGCGAATTGATGCGGGCCGACATCGCTGTTCTCAATCAAGGTGCCCGTAATGCTCAGGACGGCATTAGTATGATTCAGACGATGGAAGGTGCTATGGCAACAATCGATAACGCCTTAGTTCGTATGCAGCAGTTGGCCGAACAGGCGGCCACAGGCTCGTACTCTTCAGCACAGAGAACGATTATGGAGAACGAGTTCGTGGAAATGCGTCAGGAAATCGACCGTATCGCCGGAGCAACTACCTTTAACGGTATCAAGATGCTCGACAACTCCGCTTCCGTGAATATCCACTTCGGCAAACTTGCGACCGACAACATCAGCGTTACCGGCAGCAATATAACCAGTGCATCCGGCGGTCTTAATATCACAGGCCTGACTATTTCCGACGTGGCCAGCGCCAAAAACGCTTTGGTAACATTGGACAGCGCAATCAACACCAAAGATACAGCTCGCGCCCAGTTCGGTTACAAGATGAACCGTCTTGAAGGTACGATATCGGTGCTCAATATTCAGGCTGAGAACCTGCAGGCTGCAGAATCTCGTGTTTCGGATGTCGATGTTGCCACCGAAATGGCAGAAATGACGAGAAACCAGGTGCTCGCACAGGCCGGTATCTCGATGTTGGCACAGGCCAATACAATGCCTCAGATGGCACTGACACTGCTTAGATAAATAACAGCGGTATTCGTTTGATGCCGCTTTTGATAATATACTTTACGAAATTTCACTTACAGGGACATAACAGATTGTTATGTCCCTGTTTTATTTTTCATAATGGTCATCGGTAAAGCAGCTGTTCACTCACTGCGGGTAGAAAAACAAGTATCAGGACGGAACTATGCAGACCGGCTGTGCCGGCGGGGTTTCAGGGCAATATATACAACCACTTGAGCAATCAGACCAAGAGCAAGAACAATGATGGAGAACCAATAGGGCCAGTAGATTCCGAAGTTCCCGGACAGGTACCCTCCCGTCCCGGCGCCGACTATCACGCCGAGTGAAATGGTAACTTCGTGTATTGCCATCTGGGCTGAGCGTTTTTTACTGCCGCAGGCGCCGTAATAGAGGTGGGAGCTGTAAGCAAAGCCAAAGCCGAAGCCCATAATCACAAATGCCGGGACAAAAGCCCAGAGGGTACGGCCGAAGATAATCATAAATATAGACAGGGCAAGAATTATCTGAACGCTCAGAAGCAGCACGGGTTTGAAATGCCAGAAAGCAAGCCGGCCTGCGGCGGTTAAGACCAGGAAGTTGCAGATTCCAAACATTGTGATAATTATCCCGAACTGAGTTTCTGAGAATCCCAAACCGGTAAACAGCAGTGCAAATTGAGAGCGTGTTACCCCCAGGCAGGCCCAGGAGCAGAACAGGGCAATGCGTGCCATCCACTTGAAACGTAACAGCAGCCCCTGGTCGAAGGGGATTTCCGGCGCATCAACCGGCTCAAGAGAAGCGGCGGTTCCGGCCGAACCGTCATGAGCGAGACAAAGCAGCACAAAGCAAACAGCAAGACACGCAACACCAACCACTACCGGCCCAAAGGTGCTCATATCAACGAGCAAACCGCCTATCAGGGGACCCATGATTGCGGCAGAGGACCACATGCCGTTATAGGTACCGAGGCGGCGGTTCAGGATAGCGCCCTCGTAGTCGGCTGAGACCCAGCTCATAAGAAAAGGCCAGAAAAGCGACATCGCCGCACCGGAAAGTGTACCTGTGGCAATCATCGTCCAGATAAGGGCTGGCCTGCCAAACTGGTCTCGGGCTATTGCGTAATAGACCACAATAACCATCACAAGGGTTGCCAGGAACATAGCCCCGGCGGCTAAGCGGGTTGCATGGCGTGGCGCAAGATGGCCAAACATCACGGCGGTCAATAACAGGCATAACATATAGCCAAACATGTTGAAGGCCCAGATGTATCCGACATGCTCTTCGGTTCCGCCGATATTGCGTATGATAAAAGGCATAGCCGTCCACAAAACGCTTAGACTTGTCGCCATCGCAAATGTTGAGCCGTACAATGGCCAAACATTCACAAGGGCCTCACGAACACGTTTTGAATATATTTTCATCATCACAGAACACAGAAAAGGACAGCATTGTACCCCAACGGATAGATGTTATACCAGCTTTAATTCAACGGTGCCCCGCTGGCCTTCAAAACAGCCTCCTGCACTGCCAGGTCGTGCTCAGGCGGATATTCCGATTCTTTATGTCCATTAATAATTCTGACCAGTTCAATAAGCTGTTCATCGTAGCGTCCCGGCATAGGCGGCAGATTTACCTGCTGGTATCCTTTTTTATATTTATCAAGCTGTCTATCCGGAGCAAACAATAATTTTGGAGGCTCCAAAGGTCTAATATCCACCGTCCCCTTGTCACCACAGACTACGAACTGCCGTCGCTGCTGTCCGTCCACTTCAATCAGAGCACTGCGAATAGTCACCGTAGAGCCGGCATATTCAAAAACAGCCAACTGGTTGTCCGCAAGATTATCCTGCTGGGGCCGTGTACGCCGGCTAAAGCCCGTGACCTTGTCCGGCTTGCCCAGTACCTTTACCATCGCATCAATCAGGTGACAACCCAGCTCAAACATAGAGCCGGGAAATACAGCAAGCTCTTTGCGATGCTGAGCACCGATGGTTTTACTGATTACCCCATCTACTTCAAACACATCACCCAACCACCCTTCCTGCACCGCCCGGAAACAAAACTTAAAAGCAGGATTATATCTGAACATATATCCCATTTGCACTGTGAGCCTGCGGCGAGTGGCTTCGTCCAGCAATTTCTTAAATTCAACCAGTGATAATCCAGCGGGCTTGTCGAGATGAATATGTACCCCCGCCGAGATACAGCGCATTCCGGTGGGCACTAGCTCAGGAATTTCGGTTTCCACCGCCACCGCCTGAAGTCCGGCTGTGTTCAACAGTTGTTCTTCGCTGAGCCATTTCAATCCTCGATACGCAGAATGATTTTCCAGCTTCCTGCGCCGATCCGGATTCTGCTCTGCAATTCCCACGACCTCATAATATTCGCTCAGTTTCCTCAGCGTCGCCATCTTTCCCGACGCATGCGCATGGGCCGTTCCAATCTGTCCTATCTTAATTCTTTTAGATAAACGAGCTGCGTGAGTCTTTGAGTTACTTGTTAAAGACGCCGCAACGAATCCCATTGCCGAAAATTGTCCCGTATTTTGTAAAAATTTACGCCGATTCATAAATGTATCCCTTTAATCAAAACCTTTTTTTATCAGGAGGCTCCATCTTATGCGATATAACCAAGATTGTTTTATAGTCGGTAATGATTATAATCCATCTGCCGGTAATCGACAACATACCCGGGATTATAAATACATTCAAGAAAATCGGAGGAAGTATTTCGACAGGCAAGACGGTCTTGATTATTGCTTTTCAGGTCTATCTAACACCCGAAACCTGTGTAAGAATATAAGCACGGCGGTCTCGAACGAACTGTTTTATTCCATCCCGCCGGCTGGCGTTAAAACCCTCAGTAATCAGGACGTCGGCGGCATCGTCGAGAAACCGATCGAAGGCCGTCGGAGCGTTGTTCGTTCCGTACGATGTTTGCCACGGGCCGTTGACAAGCTCTGCAAACGCCTTTTCGTACATCTGCCGGTACTTGGGGTATCTTAGAAACTGATTGACTTCCGGGAATTGTCCGGAATTCACGGAGAAAAGGTTCGTATTGGGCCCATGGCCTGAACCGAGTGTAAAGTCGATGTCCCAGGGAAGGAGATACCACTTGCCCTCCGGAAGGGCATAATAGAAGTAGTTATTCTTGCCGCGGTTGTATCCATAGCTATCCCAGTCGCCTACAGCATGGCGAATTGCCAGCACGCGGGCAAAGTGCTCGGGATGGATAACCGACTCAATTGTCTGTTCGTATCTCGCATTGCTCGAAGGCGTGTTCATCGCGACTGCAAAATCGAAGATATGATCCCAGTTGTCGTGTTCTCGATGCGAGCGTTTTTCAAATCCCCAGCGATAGGTCTCATTAAGCAGCGGGTGCCTGTTGTCATACTTTAATCCTTCGTCAAGATTGGAATGGGCCGTGCCGTTGGCCGAATATTCGAAGTAGTCATCGATTTTATGAATGTAACCGTCGGTATCGTTCGGAAACCACCGGCGAATATAGTCGCCGTCGATTTTCCGGACGTCTTCATAGTTGGCGTGGCTTCTGCCGTTGATGATAACGCGCACGTACTCCTGCGTCGAGAACTGCAGGCCCATTTGCGAATAGAACCAGTATGATGCGCGTTCCTGAAGCGGGCCGCGGTTGCTTCCCTCGGTATTGTCGAGATTAATTTCCTCACGGTCTCCGAATCTCTGGTCCGGATTGAAATCGATTCGATAAGCATATCGGTCGCGGGGGTCCCGGCCTGAGCCGCTTCTGAGAAACGGGCTGCCTCGGAAACGGATACCGACATTGTAAAATACCTCGGAGTTATTGTAAACGAAAGTGCAATCCATCAGTTCGTTCGAGAGATTGGGACGAGACCTAAACGTGCTGATAACCTCATCAGAGAGCCAGATGCGGTAGGTAGCAAACTGGGTATTCACAAGCGTATCGCCGACACGAACAAGACATGTCCTTTCAGGCACATCTGCCGATGCTTCCAGCAGGGTAGGGAACCGCGCTAATGTCGAGCCATCCGAGGCCTCGATATAGAATGCATGTATAGTTCCGCTGGAGGCACCCGGAATCGTAGCCGTAAAGATGCCGTCCCCTTCAATAAGGTCGTCACCAGATGCATCGTCAACCATGGGTTTGCTAGTGATTCTTCCCAGTCCCCCGGAACCATAATAGAGTACGACCGAATCCACGCCGTCGTTGTCGGCTACGCAAGCGGTTACAATAATAGGCTCACCGGCCGTGGGCAGGACGGGCGCATGCCGCACATCCATAATATCAGGCCCTCGGTTTGGCACAAACGCCGTATTTTGCTGACCGGGAGTGCCAAGGTTCAAAGGCATATTCAGTTCAAACACATGTGCCGGTCGCGGCGGTTGGACGGGCGCTCGTTCCCGGCTCGTACGCAGGAGTAGAAACCGGCTGCCCCGCAGCCAACGGGCCAGGCCACTGAACGTGACAGTGCCCGCCTTTGTACTGGAAATCGACTGGTTAATTCGATTGGCGCCGGGGTCACCATGGCCTGTTGAAATCAGATGTAACGAGCGAGAACCGGAATAACTATCATCCATAGTTACGAACGACTGAACGTGATTGCCGAGCATTCGCCACTGAGATGTGTAACTCTCGAAGCCGTTGTTTTTAAGGATGCTTCCTCTGCTGAAGTCAATATTCAGCTCGAGGTCATCGATGAGAACCTCACCCCGGTTGAGCAGCATAAGCCCGAATACGTTGACCTGGTCGTGAGTGTATTTGGAATCATTACCATTGATAGTAAATGAAAACTGCTCCCAAGAAGTTTTGCTGGTCTCATTGCTGTCGGCCCATGCATCCGGTATATTGTTATTGCTGTAAGGATCACGCAGCTCAAGGCTGGCCCCTTGGCCATCAGCCCACCTCGGCCATCGACCGCCGTCGAAATAGGTCACCTCATCCGCCGTGACCATATATGCCTCACCGGTATCCGGATTCATTTCTTCGAGCGGATACGACAACCGGACAGTCTCACTGTGATCATTTAGATTCCCCGAGTACGGCCCGAGAAGATTTACTCCGACAACCAGATTATCATAAACGCTTTCGAGGAGGTTTGGGTCCTTGGCTATCACCAGATACGAGCCCGGTGGTATCTCGGCGCCATTCTCGAAATCGTAGCTAATGCCGTCGGTGAATGCCCAGCCGCCAAGCGGGACAGTGCTCGAGCCCGTGTTATATAACTCTATATACTCGTAGCGATCGTCTCGGGTTGCGTGGTGGTACATGATTTCATTAATAACGATGTCATTAATAAATGGTCTTGCATTCGGCCCCTGAAAAGTAGCAGAACTCAGATATCCGAAGAAATCGGAGCCGTCCGGGAACCGCCCGAAAGTTACCTCCGGCTCTAAGATGTCGTAGCACATTGCGTCCAAAATGCGAAGCGATTCCGGCGCCGGACCATTCGTGGCCGCTGTGACATAAATAGTCTCACCGGTAAAGTCCAGCCCAAAAGCAAATCCCTCGGCACCCATATCTTCCGAGACAGTCCAGAACTGTCCCGGCTGCAACACGACCCCGTCCAATATTTTGTATTGGAGCAGGTTGTCACGATCGTCGCTTAGATAGACATTGCTGAGATCTACCGCAACATGACCAGGATTGTATAGTTCTATCCAGTCTGTGCCCGGTAGCAAATCGCTGTTGGCCAGCAACTCGTTTATCACAACACGTGTACCGAGATCGCCGCCGCCGGCAGATTCATTCACAATCGCCTGGAGTACCGGGCATCCAAGGCAGTCCGAACTGCCTGAAATAGTCGCATTGTGGGCCTGGATTGCAAGGACATTTACGCCAGGAACAAGCAGGTTCATCCTGTCAGTCAGAGTCACATTGGCAATAGGCGGCTCCGTAGCAGGCCCACCGCTCTGGTCGAAAGGCGGGGGATTTCCGGAGATTTGCCCGGAGTCCGCTACCCGCGTACCATTAAGATACAGCACAAAACCGTCGTCATAGTGGACCTCAGCCCATAATTGTGAGAAGGAATTGATTTGTTTTGCGGTAAGCGTGAACCGCAGACGCACATATACGGACATATAGTTTCCACTCATATCGTTCAGTTCGGTCCGGATGAACTGAAGTTCATTGGAATTGTTGCTGTAACCGTACCCGTTAGGCCCATCGAGCCATGCAGTTGCCTGCGGGTCGTCGTCGAACTCTGGCCGGGTCCAGGCCGTAGTGATTAGTCCGCCCCACTCCGGCGACGGTTCCTCGGTTCCCTTGAAATACCGCCCTGGATGCCCTACATCAACGATTGTTACCAGCGTGGGATCTTCGGATCCAACCTGTACCGAATCCGGCCCGCCCGGTGTGCCGCCGATATATGTGCTGGCAGACCAGGTTGATGCCTCCTCCGGGTCCCCCCCCTGCTTAGCGAGAATCAGCGAGTGCCCTGTCCCGTCGGCTGAAGCCGGCCAGGGCCTTCCATCGTCGTATCGGAACGAGATGACAATCTCTCCGCTGGCGCTGGACAACTCGACCCGCTCGCCATCATTGCTTAGCCGACCCGCAAAAGGGCCGCGGGCGCCATTGATGCCGTAAGCCGCCTCCAGGGCCGCGGGATTTTGTGCCACTACCAGAAATTCCTTAGGCCCTATAATAGTTTCGGTTTCGAACACGTAACTAATGCCATTCGTGAACGCATACCCTGTGATGTCCTCAAAAACGGCCCTATTATTATACAGCTCAATGAACTCGAGCTGCTCTCCATCGGCGGCCGGGTTGTACATAACTTCGCTCACCACAAGACCCAGACCGGGCCGTGCGGCGCACAAGGTAACCACGCAAATCATCGCAAACAGATTCCACTGATACCACCAGTGTTTCCTCATGTATATCCGGCCCTTTCTCCAAAGATCGCTGCTGTGCTCCCATCCCATCGGTAATAATCGTACGATACTGCTGATAATACCTTATTATAGCAATAATCCTTATTATCTCAAGCGTAATTTCCCTCAAACTCAGGGATTTATGCTGACTGAGTTGCTTTTTTCTTGACTTTTTTATACAATCGTGTATAATTATACTTACTGGGGTGGTTAGTACAGCTTTGTATGTGCAAAGCTTTCCTGCCAGCGGGGATTAACCAGTGTAAACAATAACTGACGGAGTTTTTGTATAAGGGGAGAATGATGAAAAGACATAAGAATCTTACTATACTAAAGGTATTAACCCTGATAATAGGGCTTTTCTTAGCCGTCACAGTAACAGGGTGCATTGATCAGGTGGCCTCTGATTGTCAAGAAGAACACTTTAGACTCGGCGAAATAGCCAAGCAGCATCTTCAGTACGGCCTTTCTTCACTGAATCCACAACAGGGACAAACGTACCATCCGGCACCATAGACGTATTTGAACGACAATACCAAATATAAAAAAAACGCCCGAATAAGGGCTCGTCATTAGCTACAATTCAAGGAAAAACAGCCGCCATGAATCGGCGGTTGTTTTCTATATATCCTTATCGGACTGATGCCCACCCAACGCCCTCTGTATCAATTTCTACCTATCCATGTATCTCACTAAACCCTATGTACATTATCCAAAGGGATTTATAAACCAACTCGTCCGGCCCATTTGTCCCATTCAGCACTCATCGTTTGTATGCGGTCGGGATACTTTTTTGCAAGGTCATTCGTCTCGGTGCGATCTTTGGCCAGATTGTAAAGCCGCCAGGGCTCGTCCTTGAGGGCGACCAGCTTCCAATTGTCCATGCGAACAGCCCGGCCACCCATATGTTCAAAGAAAATCGTGTCGTGCTCTTTGCGTTTACCACCAGCCAATATGGGTGCTAAACTTTTCCCGTCCAGAGTAGTCAATTTATGACCATTATATTCCTCCGGATAGCTCGCAGCTGCCAGTTCAAGGCACGTCGGCATAATGTCCATAACATGACCTGTCTGCTGTGTGATTGAGCCGGATTTGACTTTAAGACCTTTAGGCCAGTAAATTATCAAAGGCGTATGACAGCCGCCCTCATAAGATTCCTTTTTCCAGTAGCGAAACGGCGTATTCGACGCGCTGGCCCAGGCCTGCCCGATGCCGGTATAGGTCGTTTCCGAACCAGGTTCGAAAATGCCCTTGTACCGGATTTTACGGCCATCCCGTGTCTGCGAGCTACGGTCGTATCCCGGCTGTTGCGGCACTTCCGGCGAGGCACCGTTGTCCGAGAGGAAAAAGATAACTGTATTATCCATCTGCCCGGTTGCTTTCAGGACACTAACAATATCTCCGATGCCCTGGTCGATGCGGTCTATCATCGCCGCATGTACCGCCATCTTCGCCGCCTGGAATTCTTTTTCCTTTTCAGAAAGCTGCTGCCATTTCCTTCGGCCATCCTGTATTAGCGGCAAAGGCGTATTTTCTTTATCGAATAATCCCGCCTTCAACATCCGCTGATAACGTTCACGTCGCAGTTTCTCCCAGCCGGCCTTGTAAGTGTTTTTATACTTCGCGATATCCTCCGGTCGTGCATGCAAAGGCCAATGCGGCGCACAGTGAGCGACATATAAAAAGAACGGCTTATCGGTTCGGCTGAACTCTTCGATATATTCAACCGACTTTTCCGTAACCGCATCGGTAAAATAATAATCATCAGGCACAGTCTTTACCGCTTCTGTACCATCGACGAGCGAAAACGGATCGAAGTAATCGATTACACCCCAAATCGCACCATAGTGCTTGTCGAATCCGCGATTGGCCGGGTAGGTTTCAAGGGGTGCAAAAGGCTGACCCGGGTCATATAGATGGTCCAGCCATTTTTGATGCAGTTCCTTGTCCGCCATGGGAGCGGTTCTGGACAGATGCCATTTGCCCGCCATTGCAGTTTGGTATCCCGCCTGCCCGAGAGCTTCAGCGATGGTAATTCCGTTTCGCCTAAGGTCCCGGCCGTTCTGTACCAGGCCAACTTTATGCGGATACTGACCCGTCATAAGACTTGCCCGCGTGGGACAGCAGCGGGCACAATTATAGAACTGCGTAAAGCGTAAACCATTTTCAGCCAGCCTGTCCAGGTTCGGTGTATGAATCTCCCCGCCAAAACAGCCCACATCCGAAAAACCCATATCGTCGGCCATAATGATTATGATGTTCGGCCTCGATTGTCTCTCGGTTCGGAACGACAGCGCAGACCGGCAACCAAGTGATAGTGCACAAGCCCCCGGCACTGAGCCAAGTAAAGTGTTTCTAAGGAATTGTCTTCGTGTTATCTTCATCTTGTCTGTACCTTTTTTGCATTTAAGTACCAGGTATTTAATTCATCAGCAGTTTCATAAAGAATTATACAGAATTTGAAAATCTTATGTGAAACGTTTAGAATATATAATTATGGTTCGACAGCTAATTGAGTTGTAGCAATTGTTTGCACAAGGAGAAAGGTATGTATAGAGTCAATCCGACAAGACGTGATTTCCTCAAAATCTTAGGGCTGGGGGCTGCGTCCACAGTTTTACCTGGATGCCTTAATACAACAAAAGCAAACCGAGCCGCCAAAAAGCCGAACATTGTCTTTCTTCTTGCCGACGATTTGGGCTTTAAGGATGTCGGCTTTCAGGGCGGCCACATAAAGACACCAAACATCGACAAGCTGGCTCGTGAAGGCACAAGACTCGATCAGTTCTATGTTCAGCCCGTATGCTCACCTACCCGCTCGAGTCTTATGACGGGACGATATCCTATTCGCTGCGGCTTGCAGATAGGAGTAGTCCGGCCGTGGGCTCAGCACGGGCTGCCTTTGCAGGAACGCACACTTGCAGAGGCGCTTAAGGATGCCGGTTACACAACAGCTATTTGCGGCAAGTGGCATCTCGGCCACCTAAGCTCGCAGTACCTGCCAACTTCCCGCGGTTTCGACCATCAGTACGGCCACTATAACGGCGCACTTGATTACTTTACACATATTCGTGACAAGGGACTGGACTGGCATCGAAATGACCGGCCATTGCAGGAAGAAGGCTACGCAACAGACCTGATTGCCGATGAGTCGGTTCATATAATCCAACAGCACAATGTTTCCAGACCGCTGTTTCTGTATGTACCTTTCAACGCCGTGCACTCGCCGTTTCAGGCACCGCAACCTTACATCGACATGTACAACAATATAACGAATAAAAGACGTCGTATATATGCCGCTATGGTGACATGTATGGATGATGCGATTGGTAGAATAGTCCAGGCTCTGTATGAGCGAGGTTTGAAGCGTAATACCCTGATTATATTCTGCTCGGACAACGGCGGTGTGAACAGTGCCGGCAGTAATGGCCCTTTGCGCGGACAAAAAGGACAGCTATATGAGGGAGGAATACGTGTGCCGGCTGTTGCTCTCTGGCCGGGTGTTCTCAAGGCCGGGGCCGTTGTAAAAGAACCGCTTCATATTGTCGATATGTATCCGACACTACTTAAGCTTGCCGGCGCCAGGCTCGAACAACCATTACCCATTGACGGCAAAGACGCCTGGCCGACAATTACCGATGGCAAATCCTCGCCTCACGAAGAGATACTTCATAACGTCACCACCGCTGCCGGGGCAATTCGCCGGGGCGACTGGAAGCTGGTTTACAACGGCAGCATCGGGGCAAATAACACCGGCCCCGTCGATAAAAAAGTCTTTGAGCTTTTCAATATCGCAAAGGACCCATACGAAAAGAACAATCTGGCCGACAAATATCCCCAGAAATTCGATGAATTAAAACGCAGACTTGAGCATTATGCCAACGAGGCCGTTAAACCCAATATCCCGCCAAACAAAATGCCAAAAGACTTTAAGGTACCCAAGGTCTGGGGACATCCGGAATAATAACGCTCAATATACGGCTTTTCAAAAAGAGATTATGATATAATATATTCGTCCATAGCTAAGCGATTTCTAATTAAGCACCTTTGTAAAGGGAAGCTTTATTAGTTTCCGTAGAATGTACTCTGTATATTGAGAGACATGAAAATAATGAGGAAAAAGAAAAAAATTATCATTTTTGTCGCCATAACTCTGGTGATAGCATCTATTATCTGTTTTGTATCGCAATTCTGGGATGTGGTGCTGGCTATCCAGATCATGTCTAGATACAAAAATCAGGGTCAGATTCGCTTGTTGTGCAAGACCGATCATCAAGTTCTCTTTGACGCTTGCGTTGAGCTTTCAAGACGATTTGCTAGCGGTGACCTAAAGTCCGGACAGTATAACGTCCGCCATGACCCTCATCCCGATGTCGCTGGATTCCCTAAGGCAATTATTGACCTTGGACCAAACGGTGTCACGATAGGTGACTATGGGGAAGTAAGGTTGGAAATGATGGGAGGCATGGATCATTTCGGAGTATCTTTCTATCCTGTTGATTACAAAAAACCACCTTTCGTTGGATTCAAACTTGGCGACAAAAAACTCATTGATGGACTGTGGTATTACGATGACGGATACCAAGAGCGCCCGGAAGATTATGACAAACGGATCGATGCATTGATACAAAAAGGTAAGATTAGAAATCAGGCTGAAGATCAGAGGAATGATTAGACGGGCTACTACTTGCCGCACACTGAACAGATAGATGTTGTTGCAGCAACGATCAACACAGGAGAACGATATGAATAGAGTCATTCAAACAAGACGTGATTTTTTGAAAACCATTGGATTAGGGATTGCATCATTAACTTTACCCGGATGCTCGAATGCCATAGCGCAAAGAGGCTCCGGCTATCGGGGCAAAAAACCGAATATTGTCCTTATCATGGCCGATGATTTGGGATACTCCGACATCGGCTGTTTCGGCGGAGAAATCAAAACGCCTAATCTCGACAGATTAGCGGCCGGTGGAATGAGATTTACGCAGTTTTATAATGCAGCCAAGTGCAGTCCGACACGGGCGTCACTTCTGACTGGCCAATATGAGCATGCGGTAGGCGTGCAGAATATGGAATACGGCGCTACCTTCGCCGAGGTCTTGCGCACCGTCGGTTACCGTACAATCATATCTGGTAAATGGCATCAAAAACCGCTTCCGACTACGCGTGGATTTGACAGGTATTACGGTCTTGCGGATGGATGCTGTAATTACTGGAACCCCGGAATCGAGGCCAGACCCGGTGAACCAAAGCCCGGCCGCAAAAGGCCGGCGCCCCGCCGCTGGGCCATCGAGGGCAAGGCCATCATGGGATACGTCCCCGAAGACAAGAACTTCTACACCACCGACGCCTTCACAGATTATGCAATCGACCGGCTTGGAGAATACAGGAATGAGAACAAGCCGTTTCTGCTTTATATGCCTTATACCGCGCCGCATTATCCGCTGCACGCCTGGCCGGCCGACATCGCCAAGTACCGCGGCAAATACAAAATCGGATGGGACAAGCTTCGCCGGCAGCGCTACAAGCGGCAGATAAAGATAGGCATGTTCGATGCGAAATATAAGCTCTCTCCACGGGATGAGGGCGTTTCGAGCTGGGAGTCTCTAAGTGAATCCGAAAAAGACAAAGCCGATTTGAAAATGGCAGTCTACGCCGCGATGGTGGACCGAATGGATCAGGGGATAGGCAGGGTGTTTGCAAAAATAAAAGAGCTTGGCAAATGGGACAATACCCTCATACTGTTTCATGCTGACAACGGCGGCTGCCCTGAAACGCCCGATACCACACCTGATATACCACCCGGCCCCGTCGCTGGCTATCGTGCGTTAGGCCCGCCCTGGGCCAATGCAAGCAACTCGCCGTACAGAAAATATAAATCCACCGACTATGAGGGAGGCGCCTGTACATCCTTCATAGCTTCCTGGCCCGGAGTTATCAAACCGGGAACCATAACCAGCCAGGTCGGGCATATAATTGACATTCTTCCAACGTTCATGGAAATGACCGGGGCTGTCTATCCCAAACAGCTCAACGGCAGAAAGCTCAAACCACCAGCGGGCAAATCACTGCTGCCGATTTTCCAGGGAAAACAAAGAAAGGGACACGATGTACTTTTCTGGCAGTTCAGTAAGGCCAAGGCCGTTCGCACAGGCAAATGGAAGCTTGTCCGCCTCGGCCAGGCCGACTGGGAACTCTACGACCTCGAAAAAGACAGAACGGAATTGAATAATCTCGCCCTGCAATATCCGCAGAAAGTCAAACAAATGGCGGCTATGTGGGAAGACTGGTGGGAAAAATGCAAAAGTAAAGGATAAGTCTTTACGCCGTTCTCAGGGTAAAAATTCTTTTCTCAGAGCTAAGAGAATACTATTTTTGTTTTATAGCTTTGGTATTGAGAGGGAACTGATTTGACTGGTTCCAAACGCAAAAGAGAATTTATTGTATGCTCTAAAATAATTCTCATCTATAGGAATGAAAAATTCCTCTAAAAAATTCGTTTTTTCCTTGAAGTGAAGGGGAATAATCTGGTATAAGTGGTAATGTTGGGATGTGTTGAATTTCCAGCATATCCATAGTTCCTGGGCAAACACCTAACGTATTAGGTGAGGGACGGATTTGGTGTGAGGTTGATACCTCGGAGGTGGAGTATTTCTATTTAAACTTGCAGTTCAAGGACAGCTTCCGCACA
>VRUK01000115.1 GCA_019456195.1 Planctomycetota bacterium | reverse complement strand
TCATCATTACAAACGACATAACTTATTGGCTCCACTAAGGGTTACAGAACGAAAATGAAATCATACAGTACAGTTAGAAGGTCAATATAAATCAATTCGAGTGAACCGGCCGAACAAGTAACATATTACAGCTTAAGATTTCAGAAAAAAGCATCCAACTGATGAGAAACGTCCGACTCGTTCCGAAGGTTCTGTTGCCAGAGTTCAATTAATAAGGTATTATTGGCATTGTTTTGAAATATGACGAGTCAATGAACAAAGACGAGAGTTGCTATGAGAGTTAAGATTAAGATAACCCTGATACTTGTTATTATTCTCGGAGCGTGTGTTGTTCTTACGGCGCTGATAATGAGCCGAATGCGACGTGGCGACGAAGAAACTGTTTCTAAGCTAATACAGCCGGAAATAACGGTTGGCCACCAGGACAGTTGGCCTATGTTTCGAGGCGGTCAGCAACTCTTAGGACGGGCCTCCGGGTCTTTACCTGATGCTCTGATATTTGTTTGGAAATTCAAAACCGGCGACGAAGTTAAATCATCACCTGCAATCGAGGACAATCTTGTTTTTATTGGCTCATCTGATGCAAATGTTTACGCAATTGATTTAGAAAGCGGACGCAAGGTATGGGCATACAAGACCGACGATGCTGTCGAGGCGGCACCTTGTGTGATTGAAGGTTCGGTTTTTGTAGGATCATCGGATGGATTCCTGTATGCGCTTGATGCTAAAAGCGGCTCACTTAAGTGGAAATACAAGACGGATGGAGAGATTCTTGGGGCTGCTAATTGGGTGCGATCACCGGACAAAAAGATGTTATGGATACTTGTGGGAAGCTACGATGGCATATTACATTGTGTTGATTCGGCAAGTGGAGCAGCCGTTTGGACTTATGAAACGGACAATTATATAAATGGCTCACCTGCCGTCGATGACCAAAAGACCGTTTTCGGAGGCTGCGATGCTATGATTCACGTTGTATCCCTGGCCGACGGCAGCGAAATAATGCAGATCGATGCCGACTCATATATTGCAGCTTCGGCGGCATTTGTCGATGGACAGGTGTATGTAGGCAATTACGATAATGTACTTATCAAAGCCGACATTGCCACAGGTAAAATCGTATGGAAATATACGGATGCGGATTCTCCGTTTTTCTCTTCGCCCGCAGTTGGCGACAACGTAGTTGTATTTGGAGGACGAGATGAGCGTGTGCATTGTGTTAGTCGTAATAATGGTAAGGTAGTCTGGACATTTCAGGCACTGGGAGAAGTTGACAGCTCGCCGGTTATTTGCGGCGACAAAGTGGTTGTAGGCTCCGAAGACGGCCGCCTTTATATGTTAAGGCTTTCTGATGGAAAACAAGTGTGGTCGTATGACATAGGCCAGCCTGTAACTTCTTCACCGGCGGTAGCCAATCATAAGGTTGTAGTCGGTAGTGATGACGGCTATGTTTATGCATTTAGTTCTAAGCGATAAAAACGGAGCATTGAGTTATGAATATCGTCCACATTACTCCAAGCGCAGGAGACAGCTTTTATTGCGAGAACTGTTTGCGAGATGCTGCTCTGATTAAGGCAATGATGAAAACGGGACATGATGTTCTATCTATCCCTCTTTATTTGCCGTTGTCGGCTGATGTAAGCGATTCGATTATTAAAGCCCCAATCTTTTTTGGCGGCATCAATGTGTATCTTCAGCAAAAATCGTCGTTTTTCCAAAAAACACCTCGCTGGTTTGACAAATTGTTAGATTCGCCCAAGTTATTGAGATGGGTTGGTCGTAAGGCTGGAATGACGAGTGCAAGGGATTTGGGTGAGACAACAACATCAATGTTGCGTGGTGAACAGGGAAGACAGATAAAAGAACTGGATAGGCTCGTCGAATGGCTATGTGCGCAGGATACAAAGCCTGATATTGTATGTCTTTCCAATATTATGCTGGTTGGATTTGCCAAGCGCATTAAGCAAAGACTTGGCGTGCCAATAGTATGTCTGCTTCAGGACGAAGATGGCTTTTTGGATGGATTGCCGTCAGAATATTCGGATCAAGCCTGGGGGATACTTGCCGAACGTGCAAGTGACATAGATGCATTTATCGCAGTGAGTAAATACTATGCAGATGTTATGCAGCAAAGAGTGAATATTGCATCGGAACAGATGTATGTAGTTCATATGGGTATCTCATTAGATGGATATGAGCTTAGACAAAAGGAACCTGAAATACCTACAATCGGTTATCTCTCCCGGATGTGTCCTGACAAAGGCCTGGATATGCTGGTTGAGGCTTTTATACAACTAAAGAAAAATGAGAAATTTAAAAATGCAAGGCTTAGGATAACCGGCGGCAAGAGGACTGATGATGAGAAATTCCTGAATCAGATTCGGGCGCGGTTAGCTTCTTGTGGTCTGATTGGTGATGTGGAATTTTTGCAAGATTTCGACTCTATGACCAAATCCGCCTTTTTGCGAACTCTTTCAGTGCTGTCAGTGCCGGAAACGCAGCCCGTTGCATACGGATTGTATGTGCTTGAAGCTCTTGCGGCCGGCGTTCCGGTAGTAGAGCCGTCCAATGGTGTTTTTCCGGAATTATTGGAAATGACCGGCGGCGGAGTACTGTTTGAGCCTAATGATGTTGAGGCTTTGGCGGCTGCAATAGAGAAACTGTTGCTTGAGCCGGATTGTGCCCGGAAACTCGGAAAAGAGGGCAGAGATGCAGTCTTTGAAAAATTCAATATCGAGCAAACTGCTGAAGAAATGGTGCGTATATATGGAGAAATAGCACAGTAACATGTGCGAGGATTATTATGCTCGAACTTATTAATGTAACGAAAAGTTACCAGACGCCTGGAAATACGGATGGCGTCTGTGTTTTGAAAAACATAACACTTAAAGTGACAAAAGGCCAGTCCCTTGTAATTGTCGGGCCTTCCGGCAGCGGCAAGAGTACACTGCTTAATATTATTGGCGCTCTCGATAGACCATCTGAAGGAAGGGTATTATTTGATGGTAAGGACCTTGCAGAGCTGACCGAGGTCGAGCTTGCAAGGATTCGCAACCGCCAGATAGGTTTTGTTTTTCAGTTACATCATCTTTTGCCGCAGTGCACGGTGCTCGAAAATGTTTTGGTGCCGACGCTTGCCGGCAAAACTCAACTGTCAAGAAAAGAGATTCAGGAAAGAGCGACAAATCTACTGCAACGAGTAGGGCTTAAAGATCACTTGTTACATAGGCCGGGCCAGCTTTCAGGTGGCCAGCGCCAGCGTGTAGCTGTTGTCAGGGCTTTGATTAACAGTCCCAAGCTTTTGCTGGCTGACGAGCCGACCGGTTCACTTGATAAGGATGCTGCGGAGAATATCGCCGAACTCCTTGTTGAGCTGAATCGTAGCGAAGAAGTAACATTGATTACCGTAACACATTCGCTCAAGCTTGCAGAGTTGATAGGCAACGTGATGGAATTAAGCGATGGCCTGCTGAGAGATGGGAGTGGCCAATGAGTTTGTGGAATCTTGCCAAAAGAAGTCTCAGTTTTTATTGGCGGACCAATTTAGGGGTTCTGCTGGCCGTTATGGTAAGCGCTATTGTTTTGACCGGTGCGCTGGTAATAGGTGATTCAGTTCGTTATAGCCTTAAATCGATGGTTGAGGCTCGGTTAGGTGAAACGCAGTTAGCTCTTATTCCTAATAACAGATTCTTCAGAGCTGAACTTGCAAACGACCTCGCGAAAGAGCTTGATACGGTTGTGGCTCCTGTTTTGCAGTTAAGGGGACTGATTGCCAACAGCGATGGCGACAAGCGGGCGAATAGGATCGAGGTGCTCGGCGTTGATGGACGTTTTTTTGAAATTGGAACAGCGCAAAATCTTCTCCGAGATAGTCCAAACCAGACGATTATTTTAAACAACCCCCTGGCGGTGAAACTTGGTGTCGGTGTAGGGGATGAAGTTGTGCTGCGGATTGAAAAGCCGTCTCTTATGCCGCGTGATGTACCCTTGACTCCGGATTCAGATCTGTCGATGGCATTTCGTTTGGTGGTAAAAGCAATAGCCGGTCAATCAGACTTTGGAAGTTTCAGCCTAAAAGCCAATCAGATTACATCGTTGAATGCCTTTGTGCCTTTACCTTGGTTACAGGAACAACTTGGCCGCAACGACGAAGCAAATATGCTTTTACTTGCAGCCAATGCAAGGGATGACATAACAACTGAAAAGGCAAATGAAGCTGTAAAAAAATGCTGGCAGCTTGCTGATGCGGCCCTTGAACTTCACCGATTACAGAATAAGGATATGTTTGAGGTACGCAGCAGGCGGGTTTTCATTGAAGAATCTATTACCACCGCCGCTATAAATAGAGGTGATGAATCCTTTGGTGTTTTGACTTATTTTGTGAATGAACTAAGTTCAGGTGACAGAGCAACTCCATATTCTATGGTAGCTGCTATGAGCCAACCGGCGGACGCTGGTGGTCTTATGCCTGGGGATATGCAGGATAATGAAATTCTAATCAATCAGTGGCTTGCCGGAGACCTCGAAGTTAAAGAGGGAGATGATATCGAGCTTACTTATTTTGTTCTTGGGCCGATGAGAGCGCTTCGGGAAGAAAAAACGAGCTTTAGAATTAAGGCAATAATATCAATGGACAGCTCGGCTATGGATCCTAATTTAATGCCGGATTTCCCGGGTCTGTCCGATGCGGAAAACTGTAGGGATTGGGACCCTGGAATTCCGATTGACCTTGATAAGATACGAACTCACGATGAGGATTATTGGCAGAAGTATCGAGGCACGCCAAAGGCTTTTGTTACACTCAGGGCCGGGCAAAAAATGTGGGCGAACAGGTATGGTAATTTGACGATGATACGATATCCTGCCGCAAAAGGATTCTCAGAGAATATTGCAAGCAGGTTATTAGACAAAGTCAGCCCTGCTTCGGTAGGACTGTTTTTTCAATCGGTACGTTCACGCGGCATAAAAGCGGGGGACCAGGCAAACGACTTTGGCCAGCTATTTCTTGGTCTGAGCATGTTTCTCATTATAGCGGCTTTAATTTTGATGGGGCTTCTTTTTGTATTTGGGATTGAAAGCCGCCGCGAACAGATTGGCATGTTATTGGCAGTGGGTTTTTCGCCGAAGCTGGTAAGACGGCTGTTATTTATCGAAGGCGGCATACTGGCCGTACTGGGAGTTCTTGTGGGTACTGTTGCGGGGCTGATCTATACAAAAGTTATGATTTACGGACTTGCCACATTATGGCAGGCTGCGGTAAGCGGTTCAGCAATACATTTTCATGCGAAACCTTCTTCTTTGTTAGAAGGGGCGTTGGCGGCGGTAGCTGTTTCTCTGATTGCGATATGGTTGACATTGCGTAAACAGGTATCTCGGCCGGCTCGTGAGCTTCTTGGAGGTGGATTGGAGTTGCAATCCTTTACTGACAAGAAGGTCTTGAAGGGTAGAATCGGATTATGTGTAGCGGGGGCAGCAGCAGTAGGAGCGGTATTGCTCCTTGGTCTGATGGGCAATGCCGACAGCGCCGCTGTTGCCGGGGTATTTTTCGGAGCTGGGGCCCTGCTTTTGATTGCCGGGCTTGGATTAACTCATGCTTTATTAAGAATTATTGCGAGCGGCTGGAACAATACGATGGCGTCTCTTGCTGGATTAGGATTGCGCAATACAACAAGACGAAGCGGGCGAAGCTTAGCGGTTGTCGGTTTGCTTGCGTGTGGAATATTTCTGGTTGTTGCCGTCGGAGCCAACAGACATAATCCATTAGCTGAGGCCCACAAACGAGATTCGGGGACAGGCGGCTTCACGCTTTTGGGTGAATCGTCTATAAGTATCCTTCATGATTTGAGCAGCCCATCCGGGCGTCAGTCAATGTCTTTGGATGATAATGTAATGGAAGGTGTTCAGATAGTTCAGTTACGGATACATGAGGGGGATGATGCAAGCTGTCTTAATCTCAATCGCGCACAGATGCCGCAATTGCTGGCCCTACAGCCGAATAGATTACAGCAGCGTGGTTCTTTTGCTTTCACCAAGACAATCGAAAGTGACAATGGAAACAAACTGTGGGATTTACTTAATGAGAATCTCGGTGATAATGTAGTACCGGCTGTTGGTGATTATGCGACTATGTACTGGGCCCTCGGCAAGTCTGTCGGAGATGAGCTTGATTATATCGATGAAAAAGGTGTGAAATTTCGGCTGCGTCTTGTGGGAATGTTGAAGAATTCAATTTTACAGGGAAGCCTGATTATTTCTGAAGATGCGTTTATTAAACGCTTCCCGTCGGAAGACGGATACAGGCTATTGCTTATAGATGCCCCGCAGGAAAAAACCGAAGCAGTGGCTGATTTGCTTTCTGCACGAATGAGAGACTATGGTCTGGCACTTACACCGACTACTCAGCGATTGGCCGAGTTCAGTGCCGTTGAAAATACGTATCTGTCTATATTTCAGTTATTAGGCGGTTTGGGACTGATTCTCGGCAGTTTGGGGCTTGGTTTGGTCGTGCTCCGCAACGTGCTTGAGAGGCGGGGTGAGCTTGCGATGCTGCAAGCAGTTGGATTTGACAAAACCGCACTTAAGAGAATGGTGTTTTACGAGCATGGAGGACTTATGGTAGGCGGTTTGGCCTGTGGAATTATCGCTTCGCTGGTAGCAGTGAGTCCTGCCCTGAAATCTCCCGGAGCACAAATCCCTTATTTTTCATTAGTGTTTACAATTGCTGCTATAGCTGCCAGTGGATTAGTATGGATACGAGTTGCGACGGCCTTTGCACTTAGTGGCAAGATGTTGGAAGCGTTAAGAAATGAGTAAGTATCGAGAGACCTGAGAGAGGAAAGTATGAAGGAATCTACTGTCGCAAAGACATTACCAATTTTATTAGCTGTTCTCGGAGTGATATTGCTGTGTGTTTGGCTTTTTGCCGATGCGGCGAAGGACCTAAAGGAGCGGCTGCCGGGTGAGGATAACAGGACGAAAGTTCTTGTACAAGAAAACGAACCCATCAAGATAGCTGGCCGGTTGGTTAAATACGACGGTGTGCCGGCTGACTTGCCGGGCGCCTGGCCTCGATTTCGAGGGCTAAGCCTTGACGCAATAAGTAGTGATGAAAATATTACTCTCGCAAGATCATGGCCGGACAACGGCCCCAAAGTCCTCTGGTCTGTTGATGTCGGAGAAGGTTACGCTGGAGCAGCAGTGCTGGCGGGGCGTGTGTATGTTTTGGATTATGACCAGGAAAATAAAGCAGATGCTGTTCGATGCCTGTCGTTAGATGATGGCAAAGAAATATGGCGCTATTCTTACGACGTCAAGATAAAGAGATTCCACGGAATGAGCCGAACCGTTCCTGCGGTAACGGACAAGCATATCGTAACTATTGGACCGAAATGTCACGTAACGTGCCTGGATTCAATGACGGGGCAGTTTAAGTGGATGCTGAACCTTGTAAGAGAATACGGAACGAAAGTACCCCAATGGTACACAGCACAATGTCCGTTGATAGAAGACGGCAAGGTTATAATTGCACCGGCGGGTGAGGTGCTTATGATGGCGGTGGATCTTGATACAGGTGAGATTGTGTGGGAAACACCCAATCCGGATGGCTGGGCCATGACTCATTCATCAATTGTACCAATGGAGTTTAATGGTGAACGTTTCTATATATATTGCGGTGGCGACACGGCCAGTGGAGGAGTAATAGGAGTTTCGGCTAAGGATGGCAGCGTTCTGTGGAAGACCGACGAGTGGAAAGTGCGTACTAATGTTCCGAGCCCTGTTATTGTCGGCGATGACAGAATATTTTTTTCGGCCGGCTATGGCCAATACGATAATGGCTGTATGATGCTGCGTCTTAGTGAGGCCGATGGAGCAATTGTAGCAAATCAGGAATATCTATATCCGACTGATGTATTCAGTTCGATGCAGCAAACCCCGATTCTTTATGAGGATCATATTTACGGAGTAAGGCTGGACAAACAGTTGGTTTGTCTTGACCTGGATGGAAAGGTTGTCTGGACCAGTACAAGCGCGAACAAATTTGGAAGTGGAGCATATATGATTGCAAATGGGCTAATATATGTTTTGAATGATTCGGGTGTCCTTACTCTTGTCGAAGCTACATCGAGCGGTTATGTCGAGCTGGCCAGGGCCGAGGTGCTTCAGGGCCATGAGTCATGGGGGCCTATGGCAATTGTTTCGGGAAGGTTGATTATACGTAATTTGAATCGAATGATATGTCTTGATGTTACTGAGCAATAGGTTAGGTCCTTGACGGATTAGGTGCGAAAGTATAAAATATATTTCCTTAAAGCGTTATGATGGAACCATTAATGAATAAACTGAAAAGCAGATTAGGAATAATAAATATCAAAATATTTATAGGCATACTTATTGGGATGGCGGTTGTCATAGCTGTAGTTGCACTTATACGTCTTGATACAACGGGCAACAAGGGCAGCGGTCTCGGTAATGAGTATCTCTATGAAATTGATTTATCAATTGATCCGAATTTAATTCTTTATGAGGAATCTGTTGAACCTCTCAATACCGGCTTTACCAGTACACATGCTATTGCTCTGGATTCTCAGGGTTCTATTTATATAGCCGGTGACAAATCTGTTCGTATTTTTGCTGAAAGCGGTAAGTTACTTGATGAAATAGTACTGCCCGGCGTTCCACGAAGCTTGACTGTTGCTGATGATGGTAAAATATACGTCGGAATAATCAATCATATTGAAGTCTATAGTCGGCAGGGAAAAACACTTGCAAGCTGGGAAAGTCTTGGCGATAGGGCCCTGTTAACAAGTATCGCCGTATCAGGCCGCGATGTGTTTGTTGCTGATGCTGGTAATCGTATTGTTCTGCATTATGACACCAACGGCAATTTAATTAACCGTATCGGCGGCAAGGATGCAGATCGTAATATTCCGGGCTTTGTTATACCGAGTCCTTATTTTGACCTTGTTATGCGTCGTGATGAACTGTTACGAGTTGTCAATCCAGGACTGCATAAAATTGAAGCATATACTTTTGATGGTGACCTTGAATTTTCATGGGGTAAATATTCAACGAATGTAGAAGGTTTTTGCGGCTGCTGCAATCCGATTAATATTGCCGTATTAGGAGATGACAGCTTTGTTACCTGTGAGAAAGGGCTGGCGCGTATCAAAATTTACGATCCAGAGGGTGCTTTTGTGGGTGTTGTAGCAGGGCCGGAGCAGTTTGGTGTGACCGCACACGTTTGTACTACTCCAGAACAGTGTCAGAGCGGCGGATTTGATGTGGCAGTTGATGCTCAGGATCGAATATTTATTCTGGATACAATTAAAAATGTGGTGAAAATATTTTCCCGAAAGAAAGCTGGATAATGAACAGGCAGTGTGAAAAAGTAAAAAATAGACGGCAGCTATTTACGTCAGTATTGCGATATGCAGCTTTAGGCGTGCTGGGAGTAGTCGGAGGTTCTGTTTTTGCTAAAAGACGCAGATTAGTGAAGAATGGTATTTGTATTAATCGTGAAATCTGCAAGAGCTGTGGGATTTTTCAAGAATGTGGTTTACCACCGGCTTTGTCGGCAAAGACAACTTTTGAAGAGAATAGATGATGAGCGAAAATAAAAAAAATATTAATAGACGTCATTTTCTCAAAGATGGTGTTTGGGCCACTTGCTTGGCAGGTCTCGCTGGTTTAGGAGGGTTTTTGCTCAGCAAGCTTAAAAAGAATAACACTGTTTGGCAGATTGATCCATACACTTGTGTTGCTTGCGGTAACTGCGCAACTTATTGCGTATTGGAAGACTCTGCCGTTAAGTGTGTGCAGGTTTATGAAATATGTGGTTATTGTGACATCTGTACAGGCTACCTTGAACCGGAAGCGAATCCACCGGATACTGGTGCTGAAAACGAGCTTTGTCCTACCGGAGCTTTAAAGCGAGTATTCGTGGAAGATCCGTATTTTGAGTATAATGTTGAAGAAGCTCTCTGCAACGGTTGCGGCAAATGCGTCAAAGGCTGCACTGTTTTCGGAAACGGCTCTCTTTTTCTTCAGGTCCGTCACGACCGCTGCTTGAATTGTAACGAGTGTTCTATAGCAGCAGCTTGCCCTTCTCAGGCGTATAAGCGGGTTCCCGCTAACGAGCCTTACTTGCTTAAGAAAATGGACCACGCTTAATGAATCGTATTGGTTATATCATAATTGGGATAGCTGTTTTGTGTATTTCATCCGGTGCTGCATCGGCGCTTGAACGTTTTCCTCCACCCGAATTCGAAAGCGGCTATGAATTTCCAAGCACTACTACGCCGCATCCACAACAGGATATCTACGAATATATAGATGTTATTGTGCTTTTGGCGGCTCTGAGCTTAGCTTCCTATCTGGTATTGAGAAAGCGAAGCCGACGTGCAGTATTTATTTTGATGGTCTTTTCCCTCCTTTACTTCGGATTTTGGCGTAAGGGCTGTGTCTGTCCGATAGGGGCTACTCAGAATATTGTTTTATCGATTTTTGACCACAGCTATGCCGTACCTGTTGCCGTCGCTGTTTTTTTCCTTTTACCTCTTGTCTTCGCATTGTTTTTTGGAAGAGTCTTTTGCGCGGCGGTATGTCCCCTTGGCGCAATACAGGATTTGGTGTTGCTACGGCCTGTCTCGGTTCCAAGCTGGCTCGAAAGCGGACTGCGATTGTTTGCATACCTTTATTTAGCTGCGGCGGTCCTGTTTGCGGCTACCGGAAGTGCTTTTCTGATATGCAGGTATGACCCGTTTGTCGCATTTTTCCGATTGAACGGAAATCTGAATGTTTTAATAATTGGTACCTGCCTGCTGGTCATAAGCGTATTCGTTGGGCGCCCTTACTGCCGATTTATCTGCCCATATAGCATACTGCTAAGACAGTTATCGAGACTTTCAAAATGGCGGGTAACTATTACTCCGGATGAATGTATTCAATGCAGGCTCTGTGAAGATTCCTGCCCGTTCGGTGCTATAAAGAAGCCCACAATTAATTGGCCGGAAACGGAATATGGCAGAGGTAAAAAAAGACTCGCCGTCCTGCTTGTTCTTTTGCCAATTCTAATGATTTTGTGTGGATGGTCCGGTTCCGGCCTCAGAAAGGTAACGTCCCGTATGCATCCAACTGTCAGATTAGCCGAGCGCATCTATTTGGAAGATGCCGGTAAAGTAGAAGATACTACAGACGCCAGCCTGGCTTTCAGAGCGACGGGTAAAGAGACAGAAGCTCTTTACGCCGAAGCATTAAATTTAAGGGCGGATTTTGGTCTTGGCGGGTGGTTCTTCGGTGGTTTTGTAGGCCTGATGATTGGCCTTAAGCTGATTACCGTTTCCATCTGGAGACAAAGAACAGATTATGAAGCCGGCAGGGCGAGTTGTCTGGCGTGTGGTCGATGCTTCAAATATTGTCCCATGGAGCATGCAAGATTGAAGAAAACAACAGAAGCACTGGTTTAGAACAATGGAATCAAATACCGACAATACTTCACAAAATACCGAAGCAATAAGCCCATGGTACCGTAGCGCAGTTACAACAGCTATTGTCTGTGCGGTCTTTTCTCTTATTGTACTTACCTTTTTTGTTATCAATTATATTCAGTTTAGAATAATCGATGCCGATTGGGAAATCCAATCATTGAATCTAAAAAAAGAATTTGGACAGAATCTTGAGGATGAGCAGCTCCTGGCGAAGATTCGCCAATTGGATTTGGAATTCAGACAACATAGAATACGAAGGTTGGATTTTTCTCGCAAAGGCGGCTATTTGCTTTTAGGCAGTGTAGTGATAATGTTAATAGCCATCAAATCCGCCGATACTTTCAAAAAGAAATTGCCGGCGCCGGAAGCGTCTGGCAACAAAGATAACGAGCAGCTCATCCAGGCAAAGTTTTCCCGGTGGGCGGTAACTGTTAGTTTGGCGGTGCTTGGTTTAGGTGCTTTCATCCTTGCGATGGGCAATGATATTGATTTTGGCGGAACTAAGGGAGTAGTAAGCACTTCATATCCTTCTTTCGAGCAGTTTAGTCAGAATTGGCCAGGTTTTCGCGGTCCCGAGGGTCTCGGAATTGTTGATTTTAACGATATACCGGACAGCTGGAATGGTAAAAGCGGTGATGGAATTCTCTGGAAAACCAAGATACCTCTTCATGGTAATAATTCACCGGTTGTTTGGGAAGATCGTGTTTTTCTATCCGGAGGCACCCCGAACGAACTTAAAGTATTCTGCTTTGATGCGGTTTCAGGTAAACTTCTTTGGACGGGAGAGATTGAAAGCCCGCATTTAAAAAATGAGGAAGAACCATTCGAAGTCATGGAAGATACTGGTTTTGCTGCTCCAACTACTGTGACAGACGGCCGGCGGGTATATGCCATCTTTGCCACAGGGGACATTGGTGCTTTTGATTTTAACGGCAAAAGCGTATGGACCAAAAGTCTGGGAATACCCGACAGTTCATACGGCTATGCCTCTTCACTTGCGATGTATAGAAATCTGGTTTTGATTCAATTTGACCAGGGAGGCCCCGAGGACGGAATATCCAAATTGATAGCTTTGGATGGAGTTACGGGTCAGACTGTATGGGAGACAAAAAGGCCGGTCCCGAATTCCTGGTCTTCACCAATAGTAACAAAAATAGGTGATCAGTTTCAGTTGATAACTTGCGCTGACCCATGGGTTATTGGATACGACCCGGCCAAAGGCACAGAACTCTGGCGGGTTAACTGTCTTTATGGTGACGTTGCATCTTCGCCGATTTATGCGAACGGATTGATATTTGCCATAGAGCCTGACGCAAGGCTGATTGCGATTCGTGCGGATGGACAAGGTGACGTTACTAAAACCCATATTGCCTGGGACAACGATGAATGGGGTCCGAATATATGCTCTCCGGTCAGCAATGGGGAATTAGTATTTCAATTGGCGAGTGAAGGTTTGATTGGCTGTTATAAAAACTCCGATGGAACAAAATTATATGAGCAGGACTTGAGAGAGAATTTTATGGCTTCGCCGACCCTGGTTGGGGACAAGCTGTACCTTCTGAATGAGGAAGGTGTAATGTTAATCATACAGGCCGGGCCGGAATATAAGGAATTGACCAAATGTGAACTGGGCGAGAAATGTCATGCGACGCCTGCTTTTGTAGATGGTCGTATCTATATCAGGGGCCTGGAGAATCTGTACTGCATAGGAAATAATACTTCCGAATAAGACTTTATGAGTGAATTGGATTTGACATTTGTGGACAGGGCCGTTGAGAAAATCGGTACCGAAGAAGAAAAAGTGCTTGAACTATTGCAGGCTGTCCAGGGGCACTTTGGCTATTTGCCCGAAGAAGCTCTGGTGCGGATCTGTGACTTGACGCAGATTACTCCTGCTTCGATTACAGGTGTTTCGACCTTCTATAACCAGTTTAGACATCGTCCGGTTGGACGTCACATAATTAATGTTTGTATCGGTACTGCCTGCCATGTACAAGGTGCGGACCGTGTATATGATGCGTTTCTGCGACATTTGAGAATTCCCAAGGGGGATGATACGGATTCAAAGAAACTATTTACGGTTGAGAAAATTGCATGTTTGGGATGTTGCACATTAGCGCCGGCAGTACAGATAGATAAAGTAACTTATGGGCATCTGACTCCCGACACTGTTCCTACGGTCATCAGCGATTTTCTTAGATATGAGCAAACCAGGGCAAGCCGGAAATTAACGGGTAAAAGACATCCGGGTAAAGAATCAAAACCTCGTGGTGAGATTCGACTCGGTCTGGGTTCGTGCTGTATCGCCCGCGGCAGTGATAAAGTGCGGAAAGCTTTGGAAGAGACCTTAGCCCAAACAGGTATCCGGCTGGTAATAAAGCGTGTTGGTTGCGTTGGCATGTGCCACCAAACTCCGCTCGTGGAAGTAATATTGCCTGATAGCAAATCTTTTCTTTATGCCAGAGTTCAGCCTGAAGATGCCAAAGCCATTGTGTTAAGGCATTTTAAGCCTAAACAAATCGGATGGAAGTTCAAAAACACCGTCTCAACAATGCTGGACAGGATACTAACGGACAAGACATCGGAGCCCGTTATTCGCCATTCGATAGATGTTCGGGATAAACCTGTAGCGGACTTTCTGAATAAACAATTACATATTACCACCGATCTTTGCGGAGACATCGATCCTGCTGACATTGATGAATATATTCGCAACGATGGATTCAAAGCGTTGAAAAAATGTGTAAGCCAGATGAGTCCTGACGAAATTATCTCAGAGATTGAAATAAGTGGACTTCGTGGTCGAGGTGGCGCCGGCTTTCCGACATATCGCAAATGGGCTGCGGTAAGAAACTACGACTCAGATAAAAAATATGTGGTGTGCAATGGTGATGAGGGCGACCCCGGCGCTTTTATGGACAGGATGCTGATGGAGTCCTATCCGTATCGTATCATTGAAGGTATGACAATAGCTGCATATACGGTTGGTGCAAATGAAGGTTATTTCTACATTCGTGCAGAGTATCCGCTTGCTATGGAAAGGGTCAGTAAGGCTATAGAACTCTGCGAGCAGCGTGGTTATCTCGGTAATAATATACTTGGTACTGATTTTTCACTGCATCTAAGGATTGTGGCCGGTGCGGGAGCTTTTGTATGTGGAGAAGAAACTGCGCTTATGGCAAGTATTGAAGGACGCCGGGGTATGCCGCGATTGCGACCGCCGTTTCCTGCCGAAAGTGGACTTTGGAGTAAACCGACACTTATTAATAATGTCGAAACATACGGCGCCGTCTCGTGGATAATACGAAACGGCTCTGATACATTTGCCGGCTATGGCACTGCCAGCAGTAAGGGAACAAAGGTTTTCGCACTGGCAGGAAAAATAGAGAGAGTCGGCCTTATTGAAGTACCGATGGGTATTACAATGCAACAAATTGTACAGGATATTGGCGGCGGTATTGCAGACCAGCTAAGACTAAAGGCAGTCCAGGTTGGAGGGCCGTCAGGCGGCTGTGTACCGGCCAGCCTTGCGCATATTCCTGTTGACTTTGAAGCGCTGAAAGGTGTTGGGGCGATGATGGGGTCCGGTGGCCTGGTGGTACTCGATGAAACCGATTGTATGGTGGATATCGCACGGTATTTTCTGGATTTTACGCAAAATCAATCTTGTGGTAAATGTACTTTCTGTAGGATAGGCACTCGCCGTATGCTGGATATTCTCGAGCGATTGTGTGGTGGAGAGGGAAAAAAGACTGATATCGAAGAGCTGGGAAATCTGGCTCAAATGGTTCAGAAATCCAGTCTGTGCGGGCTTGGTAAAACGGCGCCCAATCCGGTACTTTCGACTATCAAATATTTCCGCGATGAATACGAAGCCCATATCGAGAAACGCTGTCCTGTTGGGAAATGTACGGCTCTTATTACGTATTCGGTAACGGATGATTGCATCGGCTGCAGTTTGTGTGCACAGCATTGTCCGGTCGATGCCATTAAAATGATGCCGTACGAAAAACACGAAATCGACTCTGAGAAATGTATTCGTTGCGGTACATGTAAAAATGTATGCCCGGTTGACGCTGTTAAGGTTCAATAAAGAATGCCAAAATTGTTCATAGATAATCGTGAAGTTGAAGTTAATAATGGAGCTACGATTCTCGATGCAGCCGGGAAGCTTGGTATTGAAATTCCGACGATGTGTTTTCTGAAAGATTATAAGCCTTCGACCAGTTGCATGGTGTGTGTGGTTAAAGTCGAAGGTATGGCTTCTCTTGTTCCGGCCTGCGCAACTGTTGCAGTCGAAGGTATGCGAGTTGAAAGCAGTTCTGAGTCGGTCTATCAGGCGAGAAAAGCTGCTTTGGAATTGCTTTTGAGCGATCATCTGGGTGACTGTCTCGGGCCATGCCAGATGATATGCCTTGCGGGTATGAACATTCCGCTGATGATTCGCCAGATTGCGGGCGGAAAAATGAGTGATGCAATTGAAACCGTTAAGAAGGATATCGCATTGCCTGCGGTGTTGGGACGGATTTGTCCGAAACCGTGCGAGCGGGGATGCAGGCGGGGGGTATATGACCAGGCTGTTTCGATTTGTCTTTTGAAACGCTACGTTGCAGATGTTGACTTGCAGTCTGAAAAGCCGTATATGCCATCGTGTAAATCCACTCGTGAGAAAAGCGTAGCTATCGTTGGGGCCGGACCTGCCGGTTTGGCTGCCGCTTATTATCTCCAGCAAGCCGGTTACTCTTGTACTGTTTTTGATGAGCATGAGAAGCCGGGAGGAATGCTGCAATATGGAGTTCCGGAGCAAGAGCTTGCGAGAGACGTGCTGGATAAAGAGATTGCTTTGATTGAGAAGCTGAATGTTGAATTTAAGAATGGCATTCGAATAGGTACTGATTTGTCGATGGCTGATTTGCGTCGAGATTTTGACGCTGTGTTTGTTGCGATTGGTCAGGTAAAACCAGAAGATGTAGATTTGTTTGGCCTTGAGGAAGGCAAAAATGGCATAAAAATAGATGGTAAAACTTATCAGACGAATATGCCGGGTGTATTTGCTGGCGGCGATGCTGTTCATAAGCGAAAGCTGACGGTGCGGGCGGTGGCGGACGGTAAGGAAGCGGCGGTCTCTATCGGTCAGTATTTGTCCGGGGATTCGGTGACGGGTGCGGTTAAGGAATTTAATACTCGTATCGGTAAGCTCCAGAATGGGGAGATTGAGCAATTCCTTATTAGTTGCGACAAAGCCGGGCGGTTGGAGCCTACGGGGAAAGATGGGGCATTCACTGATAATCAGGCATGTCAAGAATCGGCACGTTGTCTGCATTGTGATTGCCGGAAGGCTGAAAGCTGTAAATTGAAGCAATATGCCCAGGGTCATGAAGCCAAGGCCACTCGTTATAAGAGCCAGCGCCGGATATTTACTCAGGAGCTTCAACATACGGATATCATTTATGAGGCCGGTAAGTGTATTGATTGTGGTCTTTGTGTACAAACGGCTGCAAGGGCGGGTGAAGAGCTTGGGTTGACGTTTGTCGGTAGGGGTTTTGATGTTCGGGTGGCTGTGCCATTTGATCGTTCGATAGCTTTGGCTCTTAAAAACTCCGCAAAACAGTGTGTAAAAACATGCCCGACGGGGGCGCTGGCATTTAAGTAGAATATTGTCATAATGTAATTGGGTTTGTTTTGGCTTTGAATTGGCTTTAATTGGGTTTGAATTGGGTTTGTTTTGGCTTTAATTGGGTTTGTTTTTGGCTTTATTGGGTTTGAATTGGGTTTGTTTTTTGGCCCCCGCCAGCAGGGAAAATTCATGTAATTGCTTTTCATATCTAAGGTTATGTTCATTTTGGCATCTCTAAAATTGGGTTTGTTTTGCATAAAAGGCTTATAAATTCGTACGTAAGAATTCGTAGGTTTCCTTTTCGGGGCTTTGGACTGTTCGTTAAACCTGTCTTTTTCATTAACCACTGATA
>VRUK01000114.1:2237-17582 GCA_019456195.1 Planctomycetota bacterium | reverse complement strand
ACGAGAACTTCGGGAAATACTGCACATCGTGTAAACCGGCCAGTCGGATAGCAAATCCAGGGCCGAACAGGATTGGTATTACATACTATTAGACACTGCTCCTATCATAAAGGAGTATCGCCATGTTGAGCGGATTGTTTGCCTTTAAGGTAAACTGCAAGGTTTTCATAAAATGCAGGCAGTACCAGTTTTACACTGCCCCCGGCGACTATAGCACGACCTGTAGAAATCTCTCCTGTATTGGGGTGTATGAATCGCACGGATACGGGTCCTTCAGACAGTTCGAGATTGGTCATATCCAGTTCAGTCCCGCCGGCCTGATCGACTCCAAATCCACTGTGCAGATAAATAATGGTCTCATTTGACGAAGACAGTGCTAATTTCTGCCGCACCTTCGTTGATTTTTCTATAATGTTATTTCGACATTTTAGAACAGCATAATCTGTGATTATGTTGGTGAAGAACTTCATCAGTGTTCTGTTGAAGTTGCCCAACTCTTTGGCCTCCGATATTTGCAGCAAATGTTCTTGTGTATGATTACCCTTCTCATAGAGCCCGAGGCACTGAACTTTCATCATCATACCCAGTCATAAGTAATGGAGCCGCCGATTGGGATGGTCGGTGAGAGAAAATGTCTCCATATATCCGTTGGCCTTCTCGTTCACCCAGATCATTGGTTTTCTGTAGATTCTTCGTTTGGCAATCATCTCGTTGGTATCGGAGTATATCCATTTGTCCTCGCCGATTATGAGTTCCATCCCGGGATGTTCAAGCAGCCAATGCAAATTGGCCGTATCCTTTTTTTGCAGGAAGTGGTCTATGTCCATCCCGACCAGGATGTCTCGTCCTTTGTTCTTTTCCCATGTCTGGATAATCTCCAGCGTACGCTCAATCCACGCCCTTGTCACACCTTCTGTAACAGATCCCTCATTCATCAGGTCAATGATAACGTTTCTGTGATCGCCGATGGCATTCAGGACGTTCTTCACGAAGTTCTCGTGAATTCGCCACAGTTTTCCATTGGGATACGAATCGGATGTATGTTTCCAGAAGGTGCGAGAGTCAATTTCATGGATGTCATTGATGTTATATTCCCTGTGAAAAAACAGTCGGTTGCGAGCTTCGCTGTTGCCCCAGTACCATCTCTGGTATAGTTGAATGCATATTACAATGTTTTTCTTCTCAGCCTCTTCCAGAACTTGAGAGAAATTGTACCAGTACTGCCTATCCGATGTCAAAAGATCAACAACAGGATACCCCTGTGTGGTACGGCTTTTGATCTGGAAGGGATACAGTGGCTGGCGTGATTGAACGACCTGATCCAGGTGCCATGTATGAGCAGGATAAACACGGCCAAATTCAAAACTGTATTTCTGCATATAGTCAAACCACTCCTGATGATCGAAGAAGCTCGATCCAATTGAGTACATGAATACCCGATCTTCGCTAATCGGTCCTGTCTTGAACATAGGCTTGTCTTTGTACAGCAGGAGTGCATTATTGGTGCCGCGGTCCATAATTGTGATGGTTTCTTGGCCGGATGTTACAATACTCCTTGTGCAGCAGATCAGAGCAATGAATAACAGGTCAATGATGTACGATCTGCGCTGAAACCGGTTGATAGTTTCTGACTTAAACTTATACAACGGCGTGTTAGTTCTACTTGCGTTTTCAACCGCCTGGTACTGACTTTGTCTGTTGACATTTAGCTTTCCCATATAATGTTGCCTCTCGCACTTTCTTCGAGCACCAAGATATTCATTCTGCGTTTCGGTGTCTTATAACACATGACCTGCAAAATTCCCCGGCTTTTGACCATCACTAACGGCAGTATGTATTAGAATACAAGAAAAGAAAAGGAGATAATCAAGATGAGCAGAAATATATTGTTACCGGCTCTCATCTGTGTCATTGCTATACTTATACTGTCCGCTTATGCACAAACAAACGAAATCAACCGGTTCGACCAATACGAACACAGCAGGGGCTGGAGGTCGGCGCTGGATAGCTTCTCTACATCGGCACCAAACCATTTCTACTGAACAGATTCAGAGCAAGCAGAATTCATAGAGCGTAACAAGCTACAGGAACGTAGCAGCAAACCGGTCAATAACAGTTCACAATGAAACTTAAAGTGTCCACGTGCTAATTTACTTGAATCGCAGACTTTTGACAAAAGTTTACTCTCAGTTGAATGACGACAAAGACCTGTGGTAAATCACAAGTAAATCTGGTATCTTAAATACTACTAAGCTCTCATAGATTAACCTAAATCAAAAGGAGATGAGATATGCTGCAAATACCGGCTCGACGCAGTTTTCTGAAAATGGTTGGAGCAGGGCTTGCCTCTATTGGATTACAAAAGCTTAACGGTCAATCGAATCCTGAAATACCAACATCGGAAAAGGAAATCCCTTCAAAGTCATTTGTGGATTTCCTGAGGAAATATGGAGATGATCACAAGCCCGGTATGATATATCGAGACGGGCAGGACTTTCGCACCTGGCAGCGAGCTTTTCGCCGAAAACTCGAATCTCTGCGCGGCAATATTCCCGACCGTGTTAAGCCTGAGATGGAGATTCTGGAGACAACTGAATTGTCAGACCACATCCGCCTGTTAATTCATTTTCCGGTCACAAAGTTTTCAGAGCTCATCGCCTATCTGCTGATTCCCAAAAATATCAAAAAGAGTGAGAAACGAGCAGGCATTATTGCTCTGCATGGCCATCATTCCCACGGAATCGAGACTATATGTGGTATACGAAAAACGGATTATCCCCCTTATGCGTTGCAAGCTGTCCGTTCCGGCTATATAGTTTTGGCACCGGCCTGGTGGGGTTGGCCCGGTAGAGATGGTCATCTTGACAGGGTAGGAGACCGTGATAAATGCAATACCATCCAGATGGCTGCCTCTATGTATGGTATTAACGTCTTGGATCTGCATATACAGGACGGCCAGGCTGCCATCGATGTCTTGTGCTCGCACGCTGATGTAGATACGAAAAAGATTGGCTGTATAGGCAATTCTTATGGCGGCAGAACCTCGATGTGGCTGACGATTTTTGATGATCGAATCAAGGCCTGTGTCCCAGCCGGGTGTATGAACATCTTCCGTGAGCGTTCTTTGAAACTGTCTTCATGTGCAATCCAGTATTTGCCGGGATTACTTCAATATGGAGATGTTCCGGAATTATTTAGCTTGATTGCACCTCGCCCAATGCAGTTGCAGGCAGGTGAAGGTGATAATTTGATTACTGCATCAGACCGGGACCAAATAAGGAAGGTTGTTGAAAAGGCGTATCGTCTTTTGGGAGCAGAGAAAAACTTTGACTATGCACTGCATTCAAGAGGGCACACATTTGCCTGGGACCTTGCTGTGCCATTCTTCCGGAAACATTTTAAATAGAAAGACAGGGAGTTCTAATGGAAAGGCGTGATTTCTTAAAAAACTCAGTAGCAATAGGAGCGGCATCCTTGATACCAACAAAACTCATTAATGCGGGGCAGTCAGCTTCCGAAAATAGCAAACCCGGTTCGTCCGGGAAAAATCTCTACTGGGGCGACGTCCACAACCATAATGCAGTTGGCTATGCCAAAGGTTCTTTAGAGCGTTCTTATGATATTGCCCGCAGCCACCTTGACTTTTTCTGTTTCACCGGACACTCGCAATGGCACGATATGCCAAAAATGCCGCAAAACAAACATCTAAAATGGGTGCGGGGTTTCGAGGTAATGAAGAATAATTGGGAAAAAGTGAAACGGCTTGCCAATAAATACTATGAGCCAGGCAAATTTGTGTCCTTTATCGGATATGAATGGCACTCCAGTTCATCCGGCGATGTCTGTATCATTTTCCCCGGCTCGGAATCAGAACTTGCCTACATAACGGACATCAAAGAATTTCAAAAATTCGCCCGTGACCATGGTGCCATATTGATCCCTCACCATCCCTCTTATAAGCAGGGATGGCGGGGGCAAAATTGGAGCGTATTAGATACTTCAGTCTCTCCGGTAGTGGAAATCTTTTCGGAACATGGCAACGCCGAATCCGACCGTGGCCCTTATCGCTACATTCGCCACAGCATGGGAGGCCGTTACACTCAGAACACTCTGCAATGGTTGTGGCAGCATGGATTCCGGGTGGGGGTAGTGGCAAGCACTGATGACCATCTTGGATATCCGGGTGCTTACGGCGAGGGGCTTGTTGCCGCCTATGCTGAGAACCTATCGCGTGAATCCATCATGGAAGCTTTTAAGGCACGACGGACCTACGGCGTCAGCGGCGATCGAATCGAACTGGATTTCCGTCTTAATGGCCACTGGATGGGTGAAACAATTCCCGCAACAGATACCCGGAAGATACATGTAAAAGCAAAAGGCCGGGACATCATTGATCGCGTCGAAGTACTCCGCAATAACGAAGTGATTTATCGTGACCATCCTGTTGATCGCAAAATTCGGCCGTCAAGATGGAAAAGGCCGATTTTTTGCCGTATCGAATTCGGCTGGGGACCGTGGGGAGATTTGAACATGGCTCGAGTTTGCGACTGGCAATTCAAAGTTAACGTCAGTGATGGAAAGATTATTTCCACTAATCCATGCTTTCAATCGGGTCCTTTTGATGAACAGCGGCGTAATAAAATCGAAAATGTTGATGATAAATGTTGTGAAGTTATTTCCTATACCTCACGTTTGCAGGCTTATGAAGAAAAGGCAACCAATAGCATAATTTTGGAAATTCTGGGTTCGCCAAAAACCAAACTAACGATAGCACTAACTCAGCCTGCCCAGATGGCCATAACAAAATCTCTGGAACAATTGGCAGAATCCAGTGACATAGCCATCACCGGGCCTTTTACCGCAGAATCTATGATGTTGCACCGGATTGCCTTTTCTGAGAACTATCGAACTGAATTCGAATTTACTGATAAACGCCGAACAGAGAAAACTGATTGGTATTATGTCCGGGTGGTACAGAGCAATGGCAGCTTAGCCTGGTCAAGCCCAATATGGCTCAAGTCCGGTTCCTAATGTATGAATCGACAACTGTTGTCCCATATTACCTGTTTGGTAAGGGCTTATGCATAAAGTCGCCATGTTGCGGTTTCTCAGTTATACGACAATATGGGCAACGGTACGCATCTATTACTTTAAGAGGCTGCCGAATTTGTTGTTGCCGAGGAGGATTGGCTTGAGCACCTCGTAGAACGCATCGGCCTGACGCACAAAACCGAGATCTGTGGGATGGGATCCATCTACCGTCGCCAGGTTATCACGATCATCCCCTAAAAGCCGGTTACCGGACAGGTAGTGGAGGTGCTTGACGCCTTCCGACTTGAGGCGAGAGTATATCCGGTGCAGCTCTCTGCGATTCTCAATATTTCGCTGTCGGCGCGACGGGACTAAGAAGGCGTCGGAATAGGTCCTGTCTTCGACCAGAAGTATAGGCGTCTTGGGATGCACCTCCCTGAGTCTCTTGACAAATGGAGCCACTCGCTCGGCGACCAATTGTCCATTCATATTCGGCAGGCAGTCAAGGACGTAAACGGACGGGTCAAGTTCGGCAAAAAGGTCCGCCATCTCGGGCTCCATACGCCCGTTTCCGGAGAAACCAAGGTTGATAACTGGATAGTGGAAGCGTCGTCCCAGGATGGCAGTGTGGACCATGCCGGTGCGCGAGGCACAACCGCCCTGGGTGATGGAGGTACCATAAAAGACGATTGGCTTGCGGCCTTCGGGATACGGAGCCGCCTTTCGAAGCGCCGAGCCTTCGGGAACACCAATCTCAACCGATAAAACGCCGTTATAAAGTGGAAGGTAGAGAAGGTATTCTCGCATACCCTCTGGAATATCCTTTACGAGAGTCACAGAGTTGATGGGGAACTGTGTGGGTCTTCCCACGGCAAGCCATTTCCATTTTTCATCCGTGCCTTTCACGTAGAGATCCAGCCCGCTGACACCGGTGGCCGGCATGTGCGGCATCGCAAGTCTCTCCGATCGGAGTTCCCATCGTGCCTGAATTTCGTTGGCGTCAGTTATGAAACGTACGCACATTCCCGCTGAATGGTGACTCAAATCCCAAACAGGCTCACGCACGACAGCTTCGGCCTTGGCAGGCAGGCGGTCGTAGAAACTATTCACGTCTGTCCAGCCCTTTCCCTCCACATCGAGATGGCGAGTATCATACCACGAAAGCGGATCTACCTGCTCAACTGAAGGATCAATCCCCTCGGCGACGGCTGCCGCTGAGAGAGTGTGAATCAGAAATAGAAGGACAGTTCCCGAGTAAGCAATCATTTTGGCCATAGCAGTAGATCTCCTTGATATTATGACGATATCAATGTAGAGCGTCAGAGTTTTTGGGCACTAATTTACATGTAATCATGCTATTTTTTGCCCAGGACTGCAAGCAATTCTTTGGGCCTGTGAGGATATCCGAGATTGCAGACTCTTCTAATAGCTTTGCTCGGCTACGCTATTGGCCTAATCGACAATTATTTCTTCTGCTTTCCTTTGAAGAACAAAAATATCGCCTTTTTTTTGTTCTCCCTTGCAGGAATTCAGGATTATTGCTAATTTATGCACTTCTACAAGCCCCTTCAAAACCTGATTTGGAGTGTGGGATAACAAGTTATGATGGACGAACAAACGACAATTGTCTATGGCTAAAAAGAAGCACGAGTACACGGATGATAAGATTAAGACCCTTTCGTCGCTGGAGCATATCCGGCTGCGTACCGGGATGTATATCGGCCGTACAGGCAGTGGAACACACTATGATGACGGAATTTATATCCTGCTCAAGGAGGTCATCGACAATGCAATCGATGAGTTCATTATGGGCCATGGTAAAAAAATCGATATCATCATCAAGGAAAACAAGGTATCTGTACGTGATTATGGCCGGGGCATTCCACTGGGCAAGGTAGTGGAGTGTGTGTCGAAGATTAATACAGGTGCAAAATATAATGACGATGTGTTCCAGTTCAGCGTCGGTCTCAACGGAATCGGCACCAAAGCAGTCAATGCCCTCTCCTCCGACTTCATGGTGTGCAGTCATCGCGAGGGTAAATACACACAAGCCGGATTTGAGTTCGGCAAGCTAATCAAACAGAAAAAAGGCAAGACCGATCAGCCAAACGGTACATTTGTCAACTTTGTGCCGGATCCCGATATTTTCCCGAAGTACCAATTCTGTGAAGAACATATTGAACGGCGACTTCGCTTTTATACCTATCTGAACGCGGGACTGCGCATCAATTATAATAACCGGCGGTTTTTGTCAACCGGCGGTATCATGGACCTGATTGAAGATGAGACCTCCTTTGAGAAGATATATAAGCCATTGCACTATCGCGATGCCACACTGGAATTTGCCTTCACTCACACCAACCGGTTCAGCGAGGACTACTATTCATTTGTGAACGGTCAATATACCAACGATGGGGGTACGCACCTGAGCGGTTTCCGCGAAGGCATCCTGCGCGGGGTGAACGATTTTGCCAAGAAGAAGTTCAGCGGTGATGATGTACGTGAAGGCCTGCTCGGCGCAATTTCGATCCGTCTGAAAGCCCCGATATTTGAGAGTCAGACCAAAAGCAAGTTGGGTAACACGGAAATCCGCTCTGAAATTGTGTCTCGCGTGCAGGAGGCCGTACTAAAATTACTGCACAGCAATAAGACACAGGCAGACAAGCTGATCAATAAAATCCTCGAAACGCAAAAGTTTCGTAAGGAGCTCAACGCGGTCAAAAAGCTGGCGCGCGAGCGATCCAAAGCCATCTCTATCCGGGTACCTCAATTGCGCGACTGCAAAAAGCACTACAACCACGTGAAATGTTTGCACACAGACACCATGATCTTCATCACAGAGGGTCAGTCCGCAGCCGGTTCTATAGTGAGCTGCCGTGATGTTAAAACTCAGGCAATCTATACGCTCAAAGGCAAGCCTCTCAACGTGTGCGACCTCAAAAAGGACGCACTCTACAAAAACGAAGAAATCTTCAACCTCATGAAGAGCCTGGATGTAGAGGAAAACATAAATAATCTGCGATATAACCATGTTATTTTAGCCACCGACGCCGATGTGGACGGCCTTCATATCCGTAACCTGCTTATCACTTTCTTTCTGCGTTTCTTTCAGTCGTTAGTAGAACGCGGGCACCTCAAGATTCTGGAAACGCCTCTCTTCCGCGTGCGTAATAAGAAAGAGACCATCTACTGTTATTCCGAACAGGAGCGTAACGCGGCCATGAAGAAGCTGGGGCGTGCGCATGAAGTGACCCGATTCAAAGGGCTTGGAGAGATATCTCCGTCAGAGTTCAAGGCCTTTGTCGGACATGACATGCGACTAAAGCCCGTTACGATTTCCGGAGAGCACTCTATTGGTGAAACGCTCGCATTTTATATGGGAAAGAACACACAGGAACGCCGCAACTATATCATGGACAATCTTGTAATTGACGAAGAAATACCAGTATGAGCAAAGAAAATCAGAGATTTTTATTCGGAGAAGAATCTGTTTCAAGCAAAGGCAGACGGTCCCGTCGCAATACGAGCATGCAAAAAATAGTTGAACTCCGGACATCAATTGAAGACATCCCCGATCCACCCAGAGAAGTACCTGCCCTACCTGAAGCAGAGGCCTCCGGCGGCGGTGATAGCAATGAACCCCCGACTCCGAACGACCATCTCCCTGTCCATGAACGGCACGGCCCACTAACAGACCTGATTGACTTTAACTTCCTTCAATATGCCTCCTATGTGATATGTGAACGGGCCATTCCCAATGTGGCCGACGGTCTCAAGCCTGTCCAACGTCGCATCCTGCATGCACTGAAAGAAAAAGACGACGGACGCTTCATCAAAGTGGCCAATGTAGTGGGCCACACCATGCAGTATCACCCGCATGGTGACGCCTCCATCGGTGACGCACTCGTTACACTGACCAACAAGCGATATCTCATTGAAGGCCAGGGCAATTTTGGTAACATATTCACCGGCGACCAGGCCGCAGCCTCCAGATATATTGAGTGCCGCCTGACTCAACTTGCTCGCGAGGAGCTGTTCAACAAAGACCTTACCGACTTTATTCCCAGCTATGACGGGCGTAACCGAGAGCCGGTAACCCTGCCGTCCAAGCTCCCGCTGCTCTTGATGCTCGGTGCAGAAGGCATTGCCGTAGGCCTGTCCACGCGCATTCTGCCCCACAATTTTATCGAGTTGCTGGAAGCCGAGATTCAGATTATCCAGGAAAGGAAGAAGGCGCCTGTCGAGATCAATGTAATGCCCGATTTCCAGACCGGCGGGATAATGGATGTGAGCGAATACGACAAAGGATTCGGCAAAATCAAGGTCCGCGCACGCATCGAAAAACAAGGACCCAACAAACTGCTCATCAAGGAGCTTCCCTGCATGCAGACCACGGAAGCTGTGATTAGCTCTATTGAAGAGGCCGTGAGAAAGAAGAAGGTGCCGGTACGTTCTATTAATGATTTTACCGCAGAGAAGGTAGAAATTGAAATCGCTCTTTCGGTGGGCGCCAACCAGGACAAGGCCATCAAGGCACTCTATGCCTTTACCAAGTGTGAGACATCTGTCTCCAGCCGTATCACTGTCATCTGTAACAAACGTCCGGTGGAGATGAACACCGAAGAGGTGCTCCGCAAGAACGTACGCCAGCTCCTGGACATCCTGAAGCGCGAGCTGGCACTTAAAAAACACAACCTTCTTGAGGCCTTCCACAACAAGACCTTGATTCAAATCTTTGTTGAAAACCGGATCTATAAACAAATCGAAGAGTGTAAGACCTACGAAGCGGTCATTAAGGCCGTGTTCAAAGGTCTCAAGCCCTTCCGACGCAAACTCAAGCGTAACGTTACTCGAGATGACGTCGAAATGCTGCTGGGTGTACGCATAAAACGCATCTCCCGCTTCGATATCGAGAAGAACCGCAAAGATATCGAAGCTATTCTCAAAGAAATAGCTGAGGTTGAGAAGAACCTCCAGAATCTCAAGTCTTATGCCGTGAATTATCTCAAAACACTCATAAAAACATATAAAAAGGCATACCCGCGCTGTACAAAGATCGATACGTTCAAGGCTCTTGATGTGCGTCAGCTTACGTCCAACGAGCTTAGTATAAATATCGATTCCGAAAAAGGATTCCTCGGCCACTCCGTTAAAGGTGAAGAACTGTTGAAGTGCTCTTCGCTCGATAAACTGCTGATCGTCAAAAACGACGGCACGTTTGTTGTGATGCCGCCGCCGGAAACCTATTATATTAACGACAGCCTTATCTGGTGCGGCGTTTATAAGCGTGAGCTGGTCTTTACCGCTGTATATACCGAGTGGGGAGTTACGTATATTAAGCGTTTTGAGATTGGCGGGACGATTATGAATCGTGACTATGACTATATTCCTAAAAAGGCCGAACTGCAATTGTGTCAAATCAGTACGCCGGAGACGATATATGTTAAATATAAGCCCGTTAAAGGGTTGCGGATTCATCAGCAGGAATTTAAGCCGGAGCAGGTTCTTATTAAAGGCGTAAAGGCCAAAGGAAAACAGATGACGTCCAAGATAATCGCTCGGATCGATACTAAGGCCGGGCGGTGGTGGGACAAAAAACGCCGGTCGCCTAAAGGGATTCTGTTTTAACACACCCTTAGGGTGGTAAGTAAGTCCCCTGTTGCAGGCCAAGGATGTGGCTCTCTGGGATAAACTGACATAAAATTGGGTTTGTTCCTTCGACAGGCTCAGGATTTGCGATTCGCTCCAATTGGGTTTGAATAGGTTCGACAAGCTCACTACAGGTTGGGTTTGTTTTGGGTTAAATTGGCTTTGAATTGGGTTTGAATTGGCTTTAATTGGGTTTGTTTTTGGCTTTATTGGCTTTGAATTGGGTTTGTTTTTTCTGAATAACCAAGTGTCCATATTTGCATATCTCATTGTTATCATAGAGGTTACGCTCATTTGACTCCTTTTGAAATTGGCTTTGTTTTGCATAAAAGGCTTATAAATTCGTACGTAAGAATTCGTAGGTTTCCTTTTCTGGACTTTGGACTGTTCGTTAAACCTTTCTTTTTCATTAACCACTGATAAAACCATGTCAATTAGAGAATTAGCGAATTTGTAAATTAGTTAATTGGACGGATCTTCGAGATTCACGAATCCGGGTCTTCTGACCCTGTGGTCTTGGCCTTCTGGCTCCCCTGTTGCGAGTCAGGTAAGTAGTTCTCGGGGACAAGCTCTTTTAATTGATTATTTATTTGCTTGTTGACTTGAGCCTGCTGACCCTGTGGTCTTGCTGTGTGAGCAGTTTGTAAATATGGCAAACTTAGAATATCTGTTTTTTGTCGTTTAACGACGATTTATGTAAGCCGTCTGGCTAATATACGTGCATTATAACATATTTAGCCTAAAAAAGCAAAGGAAAACGAAAAAAATCTCTAAGATTCCACACTCAGTATCGCTGATGCTTGATGCTTCGGCTGTGGATAGAAAAATGACTATCCCCATTAATCCTTTTGTTAGAGGAATCTTCCTTTTTCATGAAATATTTTTGCAAGGAACGGTCACATAAGAATATAAGCAGACAGATGACGATAAATGAACAGGATACACAAATGATTGCATAACTGGGCAGATAGCCGTGCTCAGTATAAGTTAGATATAGAATAAATAAACTGATTAACAAAGTGAATTCTTTTGTGTCTATGCTCGGACTGACAGCTGAGTCAACGTCTCTTGTTGAGGATTTTTCGGCCTGGTTCAGAACAGGGTAACACTTTTCTATGCCCTACAAGTTACCATTTTCTCCACAACTCCTGTTTTGATAGACTGTTATGATTGTTCGTGGCCATTGCAGCAGCTTGAAAAGTGTTACCTTGTGGTATATGAAATTGAACCAGGCCGATTTTTCGCCCACCTCTACTTTTCATGCGAGCCCGAAAACCGCTTTTACGAATCTTCTTGATCTTGCTTTTGCGTTTGTTCTCCATATTATTTTGTTCCCTTTCAAAGATTACAGCTACTACCGCATATTATCAATTATAGCCAGGATTTCCCATTTAACTTCATTAAAACACACCTGCATACTCGAAACCCTATAATATCAAAATCTCATTGAGATTGCAACGATTCTCTGGCCACCCCAGCGAGTTGTCTCGTAAAAAACACGCAAAAAGTTGAACACATACGCCGAGAACCCACCTTTTCCCACTATCTTGGCACACCGCCACCGTTGCCCTCCATTCCAGAACCCGGTTTTCAACAGTACCACACATCATCCCGGCCTCGTAGGTATTGTCGAAGAACGCAACTGCCGGATTCGGTCAAGAGAGCGAATTATGAAGTTAGAATGGAGATTGGAGAATTAGGGAATTGGAAAAACTGAGGACGGAAGACGGACGACTGAAAACAGAGGGGGTTTGGTGAAAAAGTGGTTGATTTTGTTTGTTTTTTTGCATTTTTGAGAGAAAATTGTAGAAAATCGGGATTCTTTAGGAAATGGCGAAATAGTTTTGGATTTGGATAAAATACCTGTTATCGTGAGTTTTGGAACTCAGGTATCGGCTGGAATTAAGTATGGTGTCCCTAATGGCACTAAGTTAAGGGGAATCGTGGTCAGAAGAGAAGCTTGTTTGCCAGGCAAATCAGCGAAATTTCCAATCATGGGGCATCTGGCTCAGCCTCTGAGATGGTCAAATATGCTTAACTTAGTGCCATTATATGGTGTCCCCGGAATTTAATAAATTTGTCCCATTAGGATAAAATTGTCATTTTGGGTTGGTTTTGAGCGTTTTTTGTCAAAAATTGCTCAGTTTTGATGTTTTTTTGCAAGTAATTTTCCGAGATTGAGAAAAGGGAATGGTCGTTAGTGAATAGTATTTTATGAATCCCGGCAGGTCGGGATTGAATTTTGAATTATTTTTGCTTGCTAGCTTACACCAGCCTGCCATGAGCGAAGTCGAATGAGTCGAGGGTTTCAATACCCATGGCACAAGTTGCTCAAAATTAAACGGAACGAACAGGCTCATTTCTGTTCACCGTCTGATTCATCTTCTTATTCGACGAATAGAGCATGTTATTCCGACTCAACTTCTAAGTGAAGCAACCTACGAAGGCAGTTGTGTTTCAAATCGGGCGCAGCTTTTAGCCATTCAGATAGGTCCGCTTCCTGACGCTCCCACGCCTTGACCAATGCCTGTGTAAGCCTATCAAATGCTTGAGTGAGCGTGACGCCATCCACCCCAGCTTCGCGTGCACGGTCTGCTGCTTCCTCGAAGTACTCCTCGCTACGAGTTTCATGCTTGATCGATTGTCCAAGCTGGGCTGTGGCACTGCACGCTTCAATGAAGATTCTATCATCAAACAAATCATAAAGCTTTCCAAATGTTGTCCCCATTCCCGCAAATGCCTTTAAGGCATCCTCAGAGCTGGGCCAAGTTCGGTCAGTATCGTCTGCGAGTGATACAGCGGATAGCCAGATACTACAGCATCTATTTCCCATAACACCCTCTGAAATTGCCCATTCGAAATAGAAGGTCCTATCTCGCTTGACGTACTCAGACGCAGTACGAAAGACTTCCACACTTGCCTCCGGCTGTGAGGACATGCGAAGGAGCTTTGCCAACTGCACGATGAAGAATGGATTGTTTTTGTCATGGTCGTGTGCAGCTTTTGCGAGACGTATGCCAAGCTCTTGTTTCCCAGCATCAAAGAAGTGCATTGATAGGAATCGCCAACGACCTAGCATGGGAACAAACACACCCTTCTCACTCAACCGAAGTGCTGCTTTCATCAGAGAAATGATTATTTCATCAGTATCGAGATAAAAATCCTTAGACAATATATCGGTAGCAGCCTTGGCTATCGCCCTGTGACGAGTGAGTACGAATTGCCCTGATGGGGCAACCACAGCCTCCTCGCCAAGTGGACCCAAAACCTTCGGTTTGAGCTCTCCTCTTGCACATCCAAGTACCTTTGCCAATGGCCCTCTAGAAAGAACCAGTACATTCTCTGCATGTGGAACAGCAATGTATGCAAAGGCATCGCACAATGTCCCACCAGGTGATTTATATTTCGCAAGACTCAGAAGAATCTTCTTTACGTGAGCCTTGATACCGTCGCCAAGTCTAGTACGAAGCATTGCACCAAGGAAAGCTCCTTCTTCACTATAATGTTCGCTCTGCGCTTCTTTTATCAGAGCACTGATTGCATCCTCTTTCGATTGACCGTAAAGCCGCCCAAGTCCCCTTCGGTCGTACTTAGACCATGCACTGACTACAGCCTCTGCGTCTTCATGGCTTAGGCCACGCAGCCTATACTCAGTGACTTGTGCGTGACTTTGCCATGGTAGTTGGTCACACTTTGATGCAATCCAATCAGTGTCTCTGCATGATATGAAGATACAAACCCCCGTCCGGCCTTTTATGGTTGCTTTTTCAACGATATGGAACAGCTGATGACCAATTGTCTCGGCATCATCCGACGCGATGATCCATGGCCCCAGATTCTCAGGGATATCTTCAAGAACAGGTGCCCGGCACTCTGCGTCCTCATTCCACATGACCCGTTTGAGTACTCCGCGTTCAAGCAGTTCCACGATTGTCTGTTTGAGGATGGTAGACTTCCCCTCGCCTCCTGCTCCTCTCACGAGAAGGACTGAGACAAAGGGATTTTCGGTCCAATGCTGAATCTGTGACAAGATAGTAGAAACCATGGCTCGTCGAGGAATATCGGGACTTAACGCGTCCTTCCAAGAGGGTACGCGACCATCGAAGAAGGCGATCGTTTCTTCTTCGGACAGTGGTGCTCGTAGCTCCTCCAATACTTCCTTGTCAATAACACGCCATCCCGTTGGCAGAATTGATTGGTCGCTCTGTCGCGACTTCTGCCTCACTTCTTTTCCGTCTGGTACTTCTGTAGATTTCGCTGGAAGAGGCACTTCCCATGCTTCCATACCAGGAGTGAAGTGATCTTGTGGAAATGCGCCCATATCGGCTACCCACTCCTGATGATCACGAGACCAACGCTTTGGTTTAATACGTACGACACTTGCTGCAACATCGGCTTCAGCCCATACGATTCTGTTGACCCATAACTCGTTCTCCCGAGCTTGGAATGATGCTCCGGCTTGTATGGGAAGGAACTCGCTTGCGCCAACGTGCAAAGCCTGTCCACCAGACTTATGCAGATGCCCGTGTAGGTAGATGGCTTGGTTTCTAGCAAGCATCGTTCGAATGCTGGTAACCTCTTCATCTAGGAACCATTCAATGGGATGGTGGGCAATAACGAAGATTAGGTTAGATCCAGACAACTCCTGCAAGCCTTTCTCCAAAA
>VRUK01000114.1:0-2227 GCA_019456195.1 Planctomycetota bacterium | reverse complement strand
GGAGAAAGCTCATGTCGGTCTCTGTCGTCACAGGAGAGCCATGCGCTGTTTAGTCCGAGTACGCCAACTTGGATTGACCTTACGTTAAGTTTGCTGACAAGCGTGCCCTCAGGTGATCCGATCCAGTGGGACGTTGTTCCTGGTCCGATTGGATCGTTCTCCATGAACGCCTTAAATCTATGTAGAATTGTGGCTCTATCATACTGCGCATCTAGTGTCGGATCGAGAAACGTTGGAATATACGATAAGAGACCACGGGCTCGCACTGCTCGTGCTTTTGACCTATCAACATCATGGTTGCCAGGAACCAAGAAAATACGTTCTGCACATGGCGTCGTATGCAAAATATCTTGCATTGGCCAGAAGAACTCATCGAGAAACTGCTTATATTCGACGACCGCACCAGTGTTGGTGATATCACCCGTAATGAACACAGCATCAGGTGGGTTTCCAGCGTGAACATGCTCTTTGACATTTTGTATGATATAGTTAAATAAGCACCGCTGTCCGTAAGAATCCAATCCTACGTGGAAGTCGGAAAGGTGGAGCCATCTGAAAACACTGTCACCCATGTTTGTTTATCCTTATTTTGAAAATGCTTATACAGTATCAACAAAACGCCAAATATTTTCATATCTTATATTTCGCTACTCTTATCAAGATGTCCGCATCATGCATTTAGGGGTAGAGGATAACGGATAGCTTGAGAAGAGTCAAGCTATTTAGTTTTGAGTATTGAGTTTTGGGTTTTGGGTTTTGGGTTTTGAGTTGGATTTGAGAATTTTAAAGGAAAATATCGAATATACAATAAGGAATGACTTTTAGATTTATTATTTATGATCCTTCGACCATGCTCAGGACTTACGCTTTGCTCCAGTTGACTATTGGGATTGAGCCCTTCGTCTTCGCTCATCCTTCGTCTCCGCTCAGGATGAAGGGGTGTGGATATCAGATTGGGCGGCATTTCAATTTACTATTTAATATTTACTATTGTGGCTGGGTCCCCCCCTGTTATAGGCCAAGTGAGCAACTCTCGGGGGCAAGCTCTGGACATGCGAGGATGACAATATTATTGATGATTGATTATTCAGGTTAAGCCTTTACAATGTGGGTATATATGAAAGAAGGCATTTATTATTTACAATTGACTATTGGGTTTGAGATTGTAGAAGGAAAATATCGAATATCGAACAAGGAATGTCGAATATTGAATGGAAGGGAAATTTAGTGGGTTAGGAGCTTAGGATGGAATTAGCGATTCACACGGAGCATCTGACTAAGATATATAGTCAGCGGCTTATCGCGGTCAACGATATGAACCTGGAAGTGCCTCAAGGGGCGGTGTTCGGACTATTGGGGCCTAACGGCGCCGGTAAGACGACGACACTGCGTCTTCTGTTGGGATTGCAACGTCCCTCAGCCGGCCGGGCCGAGGTGTTCGGGAAGTCGTGCGGGCCGGGCGCGGTTGGTGTGCGTTCTCAGATTGGGTATCTGCCGACAAATCCGAAGCTGCCCGGGAACTTACGACCCATCGAATACTTAGACCTTGTCGGCAAGCTGTCCCGGCTGCCGCGACAGGTCCGCAAGCCGCGGATATCGGCGCTGCTTCGCGCGGTGGGATTGCTTGGGGCTACCGAACAGCAGATACAGACCTTCTCGACGGGGATGTGCACCCGGTTAGGGATTGCGGCGTCGCTTGTCGGGGACCCTCCACTACTGCTGTGGGATGAGCCGACGGCTGGCCTTGACCCTTCGGCTCGGCGATTCACATTAGACCTCATCCGAGAGTTAGGGAAGACCAAGACGGTCGTGGTGGCCACGCACATTCTCAGCGATATCGACCAGATATGCGACCACATAGGGGTGATGCATGAAGGGCGCATGATCTTCGCCGGTTCGATGCAGGATATGAAGCGCTATCTTAGCCGGGACGACTTTACATTGGAGCTGGAAGGCGAGGATGAGGACATCCAGCGTCTGGCCCGGGAGGCGGCGAAGCTCGATGGGCTTGAGGCACGCATTGGGGCCGGTGATACATTAGTCGTTGGGATTGCCGAAGGCAAGAGCCGGAGCGGTACGATGGCCGAGGTGCTCAGGCTTGTCGATGCCGGCAATGTCTCGCTCCAGGGGATCCATTCCGGTCATAATGCGACCGAGAATGCTTATTTACAATTATTGCAAGAGGATGAAGCGCATGGATTCGGCAGATAAGATATCGAAACTCGAG
>VRUK01000113.1 GCA_019456195.1 Planctomycetota bacterium | reverse complement strand
AATTCAAACCCAATTCAAAGCCAATAAAGCCAAAAACAAACCCAATTTAAGCCAAAACAAACCCAATCAAACCCAATCTGACGAAAGGCCAAAAATGATGCAAAGTGAGTATTTACAAGGGATTAAAAAGAAATATGCGGCTATGGCAATAAAAAAACAAACCCTGTCCTGCCTGCCCTCCGTAGCTTTAGCGAAGGGGGGAGCGCTCGCATTGCTGCCTCTTATGGATTATTTCCTTGCGTTATTTCAATTTTCGCAGTATCTTTCTTCTCACTTGAAAAGCCTCCTTTCGTTAGAGCGACATATTTTGTCCTTTTTGGCAGAATGTCTTATGAACCACTGCAGAATCAATTTAAGCATTGTTATCTCAAATACCGTGGCATCCGTCGTAAATACTTACTTGCCCTGGGACCAGCGCCGACTATGGACGATATGTTAAAATCTACCGTTACCGGCCAGAGGCGCTGCGGCACACTGCCTCGCCGCCCTTTGGACTGGCTGAAGGTCTTCGGCCCAGGTGCAATCATTGCGTCGCTGACGATTGGAACCGGCGAGCTGATTTTTTCGAGCCGGGGCGGCGCACTCTTCGGATACCGCATCATGTTTCTGTTCGTCGTCATCTCGCTGCTGAAGTGGGGCCTGGTAGTGGCGTTATCGCGTCATATAGTGCTGACCGGTGTCCACCCCTATAAGCGGATGCTCGATCTACCGGGACCCCGCGGCTGGCTGACGCTGACACTGTTTATGATTGCGGCCGTTTGTTTGCCAATCTGGATCAGTTTCCACTGTGGAGTTTTGGGCAACTTGACCTCATGGATAACCGGAACGAGCGAAATATTAGGCGGCGGCATCGACTACCTCTGGGGCGCAGCGATCCTGGCCATCGTAGTCGTAATCACCTCCTTGCGCAGTTACTCGACGCTGGAGCGCATTCAACTTATTATTGTGGCCGCAATGGTCTTCTCCGCCGGGGTAACACTGATTCTCTACCATCCGGATTGGCTGGAACTTTTGAAAGGGGTGTTCATTCCACAACCGTATGTGTACCCGCCGTGGCTCAGCACTGAATACCCACATATCGCCGCCGACCCAGTATGGGTCGAGACAACGCGTTATGTTGGCGTCATCGGGGGCGCCGGCTTCGATTATTTGGCATATACATCCTTCATGCGCGACAAAGCATGGGGACAGGCCGGCGCCGGTCCGGCCTCTGCCGAACGGCTGGCTGAGATCGCCGGCGATCCGGCACATCCGGTTCGCCGCTGGCTCCGCGCTCCGCTGATTGATTGTTCGATCAGCTTTCTTGTTATCATTGCTTTCAGCGCAGTGTTCGTAGCTTCGGGCAAGCTGGTCCTCGGTCCGCATCACAAGATTCCCGACGAGAATAATCTGCTCAATCTTCAGTCGGCGTTCGTTACCGGCATACATCCGTGGTTGCTGCCGTTGTATGTGGCAGGGGCTTTTCTGACCATGTTCGGAACGCTCTATGGCACACTGGAAGTCGGCTGCAGTATTATTAGCGAAATGACGCACGCGGTGAGTCGCGATTTTGCTATCCGGCATGCCAGCCGCATCAAACGTATAACGGTAATCTGGTGCGCCGTCGGTGCCTGCGCGATTCTGCTATGGTTGTTTATATATCAGTCCACCGGTGCTGCCGGCAAGCCTCGGCTGCTGCTTGCGATTTTGACTCCCGCCAACCTGTTTACCGGTGTATTGGGTTGTGGATTGTTTTGCCTGATGAACCTGTGGATGGACCGAAAGTTTCTTCCCAAAGGGTTGAGGCTTCCCGGGTGGTTATGGTTGTTGAACCTGGTTTCAGGTTTCGTTTTTATCGCCCTGGGTCTGAAAGGTTACTGGGAAGATAAAAGCCGCTGGTATGCAATCGGCAGCCTTTGCGCCATGCTATTGATTGCAGCGATCGGTGCACATCTGATCGGTAGATGGATCGCGCCGGCGGATGAGAAAGATGCTTTATGAACAGTAGTATCTCAGTCTGAATCGCGGAGGTTATCTTGGTTAGACTTCAAGTGTCAGCTTCAGGGAATCTTTAGCACATTCGGCATACATTTCGAAGGCCTCCGGGGCCTTGTCCCAGGGCATGCGCGGCCTAACAATTTCGGTAAGGGCTGATGCTCGGCCATCGAGGACCATGTCCACCGCTGTTTGGAAGAATTTACCGCACTCCGGGCCGACACTGGTATTGATTTGAATCTCCTGTCGGAAGACATGGTACCAGGGGAACTCCTGTAATTCATAGTGCGGCACACCGAAAACCAGAAGCCTGCCGCCGTGCCCCGGCAGATGTGCGGCGGTCTTCAGTGAATCTACTTCACCCACCGCCTCGACAGCGAAGTCAACCATTTTCCCGTTAGTTAATTCTTTGACAACCTTAACAACATCTTTTTTCGAAGCGTCGATGATATGGTCGGCTCCGTAACGTTTGGACCATTCCAAACGCCATTCGAGCAAATCGGTCGCAATGACCATGCTCGCTCCCATCAGCCGCAATATATGTGTGAATATCAATCCCATTGGTCCCTGGCCGACTACAACGCATGTTTGGCCGTTCACGCCATCGTATTGTGTGAGTGCTCGAAGCACAGTCGCAAGCGGCTGGGCAACAATCAGCTCCGCAGGGTCGGACGAATCCTGCGGCAGGCGAGCAATGGCGCCAGGTCGAGAGACGATGTACTCAGCAAAACCATAAGGGCCATCAGGCAAAGCCAGTACCAATTCCCCTTCTTCCCAACCATCACAGCGTGATTCGACTATTGTGCCGATGTTCTCGTGTCCGGACCAGCCTACAGGATTAGGAAAATCACCGTTACCCCAGAAACCTTTACCAAGATATTGGCTTATATTACTTCCGCAGATGGCCACATAGCTGCACCGCACCAGAATTTCGCCGTCGGCCGGTTCGGGAGTTGGAGCGTTGTCCAGCATTGCAATTTTTCTGGGCTCTACTATTTGGATTGCTCTCATTGCAGACCTCATTGTCTTACAAGTAAATTGTAAATGAGCTGTTTTACGGCAATATCAACTCAAAGTACCATAGCCTTGTTGGCTCTTACTACAATAATGTTTTACAGAATAAAATCAAGAACATCGGAGAATGGTAATGGGAGAATAAGGCAGGATGACACCTTTCTTGCCCGGCTTATCTAATGACGTAATCATTTGCCTTAGTTTACTAATGTTGCTTATCAGCTTCACCTGCTTTGGATAATATGAATATAATTCATGTACCGATAAATGCGTACTATATATTATTTCCGTCATAGCCGAATCATAATCGGCATTTAGTTTATGCCTTTCTTCCAGCATTTTCTCGTCCAACAACCAGCGATGGTTTCCCAAGCCCTGGCGACAGGATGTCAGAATAATATATGTTCCATCTTCTTTAATAACTGTTTGTGTAACCGTTAGACCTTTTAACGTTTGAATGAAATTCAAATCAAAGGGTGAGCTGCTTGCTATGCAAAAGTCTGCTTTATAAGGCAGCTCGGCGACAGAGGCTTTTAACGATAAGTTTACTCCTTCTCTATGCGCTTTTATCCAGTCTCCGCAATATAGACCAATTATTTCGCGTTTGTAATTCAGTACCGCGTTAACCAGAAAATCGATGCCGACTTTGCCGGCCGATTCTTCAGTATCATTTCTCCACTGGTTATCAACCACCCCGAATTCGCCTCTTTTCAGACTATGGTTATTGAATATCCATTCCAATCCGGCGCAGCCCGGAAATAATATTTTAGCCCCTCCGGAAACACCGTCGCCGTAGTGAGGTTCAATTGTCCCTATAGCAATTTTCAAATCGGCTTCGAGGACCAATGGATTTATTAAAATCGGACTTCCCAGTTTTGTTGTGCCCAGGTTTGTAAGTTTGCCCTGGCAATCATGATTGATGATTCTGAAATTCTTAAATCGAGGCCCTAATTTATCCTTATAATTGTACTCTTCCATATCCTTATGAGCGCCGTTGGCAAAGAGAAAGGTGATATTTTCATCGGCAATGCCTGCTTGCTTCAACTCATCGACAACAAGCGAGGCAATAAAAGAAGTATCTAAAGGGCGTGTTGCATTTTCAAGGATTATTAACACATTTTTTTTGCCTCCGGCAATTTCAGAAATGGGCGCATTTTCGATAGGATTTTTTATGGAATGAAGAATCTGCCGATCATTCAGCGGTTCTATATATGGAGGTATCAGCTCGATAACTTCTGCATTCGAAAATATCGGCAATTCTATAAATGAATTTTCGAAAGGTATGTTAATTGCGTTTTTATTTTTTGCATTTTTGTCCAACATCGGCACTCAAGTCTATCAAGCCTCCTTCGATATACCCGGCAAGGGAGCCGGATAGATTCCGTCGGGACCGGCGTGGATTGGGGCTGGGGTATCAAAGGTCATACTGTCAATATCTTTAACGAACTGGAAATCAGAGTTCAACGCCTGGTCCCATGTGATATATTTTCCAGTATGGGTCGCCATGCGTCCCATCAGAGCAGCTACTTCGGCCTCGCCTGCCCGCTTGGCTTCGTTATGCGGCTTATCCTGGCGAATTGCGTCCAGAAGCAACTGCCATTCGACGCGGTAAGGGTTCGGATCTGGCCGGCCAAATTCCCAGATAAGATTTGCCGGGACCATGTCGTGGCTTTTGTATATCTTCGGCTTGGGCTGGCCCAGCGTCGCCATTATTACGGCCGAGCCTTTTGAGCCGTGGGCGTAGTCTGAGTAGGTGTTCCAGCAGCCATCCATGTGCCGCGAGAATGCGAACAGCTTCGTGCCGTCCGCAAAAGTATATTCCACCGTGTAGTGGTCGAACTGATTACCCGCCTGCTCGTAGCAGCGGCCGCCCATTCCCTGGGCCGAGACCGGCCAGGCCCCTTTTGTCCAGCAGGCTACGTCGATGTTGTGGCAGTGCCAGTCGATGAAGAATCCGGAGGATACCCATGTGAAGCTATTTGGCTGCTGAAGCTGGAATGCCAGTTCATTGACGTTCTCGGGCAGGCGCGGGCAGTGGACCGGTCCGTGCACACGATATATCCGCATGGTGTGCACCTGGCCAATGGCCCCGTCATGAATCCGATGGATCAGTTCCTGTCTTGCTTTGGAGTGACGCCACATGAAGCCGACGCCAACCTTTAGATTCTTTCGCTCGGAGGCCCTGGCTGCTTTGAGCCAACGGCGGACGGCGGGCGCATCGGTCGCAAATGATTTCTCAGCGAAGATATTAACGCCTTTTTTGACGGCGTACTCAAAGTGCATAGGACGAAAGGCTGCGTGAGTAGTCAACAACACAACGTCTCCCGGCCTAAGGCAGTCGATCGCTTTTTTGTAGGCATCGAAACCGATAAATTGTCGTTCGGGCGGAACGTCAAGTTTGGCCTGAAAATTCTTCTTAAGGTTATTCAGACTACTTTTGAGGCGACGTTCGAACAGGTCGGCCATGGCAATGAGCTTAACCGGGCCGCCGGTGGCTGATAATGCGTCGGCGACTGCGCCTGTGCCGCGGCCCCCGCAGCCCACCAGGGCCAGCCGTATCGTATTACTCTGGGCGGCGTAAATTCGAGGTAAAGCAATGCCTGTGAGGACCGAACCTGCGACCACTCTTCCACTACCTGCCAGGAATTGTCGGCGTGAAGGTTTATCCGGTTTTCTTCGCGATGACTCAGAAGTTTGATACTTGATTTGTCGTTTCATTATTCCTCCTTAGAACAAGGCGTAAGGTACAAAAAAACAATAGGATTCAGCTACAATACGAATCAACACTTATCAAATCAAACATTTATTTTATCCTCCGAGTCTTTGGTGTGCAAGAGGTATTAAACGATCATTATTTATCGGTGTTGTGGCGTATCTTTTTTAATTCATCGAACAGCGGACAGATATGTGCTCAATGCACTCACATTATTGATAAAGGTTCGACATTCAATCACTCTGCGTGTAGTATTATCCTGCTCATCATTTCTCAGTTGGCCGTTTTCCACCCATCGGCCCTGCTCATCAAGTTGGTCGATGATCAATTTGGTTCGAGACGTTAGGCTCCGGCTCAAGCGCGGTGCGCGTACCTTCTTTGGCCGCTTCAATTCTACCGAATCCATTGCTCTCAGACGCTTGTACTCCTGTGCGATACTCTCAACTCCGTAGGAAGTTTTGAAGGAATAGTGGGTGGGCATATCAGCGTCGCTATAGGTGAGCTTGTAGTCTTCTCTGGTGAAGTAGAGCGGCTTATTGGTCTTCAGTTCATAGAACCGAGCCAGTTGGCCATCGGGCAGCCGGGACCGGCGCAGGTAATTCATGGCCCGAGGCAAAGGTTCAAGATACTTTTTCCTGCCGGTTGCGCGGCAGAGCTCCAGCAAGGTTCTCATGACCCCTTGTGACTCGCCGCCTGTGACGGCGGGCGGCTCGAACTTTCGGGCCCAGGCCGGATGCATATCTGCGTTATACTGTTGCGCCCACGCAGGCTGGGGTTCGGGCATCTGAGCAAGCAGAATGAAATCGCCGGCCTTTTGGGCGGCAGCCTGGCATTTCGCGTCATTATAGATATCGAATGCTTCCAGCATGGTGTCAATTGTGTCGGCAATGGTGTTGTCGTTGAAGGTGTAGAAGCTTTTGTAGTCGCGCTGCTGGTAGGTCCACGACCACGAGCCCGGATAGCCGGCCTTCTTGACTGGAAACTCGTCAGGATCGGGTGCAGTGCTGAACCGCTGTGGCCAGGCACCGTTGGGGTATTGGACTTTCAGTAGAGTCGAAAGAGCAAACGCCGTAGCTTCGTGGATTTTCTCGTCCTTGAAATCCATCGCCAGATCTACGCGCATCAATAACCGAACCGCTGACTGCGTGTTGTTATCATCCAGAGTGCTGACATTTCGTGCCCCTTCCCGATGGAGATCGATTCGATAGGCATATCGTTGGCGTCGTTCGGGATCAAACTCAATGCGGTAGTCCCAGCCGCCGGAGCGAAGTTGGCCTTTGACAAGGGCATAGGCGACATCCCTGGCGGCGTCGAGATAGTATAAATCACCGGTGGCCTCGTAGGCTCTGAGATAGACAATACCCACAGAAGGTGTGCCTGGAGGTTGGACCCAGACCATAGTATCAGTTGCCTTGCCTTCCCCCTCGCGGAGGGTCAGGTCCTCACTGTATCGCCACAAATAGCCTCCCTCTGTAGAGACCTGCGTGCGGAAGAAGTCGGTAGCTCGTCGCATCGCTTTTGCGCACTTGTCTTTCAGCGCGACCTCGTCTGCATTTACAGAAAGAGGAAGCAGGACCATAATCACTGTGCCAACGACCACAAGCTTGCGATACTTCATAATGATTACTCCTGTAATGAATTAACGTTCAACAAAGTCAACAGCACATCTTTGCGTTCATCCGAAGCTGTCCCATTGAAAAGCTTCGTCCTTCCTGCCATTGACGGACCTGCATGAACTTGCTGCATAAAACTAATTGTATTATGTTGGTGGGATTGATGCTATGAAAATAATTCAAATCCAGATGTCCACCTTGGCCAATTCCTGTTCTTTATGGTATCATTTCCAGCAGTCAGAAAAAGATTTCTCCTTAAGACTCTTGAAAATGCAAAATAGATATTTTTCAGCAGATTGGAAGGTACTCAAGGATGGGACGTTTAGGATTTCTTGACTATGCGATTATAGCCGCCTACATGCTTTTTGCTCTTGGTACGGGGATTTACTTTTCAAAAAGAGCTTCGAAAAGTTCAGAGAATTACTTTCTCGGCGGCAGGTCCTTCCCGTGGTGGATGATTGCCGTTTCGATGGTCGCTACAAGTTTCGCATCGGATACGCCGCTGGTAGTGACAGAAATAATACGTACGGACGGGCTTCAACGAATCTGGTGGGTGTTTGCCGCGGTACTTACACTTATTGTTGGGATTTTCCTCTTTTCACGACTCTGGAGACGTGCCGAAATTATTACTGACGCCCAGTTCTATGAGTTAAGGTATGAGGGCAAGTCAGCGGCATTTCTGCGCGGATTCAGAGCGTTTTTCGCCGGCATCATACAGAACCTGCTCACTATCAGTTGGGTAATATTTGCAATGAGCAGCATTATTACAACTATGACAGACATACCTAAATGGTGGGCTGTTGGTATATGCACGGTCGTTGCGCTGGTATATGCGACATTTTCAGGATTCTACGGAGTAGTTGTAACCGACTTTATTCAGTTCTTCATCGCGACCTTCAGCATGATAGCTCTTGCAGTAATTGCAGTGGTGAAGGTAGGAGGGCTTAGTCATGTATTAGATACAATTGCAGCCACCGAAGGTTACGGCCAGAAAACTCTTTCCATTTTTCCCGATTTTAAGAGCTTCGATCTCGATTTGGTAAAGTTACTGATATATATCTTCGTGTTCTGGTGGATGGATGCCAGCGGCTATAATATGCAGCGTATGAGCGCATGCAAGAATGAACGCGATTCGGTCCGTGCAACGATATTTTACGCAATCTTCCAATGCTGCCGGCCATGGATATGGGTAGTTGTCGCGCTTGTATCAATCGTGCTTTTCCCCACACTGACCGAACCTTATAATGACACACACGCATACCCTCTGGTAATGAATGAATACCTGGGATACGGCCTTAAAGGTCTGCTCATTACAGCTTTTCTTGCTGCATTTATGTCAACGATCGATACACATCTTAACTGGGGAGCATCTTACATGATGACGGATGTGTACCAGCGTTTTATAAAGAAAGATGCGACCCAGCGACATTATATGATTGTGACCAAAATCGTTGTTGTTCTTTTGATGGCGGCAGGTGTCTGCATTGCTCTTTATATTGCATGGCGAAAACTTACCGTTTCAGCGGTGTGGGAATTTTTTGCATTCATGATAGTCCCACCAGGTATGATTAATGTCACACGCTGGTTCTGGTGGCGAATAAACGCATATACTGAGATAGCAGCACTTTCTCTCGGCCTGGTGTTTGCATTTGCCAATCCGTTCGTCCCTTCAAGCGTTGTATTGTTCGGATATCCCTGGCCGGATATGCCCTTTGAAATCAAGATAGCTTTCCTGACAGCTATCGTTGTGCCGATAAGCATAATAGTAACATTCCTCACACCTGCCGTATCGAAAGAAAAACTCGAAGAGTTTTATCGCAAGGTCCGCCCGGGCGGTTTCTGGGGGATTCTTGGCAGTGACATTCGAGAACTGCCCGGCAAAGCATTGTCTGCCTCTACGATAATTGATGTCGTAGGCGGAATCATGCTCTGTTACGGGATATCCCTCGCTATCGGCTATTCAATACTGTTGAAATTTGACAAGGCGGGGATCTGTTGCCTGTTGGCTGTCATCGGAGGATTCATTGTTTTCAGGTGGTATAAAAAAGAGATTAAAGTGCTTGCACAAAGCGGCAGTTTCACGAATGTCCCGGAACAGAAAACCCAACAACAGGATTAATCCCTTGAATATTTTTGCCGGATTTCTTATATCTGCTACTAATCAATTGTTAAGTGACCTGGATTTTCGAGGATAATATGATTACCGCCGTGATATTCGATTTGGATGGGCTATTGGCTGATACAGAGAAGCTTCATTTGAGTGCCTATCAGACGGCTTTTTCTGAACTGGGATTCGAGTTGTCGAATGAAGAGTACGCAAATCACTGGATTCGTTGCGGACAAGGTACTGATGCATTCATAGCACAGAGGAATCTTGCAGTTGATCCAAACTTGGTTCGCCGTGAGAAATCCCGCCTCTACAAGAAGCTGGTATCTTCGAGTGCTCAGCCCATGCCGGGCGCGCGCGAACTGCTCGGCGCTCTACAGGGCAGGAAGCCGATGGGTCTGGCAACGTCTTCGCATCCGAAGGATGCACAAGCCGTGATCAATGCGCTCGATTTCGAGGATTTCTTCTGTTGTGTGGCCACAAAAGGCAGTGTGGAACGCATAAAACCCTATCCTGACATTTTTCTCTATGTCGCAAATGAAATGAACATTCCACCGGAGAATTGTCTTGTGCTCGAAGATGCAGAAAAGGGAATCTTAGCGGCAGATGCGGCGGGCATGAAAAGCATAGCCGTACCTAATATACATACAATGAGTAATGACTTCTCGAAAGCTACCTTGGTAATGAACTCACTTGAAGAGGTCAGTTGCGAATTAATAGATCAACTTTAGAGACTGCACTCAACCATGCACAACTTTTTTCGCGAACCTCATCCTGAAACCACATAGTCCCCGGTCCTTTGTCTCGACACTATTATTTCGAGGGGAGGCTAATCTGGTCGAATCTGCATACTGCGAGCCCCTGTACCCGTTGGAATTATGATGCTCTGCTTTTGAGATAGCGAACGCAATTCCGTTTTACCGTCGAGGGAAAATGATACCTTCGTACCGAGTTTCTTCTGGTATCGCTCTGAAAGCTCTAATGTCCACATGGAAGGATTCCGGGTAAAATGCCGACAGTAGTGAGGGTCGTAATTGAAAAGTATCTTAAGCCCACCGGCGGGAATTACTTCTATCCGACTATGGAGGTAGGCGCAGTACTCGTTAAAACCGATCCACCGTTTGTTTTTGTTGGACTCAATCCAGCCCATTTTTCTCAGGTCGATACGCCGTTCTCCGACCACCTTCGCTGAAAGCATGGCTGCTGTCGAAGTCTGACTGAGGTTCTTTATAGAACTGGTAATTTCTGAGTTTGTCTTTTTGACCAAATCCAAATCATGACAAGAGAACTGTTCAGGGTACATCTTAGGGATGCTAAACTGAATATTATAATCAGTGCCGATATAGTGCCATCGACCAACGCCATAGCCGGCGATTGCCGCCAGGCGCCCGTTATCGTGTTCGAGGCTTGTGCCGGGACGGATAGTTACTGCCAGCGGAGTCACGCCGAACTGTCTCTCGAGGGCATTGCGTCCGACCTTGTAGAGAAAAAGCATATCGTTCGAGGGCACAGGCCTGTTGCGGCGCTCGTCATAGGTTTCCTGATACCAGTCCCCGTGGGCTCTTTCTCCATCGATCGGTGCATCCCACCATGGTCCTGGCGGAGACTCCAGGTCCCAAGTCATGTGTGTCCACACTCGATGAGCCTGAATTTCAAACACCCCCCGCTGGAGACCTTCGTCAAGTCCTTCCTTGGTGGAACCGTAGTCCTGCACGTTGCCAAACGGATCGGTAAACTTATCAATAGTCCATGGATTTTCGACCATTCTTGTCACCGGATTGGCATAACCGGGCGTGACGTTCTGAACCATCACAAAACCGTATTTCTCCAGCGGTTCAACCAGGTACTTGACGATGTCCTCTTTACCTGGTGTTGGATAGTGCCACCTCAGGCTATAGGCATGTTCCGAGGCCCCCATGTCGTCCATAATAAAGATGAAAGCGTTCTCGAAATTATCGTTGAACAAACCATATCCGATGCTGTAAACGAGCGCTTTTCTAAAAAGCTGCCTCATTACAGGAAACTTGCCAAACCAGTCGCGGCCGCCGCCAATCCAGACCGCCTTAGTCTCTTCACTTATATCCCTCACAACCAGTTGTGGATATTTTCCTATAGTGCCAAGCACTTCTGCGGAATGGCTTACCGAGCCTTGGACAATTCTCAACTCGGACTGCGTCTCAGCGTTTATAACCTTTCCGACTGCGCCGGTAGTAATGAAGTGCTCTCGGGATATTTTCAACGCGGCATTTGTGCTCCTGGATGTCTGGCCTGAAACGCCTTGATAGTCAATACCCAGGATATCAGAAAGTTCGGGAGCTGCGATGTGGTCAAACAGGGCTATTAGGCTAATGCCATACTCTTCTACTGCACGGCGAACGGTTTTATAATTGGCGGAGAATCCTTCCAAACAATCCGGATTTGCCATCCATATAAGGCAACTATAATTCGGCTCTGCGGTGCCGTTCAGGAATCGATTTATTTGAAGCCGCTGCTGGTCGAGACGCAGGATGTCGAAAGGAATACCCCAGATTTTGAGCATAGTAATCACGTCACGGAAGTCTTTATTTGACTCAAACCTTCGACCGCCGAGCTGAGTCTGCTCATCGATTCTGTAGCTACCCGGGTCGTTCCACTGGTTGCCAATAACCACCAACACCCGGTAGGGTCTTGAAGTGGATCGGCTGGAATTTCCTGCAATCGCATCACTAATAGCTACTGCCAGCAGCAATGTGAGAGAAATCACGACTACCAGTTTGGTTCGCATGGTTGTCTCCGTGATAAACTTCATCTTAACTGTCACTGAACGACTCGTGCTTCTTTTATGAAACTAATTTTACTATTCTGGAACCTTCAATACCACAAGAAATCCTCACAAGTTTTCGTGCTGAATAGAAACCTTTTTTGATTTATAACAGCATTTCCATTTCGAGATTATGGACACCCAAGATAAAGAAGTTCAAATATCAAGAATAGGCCTGTTTTCCCTTTACAAATGGCCCAAAAAACATACTATAAGATTATTCTTAGTGTTGGTCTTATCTGGCTCGGTGGTAGAGTTGGAAGTTGAATAGAAGTGAGGCTTTAAGGGAGAAAGAAATATGAAAAAGTGGGTAGTATTGGTCTTGTTAGGAGCTTTCCTGGCGACAGCAATGGGCGGCTGCAAGAAGGGTGGGTGAGGATCTGCCCAATACTGCGCACATGTTGTGCGCTTTGAAAAGACTTACAAGAACTACAGCCATATCCCTTATCAATATTTGACCGGACAGGAAAATTACTATGCGAAGACCATTTCTATTGATAGCGATAATCATCACCGTAATCTTCGGCTCTGAGTGCATTTCAGCTCGTGAAATACACGTCTCAACAACGGGCAGGGATTCAGCTTCCGGCAGTCTTGTCAATCCATATCTCACTATCAACAAGGCCGCATCTATCGCTATGCCCGGAGATACCGTGACTATCCACGCCGGAACCTATCGCGAATGGGTCAAACCCGTTCGTGGCGGTACTGATGAAAGTAAGCGCATCACTTATCGAGCAGCACCAGGCGAGAAAGTCTTCATCAAAGGTTCCGAGCGCATAACCTCCTGGACATACGAAGCTGACGGTGTTTGGAAAACCGAATTACCAAATTCATTCTTCGGTCAATACAATCCCTACGCTCTGGAGCTTTCCGGGGGTTGGTTGAACTACGGCAAGTGGCATCATCGAGGGGACGTCTATCTCAACGGCGAGGCCTTCTACGAGAAAAAGACGGTACAGGAGGTAAAGGATGCCCGTCATAGCTGGTTTTGCAGGGTGGACAAAAAAGTGACAACCATCCGGGCGAATTTCGGCAAAGCCAATCCCAACAAGGAACTGGCCGAGATCAACGTTCGTGAAAGCCTTTTTATGCCGGAGATTTCCGGCCTTAAATACGTCACCGTCAATGGTTTGAACTTTATGCATGCAGCAGCAAACTGGGCGCCGCCGGTCTTGGAACTGCAAACAGGCGCTGTCGGCCCACGGATGGGCAAGCACTGGATCATCGAGAATTGCACCATTACCAACGCTCGGTGCGTTGGCATTATTCTGGGACATGCGCCGGGCGTTGATTACGATGATATAGACGCTTACGGGGACCATATCATTCGCAACAATATTATCCGGCGGTGCGGACAAGCTGGTATTGCCGGTCAAAAAGGAGCTACCCGTTCACTCATTTCCGAAAATCTCATCGAAGACACCAATTACCGCAGGGAGTTCGGTGGCTGGGAAACCGCCGCGATTAAGTTTCACAATAGTGTGGATACTATCATTAGCGGTAATCTAATCCGAGGTGTGTTTCGGCAAATGCAGGGCGCTTTTGGTATTTGGATTGACTTTGGCAATCAGGGCATCCGGATAACCGGCAACGTCATCTACAACACCGAAGCCGCCAACGTTTTCCTGGAAATGAACCACGGCCCAATTCTGGTAGATAACAATATCCTCGTCGGACAGCCAACCAGAAGCAATTCCGAGGCTACGGTGTTCGCGCACAATTTGTTTGTAGATTGCGGTTACGAATATTCTCCGGACATCAAACGCCGTTCCCAATTCTTTAAGCCGCATACAACTCAAGGGATAGGAAGTAAAACCGGCACTGCCCAGGATGATAAGTGGTTTAATAATATCTTTATCAGACAGGGACTCGACCAGGTGAAAACGGCTTCAGGCTATGTATCGGATTACAACGTCTTCCTTGAAGGGGCAAAGAGAAGCTCCTTCGGCGATGAGAATAGTATCGTTGATTCTTGTGTCACGGACTTTACTATCAAAGACAATTCACTGGGAGCCACGATCACGTTTTCTATAAATGATACACTGTTCCGTGTGAAAGGACCGAAGGTCAATGCCAAGCTGGTCGGTGTCTTTCCAACTGTCGGGCAAACCATCGATGACCGTTACGGCCGCCCCATCAAGGTGGATACCGATATTAATGGCAGGAAGCATTCACGGCCAATCGTCGGGCCACTTGCAGACCTTAAGCAGGGGCTTAACACGGTTGTATGGTCAAGCAAGCAGCATTAGAGAAACAGAACAACATTGCTGTGCATCTATTTATTACGTTTGCCTGCAAGGATGTAGTCAAGTCCAAACATGTGACTTTTCACAGCAGCGGGATTGGCTCCCAGGATAGTCACCTGGAGTTTGTTTTTGCCCCGCCGAAGGCGGCACGTCGGCAGCTTTACTTCGGCAGCAATAACTGATTGGTTATAGAGATCCAGCGCGTCTATCTTCGTCTCTGAATTCACGGTAATACGCACAATGCCATAGTCAACAGCCTTGGTAATACCGAGTGTCACATCATAGTCCCCTGCTTTTTCAACGGCGAACTCCACAACCAGATTGTCCTTTTCTTTGGCATTTCTCCACCACAATTGTCGATTATTACTCCATCTGAAACTGGGTAAGTTCTGGATTTCCGTCGTCCCTCCGGACCGTACGGTAACAGATAGCGTCTCACCTTCAATGGCATTCTTGACGTGTCTTGGTTTGATGATATCCTCGACGGATTGGGGGATGGGACGTTTTGCCTCTTTGGGATCAGGTTTGACGTCCCACGTTGCGGCGGGTCTGGCATACCAAAAAGTGGCCGGGGCATAGTTCATTTTGGTTTTGGCCCAATGCCAGAGTTCCATATCGAACCGGATAGATTTCTGAAAAGGGATAGCATCCAAAGAACGATATCTTGAATTGACTGTAAAACCGGGCACCAGGTTGCCGTCACCGCTTGGTTGTGCATGAAATGCCGATTCAAAAAAGTTCGGCTTGCACCATGCATAGCCGTAATAGTCTTCCGTGCCGGTTCCTATATGGGATGGAAAGGACTCCCCGTCCACGTAGATCTTCTCGTCACCTTCCCCCCACCAGGTATTGGCGGTGTTGAACAGTGTCAGGACATCACCTACATAGACGCCCTGGCCTTTAACGGTAATCCAGTTTAAATCAAAGGCTCCATGGTCGTTGGATTTGTCATTGGACTGTGTTTCAATGTCAGTCCATTGTTTCCATGCGGCATGGAAATGGCATGAACGATTGTTCCAATCACACGGGCCGCTGAGAACTTTGCCAAGGGTCAGTTCAACCGGTTTGGAGCCAAGGTTCAATATATGAATCCTTGCCTTTTTCTGAAACGGCATAATCCAATAGCACGATAGTGTATTGTCATTGGATACATTTGTGTACCACGTCGAATGGGGGCGTATATGGTAGCCTGTACCGAAGAAATCACCGATTGGACACCAGACAGTAGCGGTCCCGTCAAATACCATTTTGATGACTGTGGATCGCAATGCCTGGGGTAAGTCATCGGCTTTTAATCGGAACTGTAGAGAGCGAATAGCTTTTTGTCCTTTGATGGTAATGGTTCTCTTTTTAGAGGGCAGGATGCTTCCTTCTAATGAGTCTTTTTTCAAATTGTCAAGGCCGGTACGTTTGTTTTGTGAAAGCATCCGCTGCACTCTATTGACAGTTGATTTTGCTTTTTTCAGGCCCTTCATCGTGAAAGATTCGACTTTAGTTTCCGGTTCATAGCTGCGATAGTTGATCTGGTAATAAAGAGCTTCACCTTTGCGAGCGCCCTTATCGATGAAGCTTTTGGTTTCATAGGTGATTTTGCAATGCTTGGCATAGGGAATAGGCAGATAAAGGTTATGACCCTGATGCCTGTAAGCGGTTTCCGGCGATACACCCTGTGATAATGGTTCTCCCGCCAACAGGCCTCCACTGATCAGGCCGGCCATAGGTCCTTCAATCGTTGGTTCCGCCTTTCCATCGAGGTAAACACGTAGTGTTCCGTTGCTGAATTCACCGCCACCGGGTCCGTGCCATGTAGCCCAAAAACGCACGATTGCCCCGGGGCCTGCGGTATCCATTAGTACGTGCTCCTTTCTACCGTTGGCCTCTTCAATTCTGATAAAGTAGCTTCGATCCGAGTTGGCCCACCATGTAGGAGAACCGGGCTTAGTAGAATTGCGGTCATAACTGCTGAACTGCTTACAGGTATATGCCGGTTTTGGTAATTGGGTGATACAATCCCGATTGACCATTTCTTCCATAAGCGACTCGAATGTGATTATTTCTGATTCGGCACACGGTGCAGGGCTTGTCATAATGTGCACTGCATAAAAAGCAGCAAGTACTATCCACGATCCGATTAGAGTATTTTTATTATTCATATTATTACCTTTCCACACTTAATACTTCATCTTTATTGGTTGCCGGAGAATCACGTACAATACCCAACTCCTGAAAACTAACTGTCATAAATAATACCATAAAGACCGTAGATTAGCCAAGGTGAGTATGTAGAAAACAAAGTTACAATATAGTTTCGTGACAAATACGGTTATCCTGATAAAATCGGGATTGATATTCGGAAACTGGAAATAGTTAAGAGCATAGAAGGACAGGATGTACAAGGAGTGAAAATGAAGGCCCTTATTTTCGATTGTGATGGTGTTTTGGCTGATACTGAAAGGGATGGGCACCGAGTTGCTTTCAACAAGGCATTTGCACAAAAAGGATATGCCATAGAGTGGAGTATTGAGCTGTACGGAGAACTGTTGAAAGTATCCGGAGGCAAAGAACGTATGATACACTACTTCGATAGCTTTGGCTGGCCTTCTGATATTACAGATAAGGATGCTCTCATAAAGGAGCTGCATAAACTCAAAACAGATTTCTTTATGCAAATCATCGAATCAGGAGAACTGCCTTTACGTCCCGGTGTTGCAAGACTTGTTGATGAGGCCATAGAGGCCGGTGTCGCTTTGGCGATTTGCTCTACCTCTCACGAGCGGGCAGTAAATCTTGTAGCAGAGAAACTGCTTGGCCCCGAGCGAAAATCTCGTTTCAGTTCGATTTTGGCCGGCGATGTTGTGTCAAAGAAGAAGCCCGACTCTGAAATATACAACCTGGCTTCAGAGAGGCTAAACCTTGAGCCGACCGAATGTGTTGTGGTAGAAGACACCCGTAATGGTCTGCTTGCTGCAAAAACAGCCGGTATGTATTGTGTTGTCACCACAAACGGCTATTCGAAGGATGAGGATTTTACGGAAGCAGACCTGGTTGTCTGCGAACTGGGTGATCCGCCGAATGTTCAGGTAACTCTGGAGACTATTCGGAATATCATAATTCAGAATTGATTTGGTATTCGATGGTTCGTAGTGCTTGACTGGTCAACTCAAATACGAAATTTTAGCCTTTCGGTTAGAATTACTAATCCTATACTTGACAGCATTCTTAAAGGTATTATAATTCACAGTTTTAATTTAGAATACCCATTTGGAAGTTTTTGCCGGTTCTCTTTCAAGTGTGATTATCCACCTTTGACAGGAGAGTAATCATAGTTTAAGATGGGATTTAATAACGTTTTATTTTTGTTGTAAGATGCAGTTATTAAGGGTTTGGCACACTGATATTGTTTATAACTGAGAATGAAAGAATCGAATTGTTTGACGACAAAAGATAATTATTAATATGAAATTTCGTGGTGGTCATAACATATTACTTCAGGGCCGTCCTGATGGCATGATAAAATTAATGCCGGAGCCGGAAGTCCTTTATCTTCCTTTACGCAGCCGGCGTTTTTCGTTTGGTGAGCTTTGTGTCGAGGA
>VRUK01000011.1:73505-74080 GCA_019456195.1 Planctomycetota bacterium | reverse complement strand
AAGGCAAATTTCCTTGAATGTATCAAATCGCGCAGGCAAACTGCAGCACCGGTTGAAATCGGCCACCGTTCGTGCAGCGTATGTCTGCTGGGTGACATTTCGATGAGGCTTGGCCGAAAATTAAAATGGGATCCGAACGCCGAACAATTCACCAATGATGACCAGGCAAATCGAATGCTCTCAAGACCGATGCGCAGCCCATGGTGTCTGTGAATTTTGATCCCTTAGGGGTGAATTATTGGATAACAGGAGACTTTTATGAAACACCGGATATTTATTGCCGCAGTTTTACTTTTAGTTATTGGCGCCTGTTCACTGGCTCCGGGAGAAAATGACCCTCGGACGCAGAAAGGCCCGCAGAAGATAACAGCGAAACTCGAAAAAAATCATATCGAAATTATAGTCGGTGGAAAGCTGTTCACACGCTATAAATTCGATGCTTCTCAGAAGTATCCGTATTTCTGGCCGGTATGCGGCCCGGCCTCGAATAAATCCGTCACTACCGAAACATCAGAGCCGTATCCACACCATCATTCGCTGTTCTTCGGCTGCGACCGTGTCAACGGCGCAAACTT
>VRUK01000011.1:70050-73495 GCA_019456195.1 Planctomycetota bacterium | reverse complement strand
CTATCAGTGCGCCGAACAAAGACATTCGAATTATTGACTTCAGGATTAGCCTGAAAGCCCTGACGGATATTCGCATCCTCAAGACGAACCACTCTTTGTTTTCGGCGCGCGTTGTACCGGAGTTAAGTGTCAGGTCCGGCGGTACACTCATCAACGCCGAGGGCAAGACCACCGAAAAAGGCACATTCGGTCTTGCCTCGCCCTGGTGCGACTACTGGGGCACACGCGGGGATGTTACAGAGGGCATCGCGATTTTACAGAATCCGGATAATCGCTGGTATCCGAGCGAATGGTTTACTCGTGATTACGGTTTTTTCTCGCCAACACCGATGTACTGGCTCGAAGACGACCATTTCGATTTGGCTAAAGAGCACATACTTACGTTGCGATATCGAGTAGTTGTTCATACAGGAGACGAGAAAACCGCTGGAATCCAGGAGATATTCGAACAGTATAAAAAAACCGCCAGACGCTCCAGGGCACAAGAAGTACAAATGGAATTTTTACAGCGTCAGGTTCTGTCTCGATTGCATAGCAACCGTTATGGATTTTAATTTTGAGTAAGACGGTTCTTTTATGCCGAATAATTAGACAATCTGCATAAATATCTGAAAAGAAGAGGATTTGCACAATGAGACACAATTCTTCAATAAAGCTGTGGATGCTGATACTGCCGGCTGTTTGCCTGTTCGTTGGTACAGCCCATGCAAAAAAGATTGACGCGACAGCGCAGGCCGAAGACATTATCGATATAACCGGCGTTCAGGGCGGCATAGTCGTACATCTTGGTTGTGGTGATGGAAAATTGACGGCGGCTCTGCGATTAAGTGACAGTTTTACGGTTCACGGACTCGAAGCAGACCCGGACAGGGTCGCCAAAGCGAGAAGCTATATTAAAGAAGAAGGTATCTATGGGCCGGTCTCTGTTGAACAGTTTTCAGGTTCGGTGCTTCCTTATACGGACAACCTAATCAACCTTGTTGTCGTGCAGGATGCCGGTGAAGTCACCCGTGATGAAGTGATGCGGGTCCTGGCCCCCGGAGGTGTGGCGTGCGCCTGGCGCAGGGGCCAGTGGAAAAAAATCGTCAAATCCTGGCCCGACAATATTGACCAATGGACCCATTTCCTGCACGATGCAAGCAATAACGCGGTCGCCGACGATTCTGTTGTCGGTCCGCCTCGAAGTCTCCAGTGGATTGCGCCGCCGCTTTGGCTTCGAAGCCATGAAACACCATCCGGAATTCAGTCTCCGGTCTCTGCCTCCGGTCGGCTGTTCTACTTCTTTGACGAAGGATTAATAGGCATTACCGACGAGCGCCTGCCTGATCGCTGGTCTCTTGTTGCCAGGGATGCTTTCAATGGCCGGCTGCTCTGGAAGCGCTCGCTCAATGCATGGGGCTGGCACGAGTGGAGCCCCGAGCAATACGAGGGCAAAGACTGGACTACGCTGGGCGGCAAGCGAACCAACGTGCCAGGCGAGAACCAGCGCCGAATTGTTGCTGATGGTGACCGGCTTTATACGACTCTCAGCTACCGCGCTGCGATGTCAATCATAGACGCGGCCACAGGTGACATCATTGATACGGTCGAAGCGACTCAGGGCACGAGCGAGATTCTGGTTAGCGAAGGTATCGCCCTTGCATATACTCGGCAGGTTCCCCAAGGCATTGCAAAGCGCAGAGGGGTTCAAGATGTCGGAGCTGTGCTGGTCGCTGTTCGCGGACGGAGCGGTAAGGTGCTCTGGGAAAAACAGGTAGGTCAGATTCGCCCTCTGGCATTGGCGATTGACAACGGACGCATTATCTATTTGAGTGGGAAAAATCTGGTCTCGATCAATTTGAAAGACGGCCGAGAGTTATGGTCTGTTCGACCGAAATTTACCACCCCGAAAACGCTGCTTACTGTCAATGATGTTGTAGTCATGCAGGGTGGAAAGTTTGTCGCCGCTCATGATGCGACGGACGGCAGACTGCTCTGGGACAAAACTGTATCGTCGATCGGCGGAGGTGAAGGAGATGACCTGTTCGTAGTCGATGGATTGGTGTGGCGCGGGATGCTCAGCGTGGACGATAACGGCAAAACTGTACGCAAAAGCCCGAATGCACTGGTCATCGGTTGGGACCTTCGCTCGGGAGCTGAGAAAAAGCGTATCCTCGTCAATAATCTGCGAAGTCCGGAGCACCATCATCGCTGCTATCGCAACAAGGCAACCACTCGGTACCTAATCAGTTCTTATGAAGGTGCTGAGTATCTTGATTTCCAGGCGGATGACCACGGCCAGAATAACTTCCTGCGCGGCGTTTGCAAGAACGGAATGATGCCCGCAAATGGATTGCTCTATGTACCCTCGGACCAGTGTTTCTGCCAGCCCGGCTCGAAGCTGCTTGGCTATGCAGCGTTGAAAACTGCACCGGAAACAGCGATTGAGGAAGTTGCTGACCAGAAGCGTCTTGAAAAAGGGCCAGCCTATGGTAAAGCCTTTGCGCCAAAATCTCCTGCGAAGGGCAACTGGCCGACATTCCGCCATGATCCGGCCCGAAGCGGAACTACTCCTGCCAGTGTGGCGTCCGATGTATCAGTCACCTGGAAAACGAAACTCAAAGGTAAGCTGACTGCCCCCGTGGCCTCATACGGCAGAGTGTTTGTAGCTAAGTCCGACTCTCACACCGTTTACACGCTCGATAGCAAAAACGGCGAACTCTTGTGGCAATTCACAACAGGTGGACGGATCGACTCACCCCCGACTATCCACGAAGGCAAAGTTTTATTCGGATCAGCCGACGGCTACGTCTATTGCCTTCGAGTATCTGATGGTAAACTTGTGTGGCGATTTTTAGCGGCGCCTACCGATAGACGAATTGCCTACTTCGACCAGGTGGAGTCAGTCTGGCCGGTCCACGGCAGCATACTGATTGAAAAGGGCGTGGCCTACTTCACTGCGGGACGTTCGACCTATCTCGACGGCGGCATCCGCGTCTATGGGCTGGATGCGGTTAGTGGAAAGATACTCCACAAGGGTCTGTTGGAGGGGCCGCATCGAGATGTGGACAAAGATCGCGACCTTGCCTTTTTTATTCTGGGTGCTAATTCGGATGTGCTCGTCAGTGAAGGCGGATACCTCTACATGCGTCAGAAGAAAATGACACTTGAGCTAAAGGAGATTGAAGTGGACGTCCTTTCGAGCAAAGGCGCGCAAGATGTGGGTATGCATATCTTCTCGACATCGGGTTTTCTGGATGACACCTGGTACAATCGTACGTTCTGGATGTACTCGAAGCGATGGCCGGGATTTCAGTTGGCGAATCAGGCACCGAAGACAGGACAGCTTCTTGTGGTCGATGATGAGAAAACTTATGCTGTCCGTGTTTTCTATCGCCGAAATGTTCACAGCACGATGTTTTTCCCGGGCAAGGAAGGTTATCTGTTGTTCGCAGACTTCAATACA
>VRUK01000011.1:0-70040 GCA_019456195.1 Planctomycetota bacterium | reverse complement strand
TCACATCCCCCGCGATGGCAATCCCGGCCTGGACAATGTGAGTTGGGGATTCGATAGAGACAAGGGCATCGGCTATACGCGCGCCGAACAGCCGGTCTGGACGAACTGGCTGCCGGTTCGAATCCGTGCTATGGTCAAAGCAGGCGATACTCTTTTCGTGGCCGGTGCTCCGGATATTCTTGACTCGAAAGATCCCTATGCCGCCTTCGAGGCGCGCAAAGGAGCGAGGCTTATAGCCGTGTCAGCCGAAGATGGAAAAAAACTCTCTGAAACAGCACTTGAGTATCCCCCTGTGTTCGACGGTATGATTGCGGCGAATGGTTGCCTGTTTGCTTCCTTACGAGACGGAAGTGTTGTGTGCCTGGCAGGGAATATATCAACAGCTTCGCGTCAATAAGCAGGAGGTAATAAATTTGAAGGTTCGAAATAATACTCGACAGTCTAATTGCAGCCGGCGAGACTTTCTCAAGTTAGCTGGCCGCGGTACGGCTGCTTTGGCCTTTTTTGGTACTGTCGGGCAATCTCTAAAAGCTCGGAACAACAAGCCGACGAAGCGGAATATTGTCTTTGTGCTCAGCGACGACCATCGGTATGACTTTATGAGATTCATCAAAGGCTCGCCGGAGTTCCTGGAAACGCCAAACATGGACCGCATGGCGCAGCAGGGAGCACATTTGGTCAACGCGTTTGTCAGTACATCGTTATGCTCGCCGAGCCGGGCTTCGATACTCACCGGGCAATATATGCACCACCATCGCATCGTTGACAATCAGAGGCCGGAACCGAAAGGGACAGTATTTTTCCCGCAGTACCTGCAGCAAGCCGGTTATCAGACAGCTTTTGTCGGTAAGTGGCACATGGGTCACGAACACGATGCCCCGAGACCCGGCTTCGACCACTGGGCCAGCTTCAAAGGCCAGGGAGCCTACTTTAATCCTACGCTTAACATCAACAATAAGCACCGGCAGTTTGAAGGATACACAACCGACGTGCTGACAGACCAGGCGATTGAATGGCTTAAGGACGGCAGAGATACCAATCGGCCGTTCTTTCTATATCTGTCGTTCAAGGCCGTGCATTATCCCTTCCAGCCTGCAAATCGCCATCAGGGCCGATACGCAAAGGCCGAGGTAAAACGCCCTGAAACTATGGCCAACACAGAACGCAACTATCAGACGCAGCCGCATTGGGTTCGTGAGCGACGTTACAGCATCCACGGTATCGACCACATGGAAACTGGGCAATACGACAATGACCCGGTGCCGTCGTTTGACGACCTGTACCGGCAATATTGTGAGACCGTGCATGGACTGGACGAAAACCTCGGGCGCGTTCTTAACTATCTGGACCAAACGGGCCTGAGTAAGTCAACGCTTGTAGTCTATATGGGCGACAACGGCTTTGCTCTCGGAGAGCATGGCTTTTACGATAAGCGGGATGCTTTCGAGGAATCGATTCGCGTGCCGATGCTCGCATACGCTCCCGGTATGATTGAGCCGGGCACAAAGGTTACTCAAATGGTGCAGAATATAGATATCGCTCCTACGCTGCTTGCGGCCGCAGGTGTGCGGCCGCCGAAAGCGGCGAAAATGGATGGCCAATCGTTCCTGGGGCTGCTGAGAAGTAAATTAATTCCATGGCGCGACCATATCCTTTACGAGTATTACTGGGAGTGGAATTTCCCGGCTACACCTACTGTATTTGCCATTCGAGGCGAGCGATATAAGTACATATTCTATCAGGGCGTTTGGGACCACGATGGATTCTATGACCTTAAGACCGACCCTCACGAGCGGCATAACCTGATTAACGTTCCTGCTTACCGCGAGCGTATCGAGGAGATGAAAAAACAACTCTTCGATGAACTCGAAGTCGGCGGCGGGCTGGATATCCCGGTACGCCGTCCTTTAGGTGAGCGGCTCGATCAGCGTAAAAATAAACGCTGATATTGGCGGAGATTAGGGCAACCACATGGGGTTGCCCCTACAACCATGCAGACTGCGGACTGCGTTATAATTCGTGAAGCATTTTTACGGCTTCTTTTACGACCATGCCAGCGGCCTTCGGTGCAAAGGGGCTGCTGCTGATTTCGTATCCTCCCTCTATATACAGATGCTCCGGCGGAAGATATCCGTGTGCGCCGTTGCAGTGGGTAATCACAAAAGTATGCTTATATGGTGAAGCAGCTTTAATGGCCATTCCGATTTCCGTCAATACCTCGCCGCTTAAGCCTATAAAGGCGATATCACCCACTCGGGCGGCGGTTACATTAAACCGGGAAGTAGGAGCGTCTTTCTTAATTTTAGGTTCATTTGGCGATTTACCCGGCAGTTCGAGAGCTGAAAAAGCGGTTGCAATATCTCCGCCACCGGAAAGCTTGTCAATATTACGGAAAGTGTGAACCGCCTCCTCGCCTAACATTGTCCCTAAAAGCACCGGCTCGGGAATCCAGCCCGGTTCGGTATTGAACTTGGGAAGTACTCTATACCACGGGTCTATATTGCCGGATGCACCTGCAAATGCGGCGGCTATTACATCTTCACCGAGAATCTTTTCGACGAACTGTTCGGCCAGTCCGATGACATCGCCGCTTATAGTTAAATTTTTGCCTCCCAGGCAGGTAGCGTGGGTCGCATAATCTACCAGGGCGGCTATTGCCTTGCCGCTGTTGTTTGTCATTTTCACTACCAGGACTTCTTTATCGGTGGGACCATAGGGATTGCGTCCAAGCCTTATTGAGCTGTTGCCTGAGTTATCGAATACTAACTGCCGTCTATTAATGCCGACCGGGGAATATCCGATGCCTGCACCAATCTGGACAGGTTCAAAATTACTCAGCCCTTTGCGAATTAATTTTATCAGCTTACCTTTTAATTGCCTGGTATATTCGAGATTATTCGGATGTCCATTTTCTTTGTCTATTGTCAAAGTCGGGCCGGCGTGGGTATGTATGGCGCAGAGGAAAAGTTCACATGGCTTAAGCTGGAATTCATTTAGAATGGCTTTGCGCATATATTCAGCCGTTCCGCCGTAATAGCCCAGCAAATCCGATGAAATTAGCACAAGCCGTTTGCCGCTATTTTTAAATATGATAACCCGGGCGGATAAAGGGTCGTGAACGCCGGTGGATAATCCTTTCCGGGCGCCGTAGCCGGACATTTTGACAGGTTTTTTCGGCGTTATATCAATCTTTGCGGTGCCGGCCTGAAGGGCAAATACGGGTGAAGACACAAGGGAAAGGACGATGGCAAGAACAGCAAGGATTACAATACTTTTGGGTGAAAAAACTGATACTTTTTTCATGGCAAGCCTCCTAAGAATAGAGCACCTAACAAAATGACTCTGCATTCAAACGGCTTATTTCGTGTCTGGACGGCGTCAGGCTCCATCGACAATGCAGAACAAAAGCCTGCTTCGCCTTCGGTGCCGAAACGAAAATGCTCGCTTTCGGTGCTACGATTCATTTTGTCAGTCACTCTTAACAAATTACATTCGACAGATTCACATATTATACTTTCCCGACGACTGTATGCAAAGGGGGGATATCTCAAAGTTCGAGGTTTTCTCATTTCCTTTTCCGTGGCACCCTTAAGGGTGGTAAAATCCGCGAGTAGCATTTCTAGTATAATTGTAAGGCTCCTTATCCACGCAAAAGCGTTCATTTTTGCCCTTTCGGAAAATTGGCTTTGATTGGCACCCTTAAGGGTGGTAAAATCCGCGAGGAAATCACAATATTTCATCGTAAAGCTCCTTATCCACGCAAAAGCTTTCATTCTTTCCCCTTTCAACAAATTGGCTTTGATTGGGTTTGAATTGGGTTTGTTTTGGCTTAAATTGGGTTTGAATTGGCTTTATTGGGTTTGAATTGGGTTTGTTTTTTGGCCCCGTTGAGCGTGGAGAAATCATGTAAAAGCATGTCATATCAATGGTTATGTTCATTTTGTCATTTCCAAAATTGGGTTTGTTTTGCATAATAAGGGTGTATCGGAAATATGTTATAATTGAAGAGTGCCTAAAGTGACTAAGTTGCCTAAAGTGAGCTAAAGTTGGGTATATCATGTGTCAAATCTCAGATTTCATATTGTAGGCTTAGGCCCCCTGTTGCGTGTCAAGTTAGCAGCACTCGAGGGTAAAAAAAACACTGCCTCTATAATTAGATGAGTGTGCAGTTTTGAGTCGAAATTTTGGCTATTTTTTTTGGCAATTTGTTCTTAACTCGTTGTAAGAGAAGGAGATAAATATATTTGAAATATTTCATTTTTGTTTTTAAGAGTGAGCGTTTTTTAACGAAAAGTGAGAATTTAGTCCGTCTAAAGCCGGATCCGAGATTTGTTTAATTTTGGTGGTATTTTGTTGAAAATCAATGAAAAATGGCCAAAAATACTCTTTTTTAGTTATACCCACACGAATTAGGCCCCTGCCACCGATTATCTCGCTGAGTCACGTGGTGCGACCACAACTCTCGCTAAACATGCCATGCCTAAATGCTAATCACTCGATCCCACGACTGCAACAAAATAAATATGTATGGTGTCCCGAATGGCACTAAGTTAAGGGGAATCGAGGTCAAGAGAGCAGCTTGTTTGCCAGACAAATCAGCGAAATTTCCAATCAAGCAGCACTTGGCTCAGACTCTGAAACGATCAAATATGCTTAACTTAGTGCCATTATATGGTGTCCCCAGATATCCCAGATATCCCCCTTCATAAGTCAACGATCTTCTGTTAATATCAGTAGACGGTGGGGTGCCCGAGCGTGAGCATGGAATCGGTCTATGCTTACGTTGCTGCGGAAGATGGTGGACGGATAAGGGATTCGTTTGGCCTTATTGGCCTATGGTCTTGACTTAGTCAGTTGTCAGAATATCTATCACTTTATTCGTAACCTGCTCAAGTATTTGCGACTGCACAAGACCAAGTTTTCTGCACACTTGGCTCTTGCTGTATGCAAAGATAGCCCCACACTTAATGGCAGATCTTACTCTAAGTCCAGTATCCGCAAATGAAGCATCGCTGCTTTCTATAACGACTTGTTTTGTGTCTCCATACCGGATGACCGAAGAAATGGGAGCCAGAAACAGATCAGGACCATTTTCATTAAATTGAAAGCCGGAGATTACAAGGCATGGTCGAGCTTTTGCGGACAAACGATTCGTATAAGGTGCATGAGAGATTAAGACGATATCACCCGGCATAAAACTCATAAAGGTTGTCCATCTTCAAACGTGTATAAGTCCTCGTCTGGCTCGTCCCAAAACGAAAGAATTCCACTTGAACGGCAACATTCATATGGTATCAAATCGGGTTCCGTTGCCATAGCTGCTATGACCGACTCGGTATCCGTTGCATCTATCACCCGAAATGTCTCACCTAAATGTTTAATATCATCCTTCCCGGCACAATAAATATCGGACACCACCGAAATCAATGTGGTGCTCATAAGTGAATTAACGCTGTTCATCATTCTTCTCCAAAAGAACCATTTAAGAATTTATACAAATTTTTGCTGCAAAACTCGTCACCATCGTGGAGTACACTCAAAATCCTGCCATCGTCCAATTCCGTGCTTATGTCGCGATTGTTGAAGTCCGCTTTGACCTTTATTGCGTACCCTTTTGTTTGTAGCTTCCCAGGTATTTCTGGAATCGCCTCAACTGTCCTCAATGCCTGCAGTTCAAAGATCCTATTGTAGTCATCGGTTGGCCGATTTATTCTTATCCTTATTTCGCCATCTGAGGATAAAGAGAATTTTGTAAACCGGTCAGAAATCAAGCGGATGCTCTCTATAGGGCCAGTATCGAATATAATCTCATTGACTAAACCCACACGAATCATTTTTTTCTCAGGGAAGATAGTTCTGAATATCTTCAGGCAATCAACAGTCATATCCCTTACATTGCTCAATGAAACTTCCTCTTCAAAAGCACCGACTACGCGGGGGAATGATAGAACAAGCCCTCTTTGCGTAATGGTCAACGTGTTTAACTCAGCTTCACCTTTCCCGGGGAAAATAAATCTCTTTGTGATGCGAAACTCTGTGAGCGACTGAACCAGACTCTCAAAGAGGTTAGGGTACTTCTCAACTAATTTGCTGCCAAAGCCATATAATTTCTCTCGATCCAATTTGACTTCAATTACTGGGCGAATATCAACCCCCACTTTCTCCATGTGGTCTGCAATTTTGTTTATTGAGAAATTGAAAGGCTCAGTCATATCGGAACTCCATATTTAAGAATAGGCTATGCCTACACAGCTTATATCGGATGTCAAAGGCTCCCTCCTTAAACAATCTTCTTGAGGACACTATAACCAATAGGACATATCCATACTATTATATCTTATGTAATCCTATAAGGTCAAGCTTTTTTTTCACTCCATAAGCCTCCGCTTCCTTTCGCATGAAATCGCTGGAAACCGACAAAACGCCAACTCCACCGGCACAGCCTGAAAAAGTCTTCGAATCGACGTTATTGTCGCCCGAAAAGTTTTATAAGTCAAGGTTATATTCCTGCCAAAAAAACGCCCTCATTGGCTACCTCGGAAATAGACAATTTTCGTAACGCTCGACATATAAACGGCTTACGATGTTTCTGTATTGGTTTCCTAAACCGAAGGTCACAGGTTCGAATCCTGTCGGGCGTATTTTTGTAAGTGCTTGTAATAATAAGAGTTGGCATACATGCTGTCAGCTCTTGAAGCAGCAGAAACGCTTAAAATTAGCGTTTTGTGTCAATTGGCTTTCGCTTTGGCAAAAATACTGTTCACCACTTTGATTGCAGAAACCATATCTTCAGACCGAACAGTTAAGTAGTACTTCCTTGTTGTAGAGATATCCGAATGACCTGCGAGTTGCTGAACTACCTGGATCGGTAGTGGTCTGCTCCCCAAAAACTGGTCCAGTTTTTATGAGAGGATAATCAACAGATATATATATTTTTGAAAGGAAACCTATCATGAAAAAGATGTTTAGCGGACCACAGATAGTGGCAAAATTAAGGCAAGCCAGATGCTTGCGGCCCTTTTTTTCATTAACTCAGCCAATCCGTATGCCATGTGGACACTTGAAAATCAAAATGTAAATAGCAAAAATATATATAAAAGGTGAAGTGTATCTTCCTTCGGCTGTGCTCAGGACAGGTCGTGAAGCGTATTGGGGAACAACTGCAAATCCGAAATTCTAAGAAAACAGCATGGGTACCTTGGGCACAAGCTAAAGCCCATCCTGCCTTTGAGTTTTTTTGTGGAGTTGTCTTTAATTTTGCGGATTCAATTGATAGAATAGTTTGGTTTGGATTCTGTTATTTCTCGATTTGATTTTATGAAAGCGTGTCTCCTGGTGTTGGGTATAATTACCCGGATACCAGAAAATTATTAGCGGTACTAGCCGCAGAAAGGCGACACGCTTTCAGAGATGACAGGGGAGAATTAGAAAACAGGGCGGTTCACGAACGGCCCCTACAACGATAATGGAAACAGCACATCGGGACAGCATCGTGGTGAATAAGGGCAACCACACGGGGTAAAGCCTGGATTTGAGGATTTAACACGGTCAAACAAGTTTGGGCGTGGCACCCTTGGTTGTGAATTTGGACTTTTTCAAAAGTGGTACTATCCCTATATTTCCCAGTAACTGTCCCCATCTTTCCGGCAAAAAATTTCACAATATTGAGAAAATTTCTCTTGATTCTGTGATGTCACTCTTATACATTGATATTGTCAGGAAAAGGGTGATTAAGTCTGTCTCTTTAGCTTCAGTCCCCCGATAATACAAGGAAATATGTACAGGATGGAGAAAACAATCGTTAAGCGATCAAACTTTTTTTGAATTGCCGGGGGAAGAACCATAAGGAAAGGAAGGACGTGATGATGAAAAGACGACGATTGAGGGGAATATTATTACTGAGTGTATTGGCCTTTTTGATGCTTGCGGCCAATGAACCGCTAATTGCAGCTCCAACAATGCCTACTGTAGATGGGTTTGTTCGAGATGGATTAGGCTCACCTAAAGACGGTGTTCCAGACGATGTTATTGCCGGGACAACTGTTCAGGCATTAGACAATCTCGGAGTTTCGTTTCCATTCGAAGACAGGGGTATTATCGAGTTCGAGCTTCCGAGCCTATCTGGCCCTTTAACGGGTGCGGATTTAGTATTACCCGTTTTTAGCGCGATGGGACCTTACCCTTTTACTATTGATGTGTTTACTTACACTGGGGATGGTGTATTGTCGCTGAGTGATTTTAATGCAGGTTCCCTTTACACTTCATTTGCCTATTCAGGGGAATCAGTTGTAACCTTAGATGTTACATCGTTTATAGGAGGTCTCTATACGTCGGGAGATGATTATGCAGGATTCAACTTCCAATTTGCAGTTCCCAGCACTATTGCACTGAATGGGCCATATGTATCGTTTGGATCTTTAGAGCATGGGCCGGCCGCTTATTTAGCGATAACACCAACGGTAGAACCAATTCCCGCTCCGGGCGCCGTTTTACTTACAAGCATTGGTGCAGGCTTTGTCGGCTGGCTGAGAAGACGAAGAACGCTGTAAGAGTATTTGCTGAATAAAAAACTAAGGGGCCGTAAGAATCAGCTTGCGGCCCTTTTTTTATTCACTAAGCAAATAAGGGCAACCACACGGGGTTGCCCCTACAATTCGATTGATGAGATTTTTGCTTATTTATTATTTTCGGCGCTGGATTGGTTTTTTGCCATCTGGTTTCGGTGAGAACATGTCTTTTTCTGTTAGGCCGCATTCTTTTGCCATTCTTCGGCAATATTCGAGATGTCCGAGTTCTCGGCCGCCGTTGTTTGTTCCGAAAGCGAATTTTACACCGGCCCTTTTGGCCCTCTTTATAAAGGCCTTGTTAGGGATATGGTATCTGGCGTTGATTTCTATCGCTACATTGTTTTTGACGGCGGCTTTTATGACCTTTTTCATTCGCCTTGGTGTCCAAAGCTTATCATATTCATCAGCTATAACCGCCGGCAGAAAAGTAGGATTGACGTAGATATCAACCGGCTCGCTCAGGACAGAGACAATCTTTTCAACGTACATATCCATAAATTCCTGCTTATCGTCAATATGAACTTCATCCGGCATCCAAAGCCTGGTACGCCTGCCGCGTTTATCGGTAAAGGTCATGGCATCGGTGAAGGCGTAGTCAAATTTCGCAATCATATTCGGCGAGAACATATTAAGCCATTCTCGGCCTTCGGCCTGCATCGCCTTGTAAACGGGCTTGCCTTTCAAAAGGTTCAGAAATGGCCGGAGTTTTTCGTCGTCGGTGACTTTGAAGCCGAGGCCGCAGTTCTCTGCGATACCAAACTTCATGTTCCTTTCGTTTGCATTCTGAATCGCTTCATCCAGGGTCAATCCACCTTTTAGATGGACATGGTAGTCAACGAGGGGGAAATCAGGTCTTGGCAGTGGGCGGACCATTATGTTCTTGTAATAAATTGTGCTGCCCGGGTCATGGCCCTGTAATGCAAACGTTCCGCTCGATAGTTTTTCCGGTGCTGCATATTGCATGACAGTCTTGCCGTTAACCTTAACAGTGATCTGTCTTCCATCGACAATAATGTGCTGGGTAAACCACTCGTTATCTTTTGCGGCCGAATTGCGGACATCGTTTATACCGTAAAGAGAGCCTGTTCTTCGCCAGTCAGTGTGTGAGTTGTTGACCTGTATCTCATAGCCCTTATTCGGCCAGCCGGTTTGACGGTATTGCGTATGGAAATACATTCCGGAATTTGCCCGGGGTTTTGTCATTATGTCGGCCTTGAACTCAAAATCTTTGAAGTTCGCACCCTCGGCAGTGCCTGTGTAGAACAGATGGCTCCGCGGGCCTTTGACAACAATTATCCCATCCCGGACACTGAAGGTGTCTTTATTTTCGCTGGCTTTCCAGCCATCAAGATTTTTACCGTTAAACAGGGAAATCCACCCGTTGTCACTGTCTTTTGCAAATGCTGAGTGGTTTGCAGAAAAAGCTATACAAGTAATCAGAATGGCCGGTAATATCTTTCGCAACATTTTACTCTCCTCATAAAAATATATTTCACAATTACCCTCTTAATCCTTTAGCTTGGCTCTATAAGAACAGATTTTCGTTAAAAGCACAAGTAAGTTTTCTGTTCTTTGGCCTGGAGGTGTGGTAATCCATGTCGAGTTCTATTAAGCTCTTATCATTAAGAGTAAAAAAGTGCTAACAGCACGATGTACTAAGAGCACCTAACAAAATGACTCTGCATTCAAACGGCTTATTTCGTGTCTGGACGGTGTCAGACTGCATCGACCATCCTCAGATGGCCTGCTTCGCCTTCGGTGCCGAGACGAAAACGCTCGTTTTCGGTGTTACGATTCATTTTGTTAGGCACTCTAAGAATGGCGGATCGTTATTTACATAAGATGGGATTGATTCGATGCAATTTATGACATGCTATCGCCTCTTGAAGCCAATCGATTATTGCAGGCTTGTAGTCGTATTCATCGAGCTCGTACAGGTCATCAGGGTCTAAAGGTCCTACTCCCCCGATGAGCTTTCCGAAAGTATCGCTTTTGACGGCGTAAATTTTACCGTTGGTATGCTGCCAAAATCCTTTTACCGCCTCTCCCATAATATTTCTCCTCAATATTAGCTTAACTATTTTTCCTACAGCAACTTACATACGCGCAGAGGGGGCAGTCTTTGGGATTCCCTTTAAAATATACGAAACGCATCGGCCTGGAGCAAAAACTATCGGAGTTTGTCAACTTTACTGTAATTAAGAGGCAGAAAATGCGGATTATGAAAAAAAGCCCCTGCTTTAAGAGGAGGCGGGTTAGATTAAGCAAGGGCTTTAATTACTGTGTATATTAGGCACTCTAAATACACTTTACATCTTTATCTTTCTTTGGGATATGAAAAAGGTAAAGACTATAACTAAGTGCCACCGGTAATATGAAATGTAACGGTTTTTCCGATTATGACGTTTTTTTCGTTATTTTGCCCTCAAAAGACCACAAATCAGAGTATTTTCTTATTAAATAGGAATTGTCTTCTCTTTTTTTGCTACTCGACTGTGATAAGTTATATTTTATATGTGGGAGGATAATATTATGAAGCGAATGAAGCGAAAATATGGACTGCGCAAAATAACGCTTTTTCTGTCGATATGTGTAAGCGTTTTCTCTGCTTGCTTTTGCGTTCTGTTAATGGCCGGTGAGTATTATACGGCACGAAACAAACTGGACATTTACAGCAAGGAATTCCAGGGTTGGGAAGCATGCCGTCAAACTGAGCCTACTTATTTTAAGTCCAATGAGGAGGCTGTGAGCAGCTGCCTTAACAACTTAGAAGAAGCTAAAGGTAATTTCTGGGTGACACTTCCCAAAAATCAAGTAATCATGTTGTTCGTATTGGCAGGTTTAGGCAGTGCAATAGGAGGGTACCTGGCTGTTTGGTCTGTCTGGTTTGGCGGAACAGGTGTTTATAGATTCATCAGATGGGTGAAGCTATGTTGGCAGAGTAAAACTTTTCGCATCGCCGGCCCGGACAAAGATAATGATATTGCCAAAGAGGTCGAAGAACCGAAGGAATATCATCTTGAGAAGGCTGTTGAGGGAAAAGAAAAGACACGTGAAGAAGATCTGGAACACCAAGTTGAGATGCTCAGGGATGAAGTATGCAGTGTTCGCGCGGATATTCAGAAATTCACAAAAAATGAGGATTGTAAGTATGATACCCCTAAAGACGAGTTAACGTTTTAAGCATCTTGTTTTATATCTACATCAAGAACACATGAACACATCTGGCAGGCTCGAACATAAAGGCTTATAACCTACGGGCCCCGGCCGATACAGTAGATATTATTCTCCGACCGAATGAAAATATGCTTCTGTGAAACTGCCGGGCTTGCGATGCACTTTTCTTCAAGTTCATTTTCAGCGAGAACCTTAAATTCGCCTCCATCGGCGATAACGGTGGTCTTGCCTTTCTCGGAGAGAAAATAAATCCTTCCGTCGGCCCAGATCGGCGAGGCCGAGTATTTCCCTCCCAGACGCTCTCTCCATATTTCTTTGCCGGTTGACGCTCTGAGGCATTTGGCAACACCAGTTTCAGTAACCAGGAAAAGGAAGGGTTTTGCATAAAGCATTGACGGGACCTTGGAGACATCTTCGGCTGATTCCCACGCAATGTGTGTCTCTGTAACGTTACCTTTGCCGCCTGTGCGAATGACGCGGATTGCCGAGTCTCCAAATCCTGACGTAGTAAAAATCAGACCTTCGCCAATAACGATAGAAGGGACTACACCTTCGCCCGGATTTGAGGCGGTCCAAATTCTGCGGCCGGTTTTGAGGTCAAAACCCTGCACTACATTACCTGCCGAGCTGATGAGCTGGTCCCGGCCGTTCTCACTCAGAATTTGGGGTGTAACATGTGCAACACAGGAAAGCCCTCGCCGGCCTCTCCACTGCACATTACCTGTATTCTTGTTTACAGCAAGTATCACAGCTTTATCCCATGGTTTTTGCCATCCAAGTCTTTTATCCGCTCCGCTGCTGCTGTGGTCTAAGGGAACTATCAGCAAATCTCTGTACAATATTGGTGAAACCGCCAGGCCGTGTTCACTGTAAAATTCAAATTCCTGATGTGTCCAAATGATACTACCTTCGTTGGAAACCGCGGCAATGGTTCCGTCAAAGGCTACTACGTATATATATTGACCATCGGTTACCGGCGTGGAAGAGGCATACGAGTTAAATTTCTGTCTGTGTCCGGGGGTTTGCCGGAGTACTTGTTTGTCCCAAAGGACAGTACCTGTCAGCCTGTCGAGGCATAACAGGCGAAATGAGGCGCCTCCGTCCGTTGCAGTAGTGACAAACACCCTGTCATCGAACACGACAGGCGATGACCAGCTCTCGCCCGGAATCGGTGTCTTCCAGACGATGCCGGATGTTTGACTCCATTCGATTGGGATATCCTTCTCATGGGATATACCCTGCCGGGTTGGCCCTCGAAAACACGGCCAATTCTCCGCTATGGCTGAGTTAAATGATATAAGCGCCAAGGCGGCTGAAAATAATATGCAAAAAAACTTGTTTCGAAAATTAGTTCTCATAAGCTATAAATCCTCCTATCCAAATAAGGGAAACTCTCAAAATTCAACATACATGTTCACAACAGGCTCAACGGGTGCCTTCGGTTTTTCAGCGGTAACTCAACCGGTGCGTTTAGACGGTGTGATTCATATACAGCTAATATCATTTCCAAAGCCGCTCGTCCATCATACATGCTGCCTTTTGGTTGCGTATTCGTCTCGATGGCCCGAATCAAATCCTGGGCAATAAGGCAATTGCCAAAATGGTGGTTAGGGTCACTCAGCGTTTCGGGTTTGTCAATCCCGACACTGGTAATTTTCTTCCAGCGGGCCTTACTACGACCTGGCTGCCATGATGGATCTTCGACAAACCAGATTTCGGGCAGAGCACCGGTCGTCATTGTAAGTATCCCCTTTGTCCCAAAAATCCGGAGTCCAAAGCGTTTCGATGCCCCATGCCTGACACGCTGGGTCGAGAAATAGCCCGTTGTCGTTCCATTAAAATGGTACATTGCATGAATCTCATCTCCGGCAAGCGGACCAATGGCTTCGGCTCCATCACGAACTTCATTTCGGGTAACAGTCTTTTGTCCGTCTCTTACATTTGCGAAACACCATTGCGCATCACCTGCAAAGAAACGCATTAAGTCCATTATATGTGTACCGAGTACCATCAGGTCTTCACCGCCGCCCCGACGGTCCTCTTTGCCCCGGCCTCGCAGTTCGAGTATGTCCCCCAACTTTCCGTCGGAGATAATTTGTCTGACATGTTTCAGCGAAGGGCTGTATCGAGTCTGGTGAGCAATAGCCAGTTTCAAATTTCGTTTTTCAAGGGCAGCGATCATTTCGTCAGCCTGCTCAAGGTTTTGACACATAGCTTTTTCAAGAAAGACATGGCAGCCGAACTCTGCACAGGCCAGTACCATATCACGATGGCAGTCCAGCCAGCGCGGGGCCACACTTACGATTTGCGGGCGTTCTTTTTCCAGCATTTGGCGATAATCGGCGTAGGCTTTGGGTGCTTTAAGCCGCTCGGCTGCTTTGGCTCGGCCTTTAGAATCTTCGTCTGCAACGGCCACCACCCGGGCCTGGTCTATATCATTCCACACTACGTCCAGCCCATGACCATAGTTACCCTTGCCAGATCTGCCAATTACCGCTACCCGATACCTGGGTTCTTTTGCATTGGTATAGTGTGAGGACCCAGCGGTTAATATTGTGAGTCCGACTGCCGTGTTTTTGATGAATTCCCGCCTTTTCATGGATTTACTCCTGCCTGCCTAAGTCCACTTGTATATGTGACTATCGAACTTTTTGGTTTTACTTTTGCCTGATCCACTCTTCGTTAAACTGTACATATTTGATTGTTTTATTCGGTGCACTTCGGCGGTCTTTATGATGGTAACTGTAAACGACATGTAAGGTATCGTCAAGACCCTGGATAATCGAGGGATAGCCGCTGCTGGTTCCCAAGTCTTTGCCTCGTATGTCCCTTTCAAGATGCCGGGTATATTCCCAGCTCTTGCCTTCATCGGTTGAAATAGAAACGGCCAGACTGTGCCTTCCGTCTTCCGTATCATTGTACGCCAGAATCCAGTGGCCATTTCGCAGAGTTACAATATCGGCTCCCGAACCGGGATTAGGCAATTCGGAATCCCTCACCGAACTCCACGTTATGCCGCCATCTCTGGAAGTGCTCATGTGGAGACGCTGAGGAGGCGGGCCATTGTCGCGCATGTAGGTGACTAATGTTCCATCGGCTTTTATTGCGATGCTGGGCTGGATGTTTCCGGGCCCCACGAGCGGCTCACTGAACTGCCAGTTTTTGCCGCAATCATCCGTTATGGCCATTAACGAAAAGCTGAATCCATCCGAGTAAAACGGAATTATCATTCGATTTTTATTAACGATAACGGCTTTGTTCTTTGTCTGCCAGCCCATGCGTCTGAAATAGGCATAACCAAGCTGTTGTTCTTTATATCCGCCTGAGGCATCGCGGAGTTGGCCTCTCTTGGTCATGTTCTCGCCGCGTGCCTTGGCCAGCATATTCGCCCCCCACGCTTTCCATCTTTCCAACATTCTGCGGGTTGCATCCTCTGATAGATTATCACTTTGGGAAAGATATTTTCCGTATTCTTCGATTTGCCTTTCAATAGATTTTACAAAACGGTCGCCTGGCTGTATTCCTCGTTCGGAAGAACCCCCGGGTTTTACATGGAGAACCTCCTGCCATGACCATTCTGGTGCTCCATCCTGCCTCATGTAGTCCTCGCTGATACGGTATTTTGGCAGGGAAGTCTCCCACTGATTTGCTATGACGGTGTACCACATTAGCCAAAGACGGCCGCGAGGGTCGAGAAAAAGAATCGGATTAATATCCGGGAATTCGGGGACATCCGCCATCACGAAAGGATTGCTCCAGTTTTGCTTGCCGGCTTTTAGCCGGGCTCCCATGATCGCAACGTCATCCGCCCATCGTTCTCCGGAGCCTTGAAACCAAGCGGCAAGAATATCGCCATTCGGCAGCTCAACTACAGTCGAGCCGTGTACGTGCTGTTTAACGAGAGGAAATATCTCTATAGCCCTGAAAACAGTTTTTGTGTAACCTATGCTGCTGACTGTAAGTAGTAAGCACACACATAAAACTGAAAGTCTTCTGCTCACTAAAATTCTATCATTTTTCATCATTTTAGATCCCTTTCTTGTGAAATTTTCTTTTTACAACTCCAGTTATAGTTATGCCTCCAAAATTTGTCATCCGATAAATATAATAACTGGTTAAATTTATGGAAAACGTGGAAACTGCAAAGAATACAATCAGCATAACGTAGTGGTCCTTAAATTATTTGTAAACGTGTAAAAAAAGGGAAGCCAACGGATCTGAAATATGAAATTTGAAATTTACCCCTCAAACCCAATAATAAATCTTTACTCATCAATAATCATTTGACCTTGACCTTCCCCTTCTTCTCAATTATCTTCTACCCTAAAGACGTGAGGCATCTGGGAGCGAAATCAACACGAGACGCGATTAACAAGGTACGAATTTATGTCTGAATCTGTTAATGTTGAAAACAAAAAGCAAAACCGTCAGAAGCCGCCTCTAAGTATCGCAGGAATCGCCTGCGAAATCCTGGCTGGTGCGACGGCAGGGCTTGCTATTGCGGTGCCGTTCGCATATGTGATCGGCACTGTGTTTGATGATGGAGGCGACTTTGGAGGAATGGCGGCTCTCGGAATTATTTTACTTGTTTCTCCTATGGTATATGGTCTTGGTAGTGCTGTTGGTGTTTATCTCCTCGGCAGCAGAGGCAAGCAAACTGGTTCGCTCTTACTGACTTTAGTCTGTGGCTTTGTTGGAGGCCTTGCCATGCCTTTCTCACTTCCTATGCTTTTCAGCGCACCGTCATTTTTGTCAGGAGTAGAAAGGATAGTTCTCAAAGCGGTTTTATTGCTTATTCAGCCAATCATTGCGACTATAGGCTTTAATTTGACCCGCAGGTACAAAGAGCCACCCTCGTCTTGAAATGCTCTCGTCCATTTAGGTTTGCAGGGAAAATTTATGTCTGAAACCATTAACGTCGAAAACAAAAAGCAAAACCGTCAGAAGCCACCTTTAAGTGTCGGAAGAATCGCCCGCGAAATTTTGGCTGGCACGGCACTTAGTCTTGTTGCACTGCTGGTCGTAAATGTAATCGGCTTCGTGCTTGTTGGTAAAGGTAAAGATGAGTATGCAGGGTTCGGCTTTCTGACAATATTACTTACCCTCTTTCCTCCGTTGAATGGATGGATCAGTGCCGTTGGTGTTCATCTTGTCGGTAGCAGAGGTAAGCAAACGGGTTCGTTCTTACTAACTTTAGCCGGTGGCTTTGTTGGAGGGCTTGTCGCGTTCGTTGCCTTATTATCTTTATTGTGGATAAGAGTAGAGATAGTTCTATTAGCACCTTTATTATTGCTTATTCCACCAATCTTCGCGACGCTTGGCTTCAATTTGACTCGTAAGTACGAAGAGCCGCCCTCGTCTTGAAATGCTCTTATCCAGTTAGGTTTGGCGGGAAAAGTTATGTGTAAATCCATCAACGTTGAAAACAAAAAGCAAAACCTTCAGAAGCCGCCTCTAAGCCTCGCAAGAATCGCCTGCGAAATCTTAGCTGGTGCGGTAGCGGGATTTGCTGTTGCATTTCCTCTCACATATGTTACTGGCATTGTGCTTGTTGGTATAGACGAGAAAACCGGGCCCGTGTTTATAGGATTGTTCTTTATCGTCTTTCCTCCGTTGTATGTGCTTGGCAGTACCTTTGGTGTTTATCTTGTCGGCAGGATAGGCAATGAAACGGGTTCGTTTCTGGAAACTTTAAGCGGTGGCTTTCTTGGAGGGCCTGTCGCGGTCCTCCTGTGTTTTTTAGGAATAGAAAAGATAGTTCTATGGGCACTTATATTGCTTATTCCACCAATCTTCGCGACTATAGGCTTCAATTCGACTCGTAGGTACAAAGAGCCAACCAATCTGAAATCCACTCCTCAATCCCAATAGTCAATCTTAACTACCAAGGAGTATAGGGCTTGATGAAAAGATAGTTAAATAATTTATGTTCTGCTATCTTAGGCAGGTAGCTTCTTGAGATGATAAATTTAACGACACATTAAAGCTGATTTGTTGCTTTTTCTTTCGGATTAGATGGAAATAGAGTACAATATTGTCATAAGGGAACCTCATAATTCTGAGAGGACATATAAAATGGCAAAGCACATTTCTAAACACGAGAGCGAAATCAGTTCGACACGCAGGGAATTTCTAAAACAATTCGGAGTTGGCGCGGTAGCCGGAGGTATGGCAACACCGCTGCTCGACAATGCTTACTTGGCGACGGAAGAGAAAGCGACCGGCCGTAGAGTGAAATATCGCGTGCTCGGTAAAACCGGTCTGCGCGTGTCTGAAATTGGAATTGGAGGTCACAGTTGGGCGTACAAACAGGTCCCGGATGGTCAGGGAGGATATCGCAGGCCTACTGTCAATGAGGCAACCCGAATGATTGCCGCGTCGATGGATATGGGAGTTAATTTTCTCGATTCATGTACTGCGCTGCAAGAATCCAGTGTCCCCGGGGAGGCGCTTAAAAGACTCAAGGCGCGGGACCGGTTCATCGTTTCGATTCGTGTGTCTCACAAGATGAAGGGCGTCAAGGCGGACAAGCAGGAGATATACAAGTGGACTGAGGACAGACTGAAACTGTGGCAAACCGACTACGTCGATATGTGCCTGCTTTGCAATACCGAGAACGACACGCCGCAGTCCGGCTATTGGGACATGTCCTATTCAATCGAAGCGCTCGACAAACTAAAACAACAGGGAAAAATACGCTTTACCGGATTCGGCTGCCACTTTACGCCCGAACTGTTCCTCGAAGCGTTCGATAAGTATGGTGACTATTTTGACATTTGTTCCATACCCTACAATATACGGCACCGCGCTGCGGAAAAGGTGCTGCCGGCGGCTAAGAAAAAGGGGTTAGGTGTGATTACCATCAAGCCCTTCGTCCGCGGTGCTCTTTTGAAGGGTTGCGATCTTAAAGGTAGCGACGCCGGCCTGCCCCGCGATTTGATTTCCTTCGTTCTGGAGAACAAGCTGGTCGATATCTGTACCTGCGGAGTTCACACTATAGAGCAGGTTCGAGAAAACCTAAGCGCCTCGTGGACGAAACTCTCTCCGGGCCGACGCCAAAAAATCAAGACAATTGCAGCCGCTGATATCGGCGAGAAGGAGTATGCCTGGCTGGAACAAGATTGGCGATATGCTTAGAAGCGGTTTTGGCCATGCGAGTAGGCATATTATATAAATCATTTCTGTTGTTCACATTTTTTACCCTTACTAATCCCACAATCCACAACTTGTTGGTATAATCTTTAGAATTGCAATCTGTATGGTGTAACTTTTGTAAAAAATATTATATTTTTTATTTATCTCTTTGAAATCTTACGTCAGAAACAAATAATTGACTGAATAAATGAACTAACAATACAGGAGCGTTAAATGATTGATTTACTTCCAACGAAAGTTTTTTTAACCAAAGGAGTCGGCCGGCATAAGTATCGGCTTAAATCTTTCGAAGAAGCTCTGCGAGTGGCAGGTGTGGCGCAGCAAAACCTTGTTCAGGTTTCGTCGATTTTACCTTCCAAATGCAAAATGATCAGCCGGGAAAAAGGGATCAAATCTCTGGTTCCGGGCTCTATAAGCTTCTGCGTTATGGCAAGGGCGGATACAGACGAACATGGGCGATTGGTCGCTTCTTCGATAGGAGTTGCTGTTCCTAAAGACAGCAGCAAATGGGGATATCTCAGCGAGGTACACGGTCACGGCATGAATAGACAAAAGGCCGGCGACATGGCCGAAGACCTGGCGGCCGGCATGTTGGGAACAACATTGGGGATGGAATTGAATCCCGATACGGCCTGGTCGGAAAAAGAGCAGGCATATAAATCCAGCGGCCTTTTTATTAGAACCACCAATATAACACAAACAGCAAAAGGACAGGAATCTCTCTGGACAACAACCGTAGCGATAGCAATGTTTTTGTTTGATTAAACTATTTCATGGGATTTATCTGTTATGAAAGAAAGAATTAACTTCGGGTATCCGCCCCAGGAATATTGCGAACCGGAAAATGCGGGAATTGTTATTATTCCTGTGGCCTATGATGGGACGAGTACATGGGGCAAAGGTGCGGACAAAGGCCCGGCAGCAATGATCGAAGCATCCGCAAACATGGAGTTGTATGATATAGAGACGGATTCAGAGGTTTATAAAAAAGGTATATTTACAGAAGAGACAACAGGTGGTGACATCAGCACCAACGAGATGATTGATATTGTTAATGAGACTACAAGGTACTATCTCGAAAACAACAAATTTGTTGTGGTTATCGGCGGAGAACACTCGGTCAGTATCGGCTCTATCAAGGCCCATGCAAAACACTTTCAGAATCTTACTGTTTTACAACTGGACGCCCACGCGGATTTAAGAGAAGAATATAACGGCTCAAAATATAATCATGCCTGTGTTATGGCCAGAACGAAAGAGCTGTGTCCGGTTGTACAGGTGGGTATCAGGAGTATGGATTCTTCCGAAAAAGAGTCCATGGACAAAGCCAGCGTTTTTTTTGCAAAGGACATCTATAACAAAACGGACTGGATCAACGAGGTCATCTCGAAACTTTCGGAAAATGTTTACATTACAATTGACCTGGATGTTTTTGATCCGTCTATAATGCCTTCCACGGGAACACCCGAGCCGGGGGGATTGCTGTGGTATGATGTTTTGGAGTTTTTGAAAACCATTTCCGAGAAGAAAAACCTCGTCGGTTTTGATGTCGTGGAATTGTGTCCGAACAGCAGGAATACGTCCCCGGATTTTATGGCAGCAAAGCTCATCTATAAATTGCTGAGCTATAAGTTCAGAGGATGAAAATGGAAAAGAGCGATTTTCTAAAAGACCCTGTAAAACATATCGATATCAAATCTTTCGATTCGACCGGAATAATCGAATCCATGAAAGATATGTCTTTTACGGCAAGGGACACCGCGGGAGCTGCGGATATTCTCAACAAGATGATAAATGATGAAGAATGTACAATTATGTTATGTATAGCGGGCAGTACCAGTGCGGCAGGATGTATGCAGATTTATGTCGATATGGTAAAGCATAATATGGTTGATGTTATTGTCGCAACCGGAGCGACAATTGTCGATATGGATTTCTTCGAGGCTTTGGGTTTTCAGCATTATAAGGGGAGTCCATACTCGGATGATAAGATACTCAGAGAGCTGTATATCGATAGAATTTATGACACGCTTATTGACGAAGAACAGCTTCAGTCCTGTGATAACACGATAAAAGAAATAGCCGATTCACTTGCTCCGAGACCTTATTCTTCGAGAGAATTTATCCGTGAGATGGGTAGATATCTTGTTAACAATAAAGCAAAAAAACCGAACTCTCTGGTTCAGGCCGCTTATGAAAATGATGTGCCGATATTCTGCCCGGCATTCTCGGATTCGAGCGCGGGATTTGGCCTGGTAAAACATCAGGTCGAAAATGAAGATAACCATATTTCCATCGACTCTGTTAAGGACTTCAGAGAGCTGACGGAAATAAAAATAAAATCTCAGGTCTCGGGACTGTTTATGATCGGAGGCGGTGTGCCGAAAAACTTTGCTCAGGATACTGTCGTTTGTGCCGAAATTCTGGGAGAAGATGCGAGTATGCATAAATACGCCGTACAGATTACCGTTGCTGATGCCAGAGACGGCGCCTGCTCAAGCTCAACACTTAAGGAGGCCCACTCATGGGGAAAAGTTAGTACTCTTTACGAGCAGATGGTTTATGCGGAAGCTACTTCCGTTCTGCCGCTGATAATCAGCTATGTTTATCACGGTCGAAGCTGGGAAAACAGAAGCCGGAGAAAATTGAATAAGATTTTCGAGTAATCTTTTTTTGTATAACTTGATTTTAAATCACGAAGGGGCAGACACAAATGATAAATATAGTTCACATAGGAATCGGTCCAATAGGGCAGAAAATGGTTAAGTACGCGGTGGAGCGCGGCTGTTTTAACATCGTGGGAGCCGTTGACCCTGATCCCGATAAGGCCGGTAAAGATCTTGGTGAACTGTGCGGGGTAAATCCGCTTGGAATAACTGTCAGCAGTAATCTTGACGAGGCAATCAGGGGCAAGTCGCCGGAAGCAGCTATAGTTACTACTGTCAGCAGTGTTGTTGCTTTTGAGAGCCAGATTGTAGAACTTGCAAAAGCTAAACTTCACATTGTTTCCACCTGTGAAGAGCTTTTTTATCCATGGAAGACCCAACCTGAACTTTCGAGCAGGGTTGATAAAATATGCCGTGAAAATGGAGTCGTTTGTCTCGGTACCGGAGTTAATCCGGGGTATCTGATGGATTTCCTTCCGACGGTTCTTACGGCTCCGTGCCAGAATGTTAAAAAGGTTGAGGTATGGAGGGTCCAGGATGCTTCGGTGCGGCGAATTCCATTTCAGCAGAAAATTGGCGCTGGTTTAACTTTGGAAGAATTTGAAATCAAGAAAAAGGAAGGGACACTGAGGCATGTCGGTTTGCCTGAGTCGGTGGATTTTATAGCAAATAGGCTTGGCTGGAAGCTTGATCGGAATACCGAAAGTCTTGAGCCGGTTATAGCTGAGAAAGATATTAATAACGGGTACAAACCGATTTCCAAAGGGATGGCCTGCGGGGTGCATCAGGTCGGCAGGGGTTTTATTGGCGATAAGGAAGTTATTGCTCTGAAATTTAAGGCTGCGGTCGGTGAACCTGAATCATACGAACAGGTGCACATCGATGGTGAGCCTGAAATTAAATCCAAGATTACAGGCGGCGTTAATGGCGACATCGCTACATGTGCTATTACTCTAAATGCGGTGAGGTCTGTTCTTGCGGCAAGCCCGGGCCTTAAGACCATGGGTGATATTGGGCCGGTTGCCTTTTTCACTTAAGCAGCAGTATGAGAGCTTCGAATAATTGACTTTCGCTCTTGAATAAGGCCTTCAGGGAGCCCTGAACATTATGCTGAATTATCTGGACTATGCCATTATCATCTTCTACTTATTCGTAATCCTTTTGGTGGGATTATGGAGTGGCAGGGGTATGAAGAGCCTGCAGGATTTCTCGGTATCCCATCGGTCGTACGGCTCAATAGTCATTTTTGCGACTCTTTCAGCATCATTTATTGGTGGTGGATTTTCTATAGGTAATGCCGAGAAGGTTTTTCGCTTTGGTATTGCAAACATCGTATTGCTTTGGGGATTCAGCCTTAAAGAGATTCTTGTTGCCAGGTTTATTGCGCCAAAGATGGACAATTTTCCCAATGTTATCTCCGCGGGGGATATCATGGAACAGGGATACGGCAAGTCGGCAAAAGTTATCACTGGTTTCTTTTCCGTCTTTCTTTGCGCAGGTATTGTGGGCGCCCAGGTGGGGGCAATGGGACTCATCTTCAAGGTCTTTCTCGGCATCGAACCGATTTGGGGCATTTTGATTGGCTGTGGAATCGTAATTGCTTACTCTACGATAGGCGGGATGCGGGCTGTAGTGCTGACAGACATTATCCAGTTCTGCGTCCTTGCCATTGGACTGCCGGCCGCTCTTATATTTGGCATTGTAAAGCTGGGAGGCTTTTCAGCTATCAGAGAGGCCGTACCGGCAAGTCACTTTTCAGTCCCTGCCGATAGTATGACAATCGGAGCTTTCCTGTCACTGTTCCTCACTTTTTTGTTTGGTGAAACGCTTGTGCCCCCTTACGTTCAGCGTTTGCTTATTGGCAAGGATGCTAAGCATACAGCCCGCGGCACTATGCTTAGCGGTATTTTCTCGATTCCGTTCTTTGTGGTTACCGGCGCTATCGGACTGGTTGCTCTGACGCTGGACCCTAAACTGGACCCCAATCTGGCAATGCCATTTGTTATTTGCACAGTGCTGCCTGCGGGAGTGCGGGGCGTTGTCATTGCCGGGGTGATTTCGATAGTGATGTCCTCAGCCGACTCTTTTCTGAACGGAGCGGCCACCGCCTGCATCAACGATATTGTCAAACCTCTGCGGAAAAAACCTCTGTCCGAACGACATGAACTGCTTCTGGCGAAACTTCTGAACTGCTTTGTAGGCATTTTCGCCGTTGTTTTCGCCATCAAAATCAGCAGCATACTCGACATTCTTATTTATGCCTATAATTTCTGGGCGCCGGTCATCCTCGTTCCATTAGCGGCTGTGTTCCTGGGCGTCCGGGTTACCAAGGCCGGATTCTTCAGTGGTACTATAGCCGGTGCAGCGGGTGTGCTGATATGGAATGGCTTATTGAAATCGCCGATGGGAATAAGCGGTCTGGTCATTGGAGTGTTCTGCAACCTAATAGCTTTTGCATTAGCCAACAAAATATACGCAAGTGATGACGAGAGAGATTGAATAACCATCAAAAAGGGCATGGATTATGAAATATCAATATATGCCGGTTTTTGTCCTCGCTGTCCTATCGGTTGTCTCCGCTGGTGAGACGCTGTTTACATCAGGACCGCAGGAGTTCGCCGGTCAGAAATACTATTGGCTTGCCGAATGGAAACTTGAAGTTACGCTGCCCGACGATACCGACCCGGCTGACCGATTCGAAGTCCTTTTCGGCTCGAAAGGTGCGGACAAACGAACACTCTACTTCGATTATAACGGCAAGTCCGGCTCCATATCCCATGTCGGGCAGGAGGGATTTGCATGGGTCCGGCTTCGCTTAGGGAAGCTATCTAAAGGCAGTAAGGTGATTCTTTATGGAAAGGGTCGAGAGCGAGTCGCATTCTTAGCTGGTGTTAGAATCAGGTGTAAGTTGGCCTTGTCGCCCAAGGTCAAGCCAATCCGGACGGCAATAATTTCTCCATCCGGCCGACATTCGGCCCAATGGGCGGACCTTCCAGGCTTCAAACTTACTGAGGAGGCTCAACGTCTTTGGAATCCTTCACCGGGACACCCCGACTGGCGTCGCGCTGAAAGGTCGGCGCGATATGCCGGCATCGCCCTGAGCAAGGTTCAGCGTTGGCTGCATGAGCAGTGCCTTGCGGTTCACGACAAGCGGTCGGGCTTGTTTCGTCCCACCGGCCGGGAGTGGAACTATCGCGATACGGCAGCCGACTGTTATCCATTTTATGTTTGGGCGGCTTACTACACCGACAAGGAAGTACTCGATACGATAATGCTCGATACCCTGAAAGCGGAGCAGCGGCTGTGTAATCATCTGGACCGTCTGCCTGTTCGCTACGATATGGAAACGGGACAAAAAATTGTAACTTCATTCGAGATGATGATCTTCGAGGCCAGCGAATACGCCAAGGACGGTTTGATACCGATCGTCGAAATAACGGGTAAAGAGTATCCATGGTTTGACCGCATGCGGGGGCTGGTTGACGATATCTTCAAGCATGCCCGAATTGAGACGCCCTATGGCAAAATTCCTTCGACCAATATCGAAGTCAACGGCGAGTTGTTGCAGCTTCTGCCGCGATTGTACAGTATGACACTGGAGCGGAAGTATCTTGACTGGGCGCATCGGCTGGCCGATTATTATCTCTTGCCCGGAAAGTTTGTCCCCTCACGTCTGTCGGATCACGGGTGCGAAATCATCGGCGGATTGGGCCTTTTGTTTACTGTCGATATCACTGCGTCTCCAGAAAAGGCAGAGCAATATAAACCGCACATGAAATATATGTTTGATGAACTATTAGAGCGAGGGACGAATTCGGATGGAATTATTGTCAGGAACCTGCAAAAAGCGGTGGGACATTATGATGGCGTCACCACTGGGGATGGTTGGGGATACGATTACGTAGGCTTTCTTGACTACGACCTCGCATTAGGCACCCGGCATTATAGCGAGGTAATCCGTCGAGCAATGACCAATCTCTTGAAACCTCGCTACGAGAAATTCAACTGGGACCATGGTTCTCGCGACAATGTCGCCGACTCAGTCGAGGGTGGTCTCTATCTCCTATACCGGATCCCGGTGACCGAGGCTTTTATCTGGGCCGATAGGGAGATTGCCACACTTCTTGTTGATCATACTGATCCTGATCGTCTTTGGGGTGTGCACAAACTTGAAGCAAATACGGTCCGCACGGTGCTGATCCATACCATGCTGCATACGCGGAATATAATCGCTCGACCCTGGCGAGAAGGCCTCCAGTTAGGTGCTGCACCTTATGGTGACGGAATCTGCATTTTTGTGAAGTCCGACAAAGCGTACAAAGGCTTTCTCCAATTCGATATTCCACGACATCGACTGTATATGGGTTTTAAACAAGACTGGCCACGGATGAACGCTATGCCTGAGTGGTACACTGTCGAACCGGACGAATCGCACCTGTACAGAGTGGAGGATATCGACGCCAAATGGACAAGAATTGTATCGGGCAAGTCGCTCAGCGAGGGCCTGCCTATTCACGTTGAGCCGGACAGGCCTTTGAGGCTTGTGGTTACCCGCAAGTAACTGCTCTTTCTACTAAATCTCGATTGATACCGCCCGGCCCAATCTCTAACTGCTGCTTGTCACATGAATGTTGTCCGTCTAATGTTGATTTTCTATGGCTGGCAGGTTACAATTATCATCCTGTGTGTAAAACCTTCCGAATGGTTGCTTTGTGCGTAAAGCATAATAAGATTTTGCAGGAGGTAGGAAAAGATGAGCTTAATTTGTTTCCATAGACAACTTAAAAGCCGGCAACTGGTCGTTGTGTGGTTGGTGATGGGATTGACCGTTGTGCTTTGGGCAACACAAGCTCAAGCCGGGGATGATTCTATTGCTGCTGTTATTCAACGGGCAGGTAATGCCGACAGCGATGAGGTTCGCCTGGACTATTTAAAACAACTCAGGGAACGAATGAATTTGGATAACTCTTTAAGGGAAGACCTCACTAAGCTCATCACGCAGATCGAGCGCTGGCTGGGCGAACAACGATTGGACTATTTTGGCCGGCAGGTAAGCCGCAATAAGGACTTCGATTTCGATATTCCCGAAAGTTCTGTGCTTTATCCGCTGACCTGGCTGTATCGCGGCAGGATGGTTATCTGGTACACGCTGGAGTCCGGCGGGGTCTGGAGCATTGCCGAAAGACGGCGGGAATTTTTTGGTATAGCGCGGGGATTTTTTGAGAAAGCCAGCCGGGCATTTCCTGAAAACAAGATTGTCCGGATGTATCTCGGTAGCCCCACCGGCCCGTATAAGGAATACCAAGCTGTTTCGGGGGCGCCTCAATGGGCAGTTTACCAGCGAGAGGGGCTGGAACGTCTTGCTGATATCATCGAATGGTGGATTGAAAACCGCATGCAGAAAAACGGTGAATACGGCGGCGGATGGGGGGACGACTGTGAGATGTGGCGCTGGTGGGTGCCGGTATTGATAGGATTTGACAGCCCGAAGATTTCGCGGGCACAGGCGAGATTTTCCAAAGCACTAATGGACCAGCCGCATATCAAGCTCGGCTATACGACCAGAATGTCGGATGTAGAACATACCGCCGAGGACTCTGCCGATGTTATAACACCGATGATGCATATCGACCCGGACAATGACCTTTGGCGCAGGCGCAGCCTTCGATTAGCTGAGCTAATGGAGAAATATTGGACTTCTCGAAATGAACGTGGTTTCCTGCAGTTCAAAAGCACGTATTTCACGGCAAACAAAATCGATACGAATCCAGCGCGGGCCTGTGACACTGTATATCATCCGAGGGTGGTTCAGCCGACTTTGCTTTATTGGCAGCGAACTGCTGATGCGAACTTGACGAGACTCTTTTCCGCCTGGATGGATACCTGGGTCGATGCGGCGGCACGAGCCGAGCGTGGTAAGCCGGCCGGGATTATTCCTACGGCAATCCACTGGCCTGACGGAAAAATCGGCGGCCTCTCGCCTGACTGGTGGGACCCCAGGAATCATGGTGAATATACACTTTACCTTTACCCAAGTGCAATGAGCCAGATGACCCACACACTTTTACTTACTCATTACATTACGGGTAAGGCCAAGTATCTCCAGCCAATCCGTTCTCTGGCAAATGCCCGCCTCAAGTATCTAAGCTCACCGCCGAAAAAGGAGCCGGTTCCCGGCACTGAAGCCTGGTGCGCCTCGAAACTTGGCGGTTTGTCGAGTGTAATTGCCAAATACAGGTTCCTGACAGGCAATACCGAGTTCGATGAGCTTATAGGTAGGGAGAGTTTACCGTATATTCGTTTTAGAATGGATGGTGATTTCGGCTCATTAGTCTCTGCACTTGGCAACAATGCTGAGGCGCTGCGAGTCAATTTCGAAGGTTATACAAGCGAAGTCCGCTATACCGACCGTGTCCTGCGATTCCCGACACTTTTTACAGGTAACGATACGTTGTCCGAATCTGCTGTACCGATTCACACTCCGAATCCATCGCTTCTTTATTCGACGGTAACCGGCGATCCGGGCAGTGCGGGGTACTTTCCGCTCAACGCGGTCCGCTGGCTTACAGAGCCCCGTAATATTGCAGCGTTAGTGAGAGAATCGGGAACCGAACAATTTGCTGCGGATTTGTTCCACTTTGGCAGGGAAAAACGCCCGATGTCGGCTGAGTTTTACTTACTCAAGGGCGGTGAATATATTCTTACCTTAACAATTAAAAATGGCGAAGAACAAAAGCCCTTAACAACTGAAAAATTTGTAGTGAAAGATGGCAAGAGGCGTTTATTTTTCGAACTGCCGCCGCACAAACTCTGCATATTAAACATCCGCCGGCGTTAGAGGGATATCTTCTTTACCGATGTGCCTTTGGCGGCTCTTGATTTTCTATATCTTGCAGGTTACAATTCGCAGCCTATGTGTAAAACCTTCCGAATTGTTGCTATATATGTAAAGGGAACCCCTAAAGTATTAAGCTTTAGAAGCCGAGAATATCAAGTAAGTATTGAGGTTTTAACTGTCAATGACTGAGAATATGAAAAAACTGAACCACAATATATCAGAAATCTCAACATGGTTGAAGTTTGATAAGACTCCCTGGGTGATAGCGGGCCCCTGCAGTGCCGAGTCTGAAAAGCAGGTCCTTTCGATAGCTCGGAAACTTACAAAGTCTCCCCATGTCAAGGTTTTTCGTGCGGGAGTGTGGAAACCTCGTACACGTCCCAACACCTTCGAAGGGGTCGGCGAAGTCGGCCTGGAATGGCTCAAGGCAGTCAAGGCCGAGACCTCCCTTCTTACTACGACCGAGGTGGCAAACACGCAGCACGTTGAACTCTGTCTCGATAATGATGTTGATATTCTCTGGATTGGAGCGAGAACGACGGTGAATCCGTTCCTTGTACAGGAGATAGCCAACTCCCTCAAAGGAGTCGATGTGCCCGTACTCGTCAAGAATCCTATCAATGCCGAGCTTGGTCTTTGGCTGGGTGCCATCGAAAGGTTGTATAACGCCGGGATTAAAAAACTTGCTGCCATACACAGAGGTTTCTCGACTTATGTGCGGATGGCATACCGCAATAATCCAAACTGGCAGATTCCTATCGAGTTGAAAAGGCTGCTGCCGAATCTGCCTCTTATTTGTGACCCGAGCCACATAGGGGGCCGCCGCGAATTCATAGAACCTATCTCACAAACGGCGTTGGACTTAGGCATCAATGGTCTTATGATAGAAACTCATAACAACCCGGAGAAGGCTCTTAGCGATTCGAAACAGCAAATTACACCCAATGCCCTGATGAAGCTGCTCGATAAGCTTCGGGCTCGAAATACGGCTATAACAGATGAGCAGGTAAAAAGACAGATAGCCCGCCTGCGAGCGGAAATCAGCAACGCGGACTCACAAATCATACAGGACCTGGCGGAAAGGATGAAGTGGGTTGAGGAAATAGGTAAACTGAAGCAGGAGCACAATATTTCTGTTCTTCAGATTAACAGATGGGAGCACCTTCTAAAGGACCATATAGCTAAAGCTAAGCAGCTTGGCCTGGAAAGTGAATTCATCAAGGCCGTATTCGAACTCATCCATGCCGAGGCCGTTAAAAGGCAGTTGTAGAAACAGTCAAACACAACCCCATAGCTGCTTTTGACTTTGACAAGAGCAAGGCAGTAGTAAACCTGACTGTCAAACCCGATAGAGACAAAGTCTCCTTTCGCTGGTTCGCCTCACCGTAATCTCACAAATATTCGATATTAAAAGGGGCCTACACCGAATTGGCATAGGCCCCGAATTTACAAATTTACTACGTACTTTTACTTAACAGTCAAATCCCTGCTTACGGTGCAGGTGGATACAGCCGGATATCGTCGAAGTACATCATACCTGTTCCGCCAGTAACCGAGCTAAGGCCAAGGGTAATCGAATTTACATTGGCAAGATTCACACTCTGGTCTGCAAAGGCCTGCAGGGGTATATTCCACTGCGTCCATTTATTTATCGATGCTGCATCCGGATTATCATTATTGACTTTGGCGTTGCCGTTGAGGGCAACATACAAAGTTTCAGCGGCATTGGATGACTCGCCTCTGAACCAGATTGTCAGTGTATCGACAGCATTTACCGTCCAGTCACGATTGGAATTCAATGTCAAAGTTGCCTCGGATTTTCCGACGGCATTGTCATAGGACATCGGCATCGACTGAGAACCGCTGTTAACGAGAGTCTGCTCGGCAAACGGAGGATTGGCATTACCCACGACAGAGCCGTTTAATGCGGGATTGTCGAATCCGTCCAACCATGCATTGAATATCCTGTTGCTTGCCGGGTCTGCGGGATCAAGGTCATTGTAGCTCTCAAAATCGTCAATGATAAGGAAGTTGGCTGTTGTAAAGCTCCATAGAGGGCCTGTCCACGGGCTGTCGGCATTGGCGTTATTAGCCTCATCAATCCGCCAGTAGTAAGCGGTGTTCCATTCGAGCTGTCCGGTGTCATAGCTTTCTGAACCAAGGTTTCCACTTGCTTTATTCTCAAGCGAACCTGCATCGGCACCGAAATAAACTTCATGCGAAGCACCAAGTCCCGGTGACCAGCTAAGAACGGGCGTCTGCGTCACATCGACAGCACCGTTAGCCGGGTCAAGTGCCGCAACAGCACCCTCGGTAGTAAAGCTCCAGACATTACCTTTATGCGTTTCGAATATATCAAACTCATCGACCCGCCAGTAGTAAGTCTTAGCCATTTTAAGTGTGCCGGGAGAATAGGTAGTAGTTCCCTGTGCCGGGCCACCTGTTGCAGCGTCCACTTCTTCGAAAGTTTCACCGAAGTACGGTGTGTGCAGTTTCGCACCGAAACCTGCCGTCCAGCTAAGAGTGCCATCGACACCTACAGCCTCGGCGCCATCAGCCGGGTCGGATGCATAGGCCGTCTTAGGTGGAATCGCAAAGCTCCAGACATCGCCCTTCCAGGGGCTATTCGGCTCAGTGTCATTAACTTCATCGATGCGCCAGTAGTAAGTCGTACCTGGAACAAGGCCATCCGGATAGGCAAATCCTGGGAAGCCGGCAACAAAGAACGTGCCCGTCTGGTTGCCCAGGAACGTGCCTTCTGCTCCGTTGTCCACGTCATCAAAACTCTCACCTAAATACACATCGTGCGAAACCGCATAGCCACCCGGCCTCCATGAAATGTTTACCCATGTATCTGTATGCAGGGTACCGTCAGCCGGTGTTGGCCCGGATGCATAAGGCCATAATCCACCTGCTCCTTCCATAACACCCAGAACCTCACCCGCCGACAGCGCCTTTGTGTAGAGGCGCACGTCACTCAGATAGCCTTGCCACTTCTCATTGTTATTTGTGAAGTCGCCACCAAATCCAAAGGTATTTTCATCAATGGTTTTCGTTATGGTATTGGTTCCCGACTCTTCACCGTTGCGATAATAGGTCAAGTCGGGTCCATCCTTGGATATAACGTGATGCACCCACACTCCAAGCGGGATTGGATCGTAATTAATGCCTTCTGTGTAACTACCATCTACGTTGTAGAACTCAAACCTCGTCGGAGTGAACTTGATGAACTGAAGCGGCGATTCCGTGCCGCCATAGCGGTTGCCTAAGATCGTATCATTATTCGTGGCTTGATCGGGGTGCTGGAAGGTCCAGAACGCCCACGTAAAATCGTTGTCCATGGTCATCGCTGGAATAATCAGGTTGGTACCGACAACTGAGCCGGTACTGTCGTCTCCATTAAAGCTCAGCACCATGCCACGCTCCGGGTCGTTGACCCAGGCCGAACCGTTATTGCCAAGGCCGCCGCTGTCGGCGTTGCTGATGGTCCCATCATTGCCTGAGGCAGACAAATCAATAACAGTATCACCTGAGCCTTCATTCAACGGCCACCAGCCGATAAGGTCAGGATCGGCAGCGCTGGCTACGCTCGTTAGAACCAGGCTCAGCACTAAAACAAAAGCAACCGACAAAATCATTTTTTTACACATAATAGCCTCCTTAAAAGTTACAACAATTATGAATCATGCTTTGGCCACACACCAAAACTCCCGTTCCCGCAGAGGCGGGATATGAACTGTCATTTGAAATGTTGGAATATTTCATTTGTGAAGCACAAAGTTTTCAGCACAACTCCATACTCCAAGTATTAACTCCTCCTCTATTTGGAAAATTGTACAAATCACTCCTATATGAAGACAAGAATCCACAGATAACCGACTGTGCAGATACAAACTTCACCACTATTATCTATACCATATTAACTGCTTTGCTGTCAATGAAAAAACCTATGAATGACCATAGTATCTGATATTAGCGGAAATTTGTTTGATTCAGCGAACAGGTGTTGCTAATATCCGCTTTCAGGCACTTTTTTTACGGAATTATTGGAATCTACACCCCAGTATTGCCGAGGAAGAGTCTATTGTAGTCATTGTGAAATTTATATCCTATACGTCTTCTATGGCGTCGAATAATTTAACGTTACTATGAAAATAGCAGTTGTTTACAATCGTGATTCTCAAAACGTCATAAACCTTTTCGGAGTTCCGAACCGGGAACGAATCGGCCACAAGACAATAAAGCGAATTTCCGATGCACTCAAGGCGGGAAAACATCAGGTCAAAGAGGTTGAGGGTGACAAGAACCTAATCGAGCGGCTGGGGGATTTCATGCCGAAGGTCCTGAAGGGAGAACTCCCGGGTTTGGTTTTCAATGTCTCTTACGGGATTCAGGGCCAGGCGAGATATGCACATGTGCCGAGCATTCTCGAGATGATCGGGATTCCCTACGTGGGTTCGGGCCCCCTTGCACACGGTCTTGCCCTGGATAAGGTCGTTGCCAAAATAATCTTTCGTCAGCATGATTTGCCGACGCCGGAGTTCGTTGTCCTAAACTCATGGGAAGATGAATTGTCACCGGATCTATTGTTTCCCATGGTTGTAAAACCAAAAAATGAATCTGTTTCTTTTGGCGTGACAGTGGTCCATAATGAGAATGAATTAAGGGAAGCTGCGCGGACGATTTTCGAGGCTTTCAAACAGCCTGTACTTGCGGAGCAGTATATCGAAGGTCGCGAGATAAATGTCGGCTTAATAGGTAACAATCCTTCCGAAGCTCTCCCGCCGGTGGAATTGTTGTTCCCGGAGAACGGTCCGTCGATTTACACATATCAAGACAAGGTTCACCAGTCCGGCCGCGAAATCGGATTTGAGTGTCCCGCCAATATAAGCGAAGAAACAGCACAAAAAGCTCAGACGCTTGCGCGCAGGGCTTTTGAGGTTCTTGGCTGTTATGACTGCGCGCGTGTTGACATGCGTTTAGATGCCGAGGAAAATCTCCAACTGCTCGAAGTGAACAGCCTGCCGAGTCTGGGCGAGCATGGTTCCTATACGATCGGTGCTCAACATGTAGGTCTTGATTTTCCGGCGCTGGTCAATCGTCTCGTTGAGGTGGCAAGTACCCGTTATTTCGGCACTCCGAAGCCGGTCAGGATAGCAAAAAAGTCTTCCGATACCGGTGAGTTAGTTATGTCATTCTTAACTCAGCGACGTGACCAAATCGAGAGGCGGCTGAGGATTTGGACAAACCTGCATAGCAGGACCTCAGATCCGTTCGGCATTCAACAGGCGACAATGAAGTTCAGCCAAACACTCGATGAAATAGGCCTTCATCCGGTCGAGGAATTAACGGACAACAAAACCGCCTGGACCTGGCAGACAAAGTCAGGCCTGACAGACGGGACTCTTTTTGTGGGGCATCTGGATGTGGCGCTTACACCTGAGATACCGATACAGGTGTTCCGCCGAACTCCGGAGTGGCTCTATGGAGAAGGTATAGGTCTTTCCCGTGCTCCACTGGTGATGTTGGAATTTGTTTTAAAGGCGTTAAAAAGTCTTCGAAAGTTGAATTCGCTGCCCGTTGGCGTTCTTTACTATGCCGATGAAGGCAGAGATAACATAGAAAGCAGTGATATTATCAGAGCCGCCGCGGAAAGAGCCAGGCGAGTTCTTGTTCTGCGGCCGGGTAATCCTAAGAACAAGGTTGTAATAGAGCGGCGGGGTTGGCGGAAATATCAGCTTGTTGCAGAAGACGCACCCGCTCGACTCGGCAAAGCCAGAAAAAAACCGGAAATCCTGCGCTGGGTATGTAAAAAACTGGAGGATATCTCGAAACTTTCTTCCAAGCAGAACCGGCTTTCCATCGCTGTCTCAGACATCCGCCCGACTACCTTTCCCATGCTGCTTCCGCATAAGGTGGAGGCAACTATCCTGCTAAGCTACAGTGACAAAGAGATAGCAGATGATACAGAGGCATCAATAAGAGAGATGCTCGCCGAGAATGGTTTTCACTGTCAACTTAAGATCGTCTCGGACCGGCCCGCAATGAAAAACCGTTCAGCCAACAAGCGGCTTGTTGGGGATCTGGCAGAGGTTGCATCCAACTGGGAAATACCATTCGGAAAAGAGTCTTCCCTGTGGCCTTCGGTTGCGGGACTTGTGCCTTCATCGACGCCCGTTGTTTGCGGTCTGGGACCTGTTACAAGGGACGTTTACACTCCAAACGAGGCGGTGGAGAGGATCAGCCTTCTACAAAGAACGTTGTTGGTCGCCGAATTTTTAGCTAAACAAGCAGAGGGATAATATATCATGGCTTCTGCGCCGAAGCAGCAGGATGACACAGATTTACGAGACTTAAGCCCTATCAAGGTTTACCAACCCCAGCGTGTAGCTGTCTCGGAATACGGCATGGCAAGCACGCAGCATTATCTGGCAACGGGAGCGGCGGTAGGAATTCTTGAGTCGGGAGGTAATGCCATCGATGCGGCTGTTGCCGCTGCTTTCGCTCTGGGCGTGTGTGAACCGGCAGCTTCCGGGCTGGGCGGTCAAACAATGATGTTAATCCACCTGGCCCGTTCACACCGAACGTTTGCATTGGACGGTTCGTCCCGGGCTCCGAATCGAACTTCGGTGCAGGACATGAGCAAGGAGCAGCGCTTACGAGGATTCCAAGCCACAACAGTACCCAGTACTCCTGCGGTTCTGGCCTATGCGCTGGAACGTTTCGGAACCATACCGCTTGGTGAAATTTTGCGACCTGCCATTCAACTTGCCGAGAATGGGTACCGTATCAGCGAGCTTCAACATAAGCTGACTGTAAGAGTCAGAAAGCATTTGCAAGAAGGACCGGCAGGGCAGCTATTCCTGAAAGACGGCAAGAAAACCTTTAAGGTCGGGGAAAGGTTCTCTCAGCCTGCGCTGGCCGCTACACTGAAAAGACTCGGGCGCAGGAGAGTTACTGATTTCTATCATGGGCAAATCGGAAGGTTGATACATGAAGATATGACCCGGAACGAAGGGCTCATTACGAAAGAGGACCTGGCGCAAATACCGTGGCCTATCGAAAGAAAGCCGGTTTCCAGCAAGTTTGGAGATTTCAGGATTGTAACATTTCCTCCGCCGGGGGCAGGCAGAACATTGATAGAGCTGCTTAATATTATAAGTCATATTCCTAAGAAGTATCGAAATGTGGATACGCCTGAAGGAGCATTGACGCTTGCCCAAGCCATACGACAGGCCAATCGCGACCGCAAAGACAGACCTTTCGACCCAAACTCCTACGCACAGGTCCCGCAGAAACGAATGCTGAGTACGGACTATGCCAGAGATATCGCTCGTTGGTCGATGAGAAACATAAAGACAGGCGGGGATACGACACATTTGTCTGTTATGGACAAGTTTGGAAATGTAGTAGCCTTGACGCAGTCTATTGAGCGCGTGTACGGCTCGTGTGTGGCTACGCCCGAACTCGGCTTTCTATATAATAACTATATGACGGCATTCGAAGAGAAGGACATGAAACATCCCTACTATCTGCGTCCGAATGCCGTGCCCTGGGCCAGTGTCGCGCCCACAATCATCTTCAAAGACCGAAAACCCTGGATGGCGATTGGTTCTCCGGGGAGTCAGCGAATCGTTTCATCAATTGCACAGGTATTCCTTCGGCTTGGCAAACAGTTGCCGTTTGAATCTGTGGATGCACCGCGCCTTCATTGTTCTGCTGATGGCACGGTATCATTGGAAGCATCCCGGATGCGCAGTGATATTCCGACCACACTGGAAAAGCGTGGATTCAGTATCGACGTCAGGGAGCCCTATTCGTTTTATCTCGGTAGCGTCCAGTTGGTGATGCGAGAGGGCAATAAGTTTGTCGGTGTAGCGGATCCGCGGCGTGACGGAGAGGCCGGAGGCCCGAACAAATGAAACTTCCGCTAATTATTTCGGTTCCTCATGCTGGTCTAACCGTACCGGAGGAAGCGCGAGATTACTGTGCGCTGACACCTGAGCAGATAATTGCCGACAGTGACGAGGGGGCAGCGGAGATTTACGATTTGAAATCCGAGGTGACAGTGCATATCACAACGGATGTTGCCCGGGCAATAGTAGATATGAATCGGGCAGAAGATGATAGAGGTCGGGACGGTATCGTTAAAACCCATACCTGCTACAACGCCAGAGTATATCATCAGTCCGTACCTGAAGATGTGGCCGAGATTCTTCTGGAGCGTTACTACCGCCCTTATCACCGGCGGCTTTCAGAATCTGCGGCCGATGCCAAATTCGGCGTCGATTGTCACACTATGGTCGCTGTCGGCCCACCTTCTGCGACAGATTCGGATTGTGAGCGGCCAAATATCTGCCTGAGTAATGCACACGGGACATGCCCACAGAATTGGTTTGAAAAGCTGACTCAATGCTTCAAGGAATCATTCGACAGTGAAATTTCGGTCAATCATCCGTTCAAAGGCGGCTATATTATCCGTTCGCATTCATCCGAGCTGCCATGGGTCCAGGTTGAGCTTTCGCGGGCACCTTTCCTTCAAATCGCTGAGAAACGAGAACGTGTCCTTCAGGCACTTACGCTCTTTTGGCGAATGGTTCTCGATGTTTAGTTGTCGTCTGTTTTGGGGCCTGGAGTTTGCTTACTTGTTGCTTACAAATTGTTGAGTTTGGTTATCAGCTTCAAACACTATTCTGAAACCTACGTTGTAAACTTTCTGCCATGCCGGATAGCTCAGTCTCGAAGCCGAACGACAGCGTTTCGGCCTGTCATACCATGAGCCGCCACGGGCCACTTTTTCGCCGTTATCGTTGGTATCATAACGCTGTTCGTATTCAGAATAGGGATAAAGTTTATATGCGGAGCGCGTCCACTCCCAGACGTTGCCGTGCATATCATGCAGGCCCCAGGCATTTGGTTTGTAGCTGCCCACCTCTGCCGTGACGAGTTTCTTATCATTGAATCGGGCATCTCTTGGTACTATGTCCGGGGTGTATTGGTCTCTTACGTCGTACACGAGATCCCGTATGGTGAAATCGGCCATATTGCCGAACGGTGAGAAGTCTGTGTCCAGGTCGCCATAGTGCAGTGGAGTATCGGTGCCCGCCCGGCAAGCCCATTCCCACTGAGCTTCAGAAGGCAATAAAACTTTTTGCCCTGTCTTTTCCGAAAGCCAGCGACAAAACTCCGCAGCTTCTTTCCAGGATACACGAACGACAGGCTGCCTGGGTTCGTTCAATGCCCAGCCGAGATCCCACTCATTGAACATCCAGCTTCCTTTATGTTCATACTTACTATCATGTGAGGAGTCAAACGCTGCATATTGCTCGTTGGTTACTTCACACTTGCTCATCCAGAAAGCTTTTTTGATGTTTACCGGTGTAAGCGGATGTTCATCCTGGTATCCATTCTTATCCCCAATCACAAACCGTCCGGCCGGAACAAGGACCATTTCGAGTTTGATACCATTGTCAAGGTCAATAGTTCTGTGTGTTTGTCCGGTGGTGGTCTGGCGGCGTCGCGCTTCGGCGGCGTCGAACGGCCATTCGGGGACCTGGGGGACCTCGACCTTTGGTTTTGTGACAGGTGCAGGTTCGACAGGTTCAATTCCTCTTTCAGGCATTTGGGGATAGACCTCCGGGTCTTCAACTGTCCCGCCGTAGAGCTTGCGCAGATCAAGGCGGCGTATGTTGCCGTTCCGTGTTTTCTCCAGACCGACGACTTCTGTCCATGTTCCATGGCAGGGGGCATTCAAATCTATCCATGTAGTGATTCGCTGCCATGCCTCGGCATCGAGGCTGACACCGTGATGACCTTTTTTGAGCATCTGGACAAGTTCGGTCGTATTTGCACCGAATTCACCGGGTGCCAGCAAACGCAAATCACTTTCAAGCCCTCCCACTCTTGTGAAACTTCGCAGGGTGACATAAGATGGTTCGAAGACCCCACCAAATACTTTGACAAGTTGTTCTCGGGGTACCCCACGGATCGCCCTGGCTTTTGGGACTCCGTTTTTATACGCAATGAGCATATCCTGGTCACCCCGAAGGTCGGGAATCTTCTGGTCGTCGTCGGGTTTGCTGCCGTTATGGCACGAGAGGCAGTATTTGTCCAGAACGGGCTGGACCTCACGTTTGAAACTGAAACCTCTTGTCGGTCCGTACCAGGGTTCTATTTCAGAGGGCTGATTACGAGAGGCTATGGTCCGGAGATTCGGGGGCCCGGCATTCTGCTTCTGGTGACATCCTATACAGGAGACAACTTCGCCGGGCATGGCAGTCATCCAGCTTCGCATTAACTGCAGGGCCTTGCCCTCGGCATCGAGCGGCTGGATTGATATTGGTGTGTTGGCAGGGACGCGGAACATAGCCGAACCGTCTTTTTCAACAGGTACGGTGCCCAGTACGCGTTTGGGTTCCCATGGACCGTCGGTGCCGACACGATGATTAATACCTGCGATTTTGTGATAAGCGAAGTGATAGGTGAACAATCGCAGCTTTTTGACGGTGCCGTGCGGAACGCCTTTTAGGCCGGGGCCTTTATAAATGTTCTCAAGATAAACAATGGCATCTTTGCGGCTGAGGTCAACTTTGTCGGGAATGACCTGTGGTTTCTTTGTCTTGTGAATCGGAATAGGCTCGAGCAGCGCCTTGCCCTCGATTTCCTTCAGGAGAAGAATGTTGTCGAAAGTATCGACCAGATAAATGCCCCAAAGGTCGTTGGGTCTTGGCTTGCAGGAAACGAGGAAGTACTTCTCGCTGAGGGGCCACGGATGAAGGAATTTCGGCCATGTGTCTAAAGTCAGCTTGTCCTGAATGAGAGGCTTTACCTTTCGGCCGTGACTGGGTATTCGCTGTACGACGCCATCGGTGGCATTTCGGCCTAAAGGAGGGTCAAGGATAAAGAGTTCGCCGACTCTTCCGACGTGATGTCCGGTTACAATGCCGACTACTTTTGTGGGATGGTTGGGTATGGGACGTGCGTAAAAGATGGCATTGGGCCAGTATCCGCCGCTGCCGTAATACTCCTTTTGCGTCGTACCGTCGGGATTCATAGTAAACAAGAATCGAGCCCAGACGTGCGGGATATCGGTATATTCCCATCGCAGGTAAAGAATGCGTCCGTCGTTCATCACTGTAGGGCAGAAATTGTGGTCCTGTTCGAAACATATCTGGCGAACGTTGGTGCCATTGTTGTCCATTAGATACATCATACCAACATTGACAGATGCATTGCACGGGACACCCTGGAACGGCGCGGTTGAGACAAAAGCAATTTTGTCGTTTGGCAGATAGCATGAGTCAAAGTTATGAACATCGGGCTGATTATCCGGAGAAATCTGACGCAGATTTGTGCCGTCGATGTTAATCTCGAATACCTGCCAGTTTTTGCGTTTGTCCGGCATTGAGAACATTATCTTTTCGGCGTCAAAATGCAAATCCATATCATTGATTAGTCCTCTGGCCGGTGGTTTGTAAATGGTAGTGAGGCGGCCTGTGGATTGTACTGGTGAGAGGACGGATATTTCATTTTCCCAGCCAACAGTGTTCGGTATTGTATGAAGCTGCCACGAACTTTGCTGCGGAATACCGAGGAATTTACCCAATCCTTTATCGTTTTCTTCGTCACCGTTAGCCCGGCGAGGGTCATCAAGCGGCCTGCGTTTAATGAGCAGGAGTTTGTCGAAGTTCAGCAGTGGATTTGAAAGCAGAGCGCGTCGCTGTAAGGCTATAATTTCATCGACCTGTGCGATCGCAGCCTTGTCGCCGCGTTCAAGTGCTTTTTTAATTTTAGGCAGGCGGTTTTCATAGTTATCAATGGCTCTTAAATATTTCTCGCCATTAGTGTACTTCTCGGGGAAGTTCTTCATGAGGTCTTTTACAGCCAGTCTCATGGCGGAGAAGTTGACAAGTTCAAGGTCCGACCTGGCTTTGGTAATTTGGTCGGTCGGTGGGGTAGTGAATTTGGATTCGGATTGTTCCGCGGCGATTAGCCCGGTAGAGGTTAACGGCAACAGGAAATACGCAGTAAGACAGAAAAGTGTTATCAAGGCGGTTTTTCTCGCTGACATATTTTTTTCTACCTCCAACAAAAATTAAGTGATTTTCATTGAAAATTTCATCAACAGGCTATTCAAAGCTAATCGATTTATTTCCGACAACCGAGATAATAATCGAAAAAAAGTATAACAGAATCAGCGACGTATTACCAGATATATCTGTAAAAGCCGACAGGGATTAGGAGGTAACGGCCAAATATAAGCAATCCTTAGAATTTTCTTGGCGCATTTGCAGGCGTCGGCTATATCTAAATTCAAAATACGTTGAGCGGAACCTTGAAATTATGCTTTTAGTATCATTCTTACCCGAGGAGAAAACAAATGAAACAACATAGAAGGTTGAACATGTCGTCTTTTGTTATTGTGCTTTTGGCCGTTAACGTGATTTTTTTATTCCCAACTCTTTCAGCGGGCGCCGAGGGTTCAACCGTGTTGCTGATTATGGATGATACCATAGGCCCTGCGGGGCGACATGGCGTGAACAAAGTGCGAATGGCTCTACAGGCAAAAGGCATACCGGTTGAACAGACAACATCTCTCGAAGCAACAAATGGCAATCACTTACTTGTCGCGGGCCTTTCTGTTGGAACCGGGCCAGCGGCCAAACTGCACGACAGTCTTGATATTTCCAGGCCGAAGGGGGCTGAGTCACTGCTCATTAGAGAAACAAAATGGTCAGGCAAAAAAACACTGCTTATCAGCGGGGCCGATGACAGGGGGCTGATGTATGCGCTTCTGGATGTCGCCGACCGCATTGGCTGGAGCAGCAATTCGTCGAGGCCGTTTAGTGAAGTGCGTAACGTTCAGGAAAGTCCGGCTGTAGCCGAGCGAGCCCTTTCCATTTACACTATGCACCAGGCGAACTTTGAGAGCTATTTTTATGACGAGGACTACTGGGAAAGATACCTCGATATGCTGGCGGAAAATCGTTTCAATACATTTGCGCTGCTTCTTGGCTATGAGAACTGGGGATATTTTACTCCCCCTTACCCGTACTTCTTCGATGTGGAAGAATTTCCCGATATTAAAGTGATAGGAATCACCGAGCAGAAACAGCAGCGTAATCTCGCGGCGCTGAACAGGCTCATCAAGATGACGCACGATCGCGGTATGAATTTCACCTTAGGCATCTGGGACCATATCTACAGGGGCGGTGTCCAGGGTCCTGGAGATCGTGTGGGCAAACCGACTGAGGGCATAGTATGGGGTCTGACGGCAGAGGATTTAACCGCTTACACGAGGGTCGCGCTAACGAAGCTTCTGAAATTAGTGCCTGAGCTTGACGCAATTCAGTTTCGTATGCACGGCGAGTCGGGGCTCAAGAGAACCGAGATGGGCGGCTTCTGGGAGAACGTTTATCAGGTAATGAATGAGCACGGGCCGAATGTAAGGTTTGATGCGCGGGCGAAGAACTTTCCTGATTCACTTATCGACAAGGCTGTTGAAATGGGTGTTAATATGAGGATATGCACCAAGTACTGGATGGAACAGATGAGCCTTCCATTTCATCCGACGCACATTCACCCGAGTAACCAACATGACCGGCGCCACGGCTATGCTGATTTGCTTCGCTATCCACAACGGTACAAGATGCACTGGCGGCTGTGGAACAGCGGCACCTCGCGCTTACTGCTTTGGGGTGATCCGGAATATGTCCGTCGTTTTGCCCAGAGCACTCACCTTTACGATGGTGAGGGCTTCGAGGTGAGCCAGCCGCTGGCAACGAAAATGCAGGACCATCGGCATGATATGAAGCCGTTTGAGCTGCTCAAGCCCCAACACCAGTACTATGACTGGGAGTTTGAGCGGTATTGGCATTTCTTCCAGGTCTTCGGCAGGGTGGGTTATAATCCTGATACGCCGCCTGAGGTTTGGCAGAGGGAATTTCAGCGGCGATTCGGAAAAAGGGCAGCGCCTTTTGTCGAGCGGGCCATCCACAGCGCAAGCGGGATTCTACCGCGGATCGTTGCGTATAGTTATCCTTATAATATGTTTCCTACAACGAGGGGCTGGGTGGAGAAACAACGGATGAAAGATTTACCGGAATATTCCAAAGCCCTGCCGAGTGACACACAGCAGTTTTTGAGTATTGACGACGCTGCGCGATATCAACTGGAAGGGAAAGATTCTGCAAGGATTTGGCCGCAGCAATCCAGCCAGTGGTTCGCTACGGTGTCTAAAGATGTTCTGAAGCTGGTCGAACAAGCCAAAAAGAGAATTGGAAACAATCAAAGCAGGGAATTCAATTCCACCATAGCAGATATGAAAATACTTGCCAATCTCGCTATGTACCACTCGCATAGAGCCAATGCCGGTGTTAGTTACGCTTTATTCAAGCACAGTCAGGACCTGAATGCGCTCGGCGATGCTATCGCTCACGAAAGCCTGGCGATTGAGGCTTGGGAACGGCTGGTAGAAGCGGCGGGGGATTTATACAATAGTGACCTTATCATGGGCAGGGATGGCGCCGGTTTGTCCGGGCACTGGTCGGATGAACTGGTTAAGCTAAAAGAGGGACTGGAAAAACTCAAGCAGGAAAGGGATAGTTTCCAGCCAGCCGCTGCCGCAAAACTGACAATAGCCCATGTGCCCATTTGCAAGGCACAACCTGGAATGAAGCTGGTTGTTCGTGCGACAGTAAACTCCGGGGAATCGGGGGTGAAAGTGAGAATTGGCTACCGCAGCGGCAGGCGAGATTACGTGTGGAAGGATATGAAGCAGGCCGGGCCGTTTGTTTTTCATGCAGAGATAAATGGTAGAGATGTCAGATCTGGCCTGAATTACTTAATCGAGGTCAGTGACACAAGCGGCGGACGAGCGAGGACCGAACCGATCGCAGTTGTGGTTACAAAAGACAATGAGCCGCCGCAAGTAAGGCATAAACACATCAGCAGTGCCGAGGCGGGCAAGCCGATAACTGTCACGGCGGACGTGCGTGATGCCGGCGGAGTTAAATGGGTACGCCTGCTTTATAGAAGTGTAACTCAATATCAGGACTACAAGACGCTACAGATGGTTAAGACGGACAAAAAAAACGAGTATAAAGCTGTTGTTCCAGGTGAGGATGTTGAGGCTAAATGGGATTTTATGTACCTGATTGAGGTTATGGATGAAAATGGCAATGGTAAGATTTATCCCGATCTGGAGCATGAAACGCCATACGTTGTAGTGAAGCTGAAACGGTGACATTTACAAGGCGCAAAAGCAAGTTTGATAATCTTGCTCTTTAGCAGTGGCTTAGGATTTACCCCCTAAGATTTTTATATCTTTGCGCCGATTTTCAGGGGTGACGTGGAGTTTCTCAATTCGTCCTTTTCGGACTGTTCCCTGAACGATTGTCTTGAAAGGAGCGTGAAGTTTGAAGTCAACATCCCAATCGGCGGGCCAGGCGGGCAGCAGGTATATCTTTTTTCCGTCTGTCTGCATAAGCATTCGCTGCAATGCCGTCATGGTGACGCAGCCGTGGTCCTGGTCGGGGATCCAGTCGTAATTGGGACCCCAGAATGCGGGGAAGCTGCTGCCCTTGTGTTTAGTTGAGAAATTCTGAGTGACGAATTTCGATGCGTCCCCTGTTAAGCCAAGATACGCGGCCTGTACCGGTGTCTGGTACCAGCCTCCGGTGCCCTTGTGTACTCGTTGTCTATAGGTCTCAATTCCAATTTCCAGATTTGGCTTGCCAATTCCAAAAAGCCGGTATGGAAAAATGGCGTACAATTCGGGATTTTCCTGGTTTCGCTTTTCGCTGTATTTCTCAGCCGGAAGTAAAATTCGTTTGCCCTTGTCTTCTTTCATTGGAACCAAAGGCAGGTCGGCGAAAGTTTTCTTCCATGATTTTCGCTGTGAGTTGGTTGTCAGCTCATCGGGCAACTCCAGTAATGCGCTGAGTACAAACTTAAGCCCCGCAACTTCCGGCAGGGGATTAACGCACTGCCACCAGGTCTCCAGCGACTGGGAAGGCTCGAAGCGAATCTTACCCTGCTCATCGCGAGGCCAGTGCCGGTCGAAAAAAGTAATGGTCTCATCGGCCAGCGGCAAAAGCATATCACGCAGAAACTTTCTGTCCTGTGTAATGGCGTAATAGTCAAGCATCATTGCTGTTAGTTCGATCCCGCCCTGCCATTTTCGGCGTATGTATTGGTTAACGGTTTCGGGCCCTTTATGACCCCAGCCAAAATCGCAATTCCCATTCGTACCCCAAAAGTGCATCGTTTCCGGAAAGAAAGCACCATCATGCTTATAATAAATCCTTGTTTTATCGAGGCAGAAACCGAGCGCCTTTATGTACATTTTAAACAGCGGCTGCATGAGATCGAAATCACCCGCAGCCAGCATTGACCAATAAGGAAGTCGCGTATTCTGCCACCAGAACATTCCACCCCAACGTCGATAATCACCGTCAAGATGCTCCTTGCCCATCCGGGCATCGACTGTAAAAATCGAACCGTTAAACTTGATGGGATATGCGCCGCGGCCGGCGCAAGCGTTTATCCAGCGCTGGAGGTTATAGCCGCGAGTAACTACTTCGGCATCTTTTTGGCCGTCTATGAAAATCCAGCTTCGCTTCCAGAACCTCTCCCACCACTGCCTGTGCGCCGCATGCGCAGTCTTCAGGTCTATTAAATCAATCGCAGCTATTTGTTTTTCCAGCGAATCCAACCATGTATCGATGGTTTTCGTCTGCGCTGTCAGAGGGTAAATCGAAATCACAAAATGCTTGCCCGGTTTTGCTGATTTGAGAATCTGTTTATCAACGGCTGTTAATCCATCGCCTTTCATACACCCGCCAAATGTACGGTGTAAAAGCGGGTCACGATACTTTGCCAGCAACCGGTCAAGGTGCTGGTTCTTTAGCGTCACCGGATAACAGGATTTCTCGTTGCGATGGTACCATACGATGCGATTGTTTTGGGCCGGTAGAACCACATCCGGATAAGCGATGATCGGATAATCATCGTTACCTGTCAGGGCACGGGCACTAATGGCTTCCTCGCCTTTGAGCTGGCGAGTATCGTTGCGCCAAACTTCAAGATTACATTGAAGGTCAAAAGATTTCTTGCCGAAGGCTTCGACATAAATGACCGGTCGATTAGCATCCACCCAAACTCGCAATGTAACCTGGTTTTCCGGTGAACCGGCGACAATTTCAATCTCACCCTGGCGCAATTTCAGTGTCTGAGAGAAACGGCCGCCTTTACCGAACGGATTAGGCGAAAGTTTCAGGCGTACTCGAGAAAGTTTGAGCAGCCGGCAGTTCTCACTCCATAAGTCGGTTTTGCTTATATAGAACAGGAGGTCTCCGTTTTCCTCGGCCCAGAGGTTTAAGCCTATGTCTCCATTGCCTATCGGCATCGAGCCGGAACTGTCCTTACTGGGGCTGTTCCAGAGGACATTGTAAGTTTCGATATCATTAAAATTTTGAGTTGTCTTTTCCTTTCCAAAACAAGAGCAGGAATAAAAAACAACCACACATAATACCAACCAAAAAGTTTTCTGAGTTTTGAGAGACAGCATTTTACTCCTCCTGAAATTATCAAATCGCCTCATCAAATTCGCCCAAATCAAGTGGATATTGTCCGAATTGGTGAACAAGGTTGACGATATAATCATAAGTTTGCCCTGAGACATTACTGCTTACGGAATGGTCGGACTGCAAAATATATCCTCCGCCTTTTGCGGCATTGAGCTTTCTTAAAATCTCTTTTCGGACAAGCTCTCTGTCCCCGGATTCCCATATTTTAATATTGCTGTTTCCGCAAATTCCTAACCTTTGGCCATATTTTCGTCGTAACTGTACTGAATCCAAATCCGCCTTGGCTTCCAGCGGATTCATTGCGTCAATACCTATCTCGATATAGTCATCGAGGATTTTATTAATATTGCCGCAACCGTGATAGATGACCATCAGGCCTTTTGCATGAGCATAATCTACGATTTCTTTGACCCAGGGCTTGAAATATCGGCGCCAATAGTCGGGTGAGAAAAACATATCATTCCTATAGGCCACGTCTCCCCAGATGACAAAGCCGTCCAATAGATTTTCGGCCGCTTCGATTTGAGCCTTTGCGCATTCCAGATAGAACTGTCCAATCCGGTTAATCGCCTTGCCCATTCGCTCGGGATGCATTCCTATCCAAAGCATATTATTTTCAGGCCCAATCAGGCGAGTCAGGCATTCGTTGCATTCTATAATACTGCCGAATACGGGGAAGTCCGGCCATAAGGACTTGACGGTTTCAATCCATGGCGGCGAATTTCGTTCGAAGCCGTCCCCGACACCGGCGATTTGATTGTCACCCGCCTGGAAATACCTTCTTTTGTCACAAGGGTCGTCAAAGTCAAGAGCTTCGAGCTTTTCTATAGTGTCCGTTTCAAAGTCAACAAACTCTGGCATAGGGTCAGAAAATTTCTTCCGCAAAATCGCGTCAAAACCGGTTTTCAAAATGACTTCCTCGTTGTTTTCCTTCAGGGTCTCAAATGGCCGGATAAATGGGTCCATATTTGGTACAGTAACGATCCAGTCCAGGTCGTAATAGTAATAAGGATTGGCATCATCCGGCAGATTCAAATCCTTTCGCCAGCGTGCTATAAAACCGCCCCAGAAGAAATCGCTGACGGGGACCCTGTCCGGCTCCTGATGATTAAGGGTTTTCCTCATTCGGTCGAGCTTGGCAAGTGTGCCCTCTTTTCTATTGCGAGCCTTTGAGCTGTCCATTGTATTATCGAACATTCCCATTACGCCTACTCCATATCATATTAAACATAGCACCCTTTATGTCGCAGGTATAGTATATCGCAGAGACTAAAGTAATTGTAGCTAATCGGCCGGCGGTTGACAACAAGCATATGAACTCAAGGAGCAGGATAATCAGCTTGTTATTTTGAATCTCGGAGTGTAGAATATACCGTACAGCCTTTATTAGCTACAGGCAAGGTTTGAAGATGAAACAAGTGAGAAGTGTTCCATGAAGCCAAAACTAAGCCGACGAGAATTTGCGAAAGCCGCGACTATGGGGGCAGCCGCACTCGTTACCGGTGCATGTTCAGCAACCTCACGAAAGGCCGACCGGCCAAAACAAAAGAAACCGAATCTCTTGTTTATCTGGACTGATGAACAGCGTGCGGACACAATGGCAGCTTACGGAAATCATAAAATCCACGCGCCCAACCTGAATAAGTTAGCCGGCCAAAGCGTCGTTTTTAAGAACGCTTATGTAACACAAGCCGTGTGCACGCCAAATCGTGCTGCTGTAATGACCGGACTTTGGCCGCATCAAAGCGGCTGTGTCAAAAACAATATTCCGTTGCCGCCGGATATTCCATGTCTTCCGGAGCTGCTCGGTGACAGTGACTACCGCACAGCTTATATGGGCAAATGGCACCTTGGTGATGAGATATTCGCCCAGCATGGCTTTGAAGAATGGGTTTCGATTGAAGACGGGTACAGGCGTTATTACAGCGACGGGCGTGACCGTAACAAGAGGAGCGATTATCATCATTTCCTCATCGAGAACGGTTATAAGCCCGACTCCGATGACAAGACATTCAGCCGTTCTTTTGCAGCGCGGCGGATTCTCGAACATTGTAAGCCGAAGTTTTTAGAGAAAAAGGCCTGCGATTTCTTACGCCGGCATCGTAAAGAACCTTTTATCCTGTATATCAATTTCCTCGAACCTCACATGCCATTTTTTGGGCCGCTGGATGATGAACATAATCCGGAAGAAATAGATTTACCTTCCAACTTCAATGACGGCCTGGAAGAAAACGAGCCTCTCCGCTATCGTGTCATTCAGGAATACTGCCGGGCTAAATACGGTAAAGATGAAAAGGACATAAGGGCTCTTATCAGGCGCTACTGGGGTCTGGTTACTCAGGTTGATCTTAGTGTCGGTGCGATTCTAAAAACGTTGGATGACCTGGGGCTGGCAGATAATACAATTGTTGTCTATACCAGTGACCACGGAGATATGATGGGTTCGCATCATATAGTGGAAAAGAGCGTGATGTACGAAGAAGCAGCCAGAATACCCTGGCTGATGCGGATACCACGGATGCAAGGCAGCCTTATCAAAGACAGGGTCAGTCAAATCGACATGGTTCCAACTTTAATGGATTTGATGGGTTGTGGCTCAGATGAGCGTTTTGCCGGTCAAAGCCTGGTTCCCCTTATCAAAGGAGGCCGGGTAGGACAAGACCATGTCTTTATTGAATGGAATCCCAATAGCGGGGCAATGAAGGTCAAGAAAGGAGGTACACAGCTTGCATCGAAGGAAGAATTGCGCCATTTGGAAAATGAGCACACGCGAGCTGCTGTTTCACCCGATGGCTGGAAGTTATGCCTTAGCGATTCGGATAAATGTCAGTTGTTTGATTTGAATAAAGACCCGGGCGAAACTGTTAATCTCTTTGATTCCGGCCTACATGAGGATATTATCAGAAAGCTTACTGCGATGATTCATAAATGGCAGGAAACTGTGGGTGACAAAGTTAAGGTGTAAAGAACGTGTCTGCGATTATTTCTCTTGTTTCGGAGACAGAAAGAAGATAACTCAGACATAAGTGTGCGTATGAGAATATTATGAGTCTATTGAAATGTTTTGCCATACTGGTTGTAACGGGACTGTTCTTGCAAAGCCCGTTAAAAGCTAAAGAGGGCACCAATGAAGCTGAAGTAATGCGAGAAATAGTCGAGGCTGACTGGACTGCTCAGGAGCGCAGGAGAAACCGGACGCCAGATGAGCCAACTGCTGTGCGTGATGCATATAGACGCGCTGAACAGCTTCTCGATGACCTTCGCAAAATGCCCGAAGGGCCTGAAATAACTTCCGAAGCGGCAGCCATCGGGCATCTGCGAAGTCAGATTGATACCGTGGATTCGTTAGGCAAGCAGTCGCGCCTCGCATTGTATCGCCGGGTCCGTTCTATTACGCGCAGTATGGCGCTGAAAAATCCCCTTATCGCTTCAAGGCCTATTGTTTTTATGAAGCGAAAGCGTTTTATCTGCCAGATGCTGCACGAGTATCTTGGTTACTACTATGACTACGAAGATATCTCTGGCGGGGGAATCTATTTGCTGGAACAACCCGGCTATTCGTTTGCATATCAGGATCTGACAAAAAATCGATTAGGTCGAGGCAATTATACAACGTTGGCTATGTCTTATGATGCCAAGACGATCTATTTTGCCTTTGCAGCGCGGGCTGCAAAGAAACCAGATTACTATTCTACTCAGCGCAAATGTTTCCACATCTATGCAATGAATCTCGACGGCAGTAACGTCAGGCAGATTACCCAGGGGCCAGACGACGACTTTGATCCCTGTCCCTTGCCGGATGGCGGGCTGGCATTCATGTCGTCGGCACGCGGCGGCTTTACTCGGTGCAACAATCCATGGGAACCTTTGCCGGCCCATACCCTGCACCGGCTCGATCCGACCTTGAAACACCGGCGTACGCTGTCGTTCCATGAGACCAGTGAGTGGCATCCATCTGTGCTGCATGATGGGCGCATTGTTTACATCCGTTGGGACTATGTGGACCGCTCGGCTGCAAACTTTCACGGGCTATGGGTCGCCAATCCTGATGGTTCCAATCCCAAATCTCTGTTTGGCAATTACACTATGCGCATCAACGCTTGTTATCAACCCAAGGCAATCCCGAATTCTCACAAGCTCATTTTTCTGGCTGGCGCCCACCATGCCGATGTGGGTGGTTCACTCGTTATGCTCGACCCGCATCGTATTGCCCTGGACCCGAAAACAGGTCAGGATTCCTTTGATGCAATTGAGGTCTTGACTCCGGAAGTATGTTTCCCCGAGGCTCCGGGTTGGCCTGCCAGTTATTTCCACAGTCCCTGGCCGTTATCGGAGAATTACTTCCTGGTGTCGTTCAGCTTTGATCCTTTACCGGGTATGGGGCCAGAGGTGAAAAGTGATACCGAGACGGGGCTCTATTATTTCGACCGGTTCGGAAATATGGAACTTCTTTACCGAGAGAAAGGCATTTCGTCCATGTATCCTATTCCGCTCAAAGCTCGAGAGGTACCGCCGATCGTACCGAGTACACTTGATGAAGAGTTGGGTAATGAAGGTGAGTTTATGCTGACGGATGTACGTACGAGCCATTTCCCCATGCCTGAAAATCGCCGCATAGTCGAATTGCGTGTTTTTCAGGTTTTACCCAAGAGCCGTACACATGTCGCCAATGAACCTCGTATCGGCCATGCCAATGCCGAGAGTGCACGTATGCTCCTAGGCACGGTGCCGGTCGAAGCAGACGGCTCGGCCTATTTCCGGGCCCCGGCGAAAAAGCCTTTGTATTTCCAGGCCGTGGATGAAAACGGCAGAGCGGTCCAATCAATGCGATCAGTAACATATTTACAGCCGGGAGAACGGCAGGGTTGTGTGGGCTGCCATGAACCTCGTAACCAGGCCGTGACGACTCAGAAAACTCGTCCCCTTGCCATGCGACGCGCGCCTTCGAGATTAAAGGCCGGCCCGGAAGGGACTCATCCTTTCAACTATACCAGACTTGTTCAGCCTGTTCTCGACAAACATTGCATACAATGTCACGATGGCAAAACCGGTGATTCGAAGAGCCAACTGGTTTTGACAAGTGAGCCGTCCGGAACATTTAGTACATCGTATGAGAGCCTCAGAAAATATGTCCGTTGGTATGAGTGGGGCGGCGAATCAATTACACCGATTGTTACCAGGCCGGGACGTATTGGCGCAGATGAAAGCCCTCTGCTGAAGGTGCTCAAAGACCCCATACATGCAAAGCACGTTCACTTCTCGAAAGAGGAACGTCGGTGGATATATCTCTGGCTGGACGCCAATGTCCCTTTCTATGGAACTTATGAGCAACAGCAGCAGCTCGCACAGAAAAACGGGCAGGCAGTTCCACCGCCTTCGCTTCAATAGAATCCAACGTCATCAATTCAGCTAAAGGGTTGTTTTTCGGGCTGATATTCTATATGATACTTCGCCGACAGAAGAAAATGTATTATTTGTAAGGAAGTAAAAATGAACCTTGATTTTTCTTATTATATGCCAACCAGAATTATTTTTGGTTGCGGTAAGCTGAGCGAACTTAAAACCACGCCGTATTTACCCGGAAAGAAAGCCCTTGTAGTAATCGGTGAATCCGGAGCCATGAGGAAATATGGATATCTTGACAGAGTGATAAAGTACCTTAAAGAAAATGGAGTTGAGTCGGTCGTATATGACAAAATTAAGCCTAATCCTGTTTCTGAACATGTCCATGAGGGGGCATCCGTCGCCAAAGAAAATGGCTGTGATTTCGTAGTTGGCCTTGGAGGGGGCAGTACCCTTGACTCGTCGAAGAGTATAGCTGTCATGGCGGTTAATCCGGGCAAGTATTGGGACTATATAACCAGAGGAAGCGGCGGCGGAAAAACTCCCCCTAACGGCGCCTTACCTATCGTGGCGATAACCACAACAGCCGGGACGGGAACCGAATCCGACCCGTGGACGGTAATTACCAAAAGCGATACAAACGAGAAGATAGGTTGGGGAAACAATTTTACCTTTCCGCGTTTGTCGATCGTTGACCCTGAGTTAATGGTAAGTGTCCCTCCGAAAACTACAGCTTACACCGGCATGGATGCTTTCTTTCACTCGGTTGAAACGTATCTCGCAACAATCAATCAGCCGACGAGCGACCATTTGGCGCTGGAGGCAATCAGCCTTATTACAAAATACCTGCCCATAGCCGTCAAAGACGGAGCGAATATGGAGGCGAGAACCAAGCTGGCCTGGGCCAATACCGAAGCGGGAATATGTGAGTCACTGTCTTGCTGTATATCCCACCATTCTATGGAACATGCCGTCAGTGCATATTATCCTGATGTTGCTCACGGCTGCGGCCTTACGATGCTTTCGGCTTCCTATTTTAGCTGTTTGGCGCAAAAACAGCCCGCACGTTTTCCCGACCTTGCAAGGGCTATGGGGGAAAATGTTGATGAGCTTGACGAAAAGGAAAGGCCTATGGCATTTATAACCGGATTGAAGAAGCTGATAAAAAACATAGGCTTCGAAGATAAGCTTTCCGATTTCGGTATTAAGCAAAGCAATTTGAGAACTTTCGCGGAAAACTCCTTCTATGCTATGGGCAGTCTTTATGATATAACGCCGGCCGAGCTGACACTGGACGATGTGGTTACTATTTACGAAAATGCATACTCTTAATGTTGCTTTATGAAATAAAAGGTCCGGAACTGGCAGTCAGCAGCCAATCTCCATGACATGCACGTTGTTTTGTCCATCCGATCTTTTTGCAAGGACATAGAAATATTCGTTCTTGGTATAAGAAAGCAGCAAATCGAGTTCATCGGCCTCAAAAACTTCGGATAGATAAGTGGCATGCATCGAACGAATGTTCCCTTCGAATTTGAATGCTTTTCTTAATGCGTCAATGCCCCATCGCACATATTCCGTATTATTCACATGCCCATTTAAGTCGATTGAGCTGTAGGGTACACTTATTCGATCAACTTCGCTGTAATTATCCTGCGGTTCTAATCTAACTAATTTTTCCGATAACGCTTTGAGTCCGGTTTTGGACAGGCTCAGGTCGAGATGGAATAAATTTTTCGGCCGATTGCTGCCTTTGTCCAATACCATCCACTGGCTGGAGGCTCGGAATAACTCGCAGTCATTTTGGTCCCTGGCCACAAATTCCCTTGTAGCTATTAAACGATTATATCCGCTCGGCCATGTTTTGACGGTTATTTCATCATTCCATTTTGGGATCCGGTTGATTTCAATCCTGAGATTCGACAGAACCCAATAGCTGTTTATTGTATTTAAACCGTCAACTCCAAAACCAAGCTCTTCGGCGTGAAGGGCCGCGGCTTCCTGTAAATACTGCATCAAACAAGCTGTCTTAATGTTCCCATCAGGCCGGCACTCATAGGATTTAACTGTGAATATTTCTTCTCTGACCTTCATAGTCCGGGTTAAACCTCAGTTATTAATTGATAATATAACTTGTTGAAGCAATTCTATTATCATCGTAAGGTGCCGTTTTTGCAAGGGCGCAGGATTAGTGAAAATATGAGAACTATTATAAGGCAATGTAAATGATAAAATTGCATCATGTATTATTATGCTAATTGGAAATCTTGAATTTCAGGGATAATCATGGTACTATGCTGTAAATTAGACTCAGCGGGGAAATCCCGTTTGAGTGGATTGGAAAGAGTAACTGCTGAAGGGATACGTATTATGGATGAATTTAACAGTATCGAGGAGATTTTGGATTTTGCGATAGCGGGTGAAACAGAAGCCAGCCAGTTTTATACGGATATGGCGGGTCAAATGGGTAATCCGGCAATGCGTGAAGTTTTCGAAAGCTTTGCAAAAGAAGAACTTGGTCACAAAGCCCGATTGGAGGGGGTAAAAAAAGGTAATCTCCAGCCGAAAACAGGGGAAGTAACAGATCTTAAAATAGCAGATTATATGGTTGATATTCAGCCTTCGCCGAACATGGATTATCAGAGTGCAATTATTCTGGCGATGAAAAAAGAGAAGGCCGCATTTAAGCTTTACACTACATTGGCTTCAAAGATGCAGGACCCTGAATTGCAGAATATGTTTTTGTCACTGGCCCAGGAGGAGGCCAAGCATAAGCTTCGCTTTGAAATTGAATACGACGATGAGATAATGAAAGAAAACTAAACACTTTCAAGTCTATAAAAAAATCTGGGACAGCCACGATAAAGCGACTGTCCCTAATAGAATCGATATAAGAATTAAGAAAATTGTCTGTAGTTAGTCCCTGACCTTGCCGGTAGCAGCCCACTCCACTCCATTGCGGATGAGTTGCTTCATGTTGGGGTCAAGAATAGCCTTGTGGTCGTGACCGAAGGCGTTATGGACACAACGTCCTTTGCCGTACGATCTGGTGAAAACCAGCGGCTCGGTATTTTTGCTCCAGTCAGAGTCGGCGGAGACGAGCACTTCAATCGGGCTGTCTCCCTGCAATTTCGCGTAAAGCTCGTCAAAAATCTTGAAATCCTTTAATCCCCTGGTAATAGGATGTTCTTTAACAATCTTGGCTCCAAATACACCTCGCGGACCGTGTCCTGAAGTTCCCATTACCCACTTGCGGCCGCAGAGCTTGCCGAATTCGTCCCATTCAGAAAAAGAGGCACTGGCAAGATGCTGAACATAGAAACCCTTACCCTTTTTGACGAATTCCAGCAGGTTTTCTTTTGCCTGACCGGTGATGGTAGGCATGGCCCTATTGTACATAGTCAGCAGAATAACGTCGTACCTTCCTATAGCGGTGTTTGATTCGAGGATCAGGGGTTCTTCACATACCTTGACGTCAAAACGAGGTGAAGACACCAACACCTCACGTGTCTTTTCAGAGATTTCACGCCAGTCATGGTATGGCGCCACATCATCACCTGCGATCAGCAGCACGCGGATTTGGTCTTGTTGTTTGGGCTGTGCATCCACATCGGTCGCTATACAACACACTACTGCCAACAATGCTGCAAAAGCTAATAATCGAACACTTCTCATAAAATACCTCCTTATTGTTACTCAATTAGATTTTGGGTACTGTGTTACCCACTCTTACGTTTACACTGCATATTTTCTGTTTAGGCACGAACTATTTTATCACCAATGACTGGAATTTCAAGGTTTTTTCCGCTTTCCTTTACTGTGCTTAAACAACCGGGGCCTATACCGAATTGGTATAAGCCCCGAATTTGTCAATTTACTACGTTAACTGCACAATTTTACTTAGACAGCTAAATCCCATCTTACGGCGCCGGTGGGTACAGCCGAATATCATCGAAGTACATTATACCTGTACCGCCGGTAACCGATCTAAGACCGAGAGTAATCGTATTGACATTGGCGAGATTAACGCCCTGGTCTGTAAATGCCTGGAGGTCGATATTCCATTCGGTCCAGGAAGTTATTTGTGCTGCATCAGGATTATCATGATTGACCACAGCATTGCCGTTGAGAGTGACATACAACGTCTCCGGAGTGTTAGCCGAAGCGCCTCTGAACCAAATCGTTAGCGTGTCAACACTTTTTTCGGTCCAGTCACGCGGGTCAGTCAATGTCAAAGTAGCTTCAGATTTTCCAACGGCGTTGTCATAGAACATCGGCATCGACTGTAAACCTCCAAGAACGATAGCTTGCTCGGTAAAAGGAGGATTGTTATTGCCAACGAGAGCTCCGTTTGTCGCATCGCCGAATCCGTCTAACCAGACATTAAATATCCTGTTGCTGGCCGGGTCAGTGGGGTCCAGGTCGTTGTAACTCTCAAAGTCGTCCACGATAAGGAAGTTGGCCGTTGTGAAGCTCCAGGCAAGGCCCTTCTGTGTCGTACCGCCAGCTTCGACTTCATCGACACGCCAGTAGTAGGTCGAATCCCATTCAAGTTTGCCGGGGTCATAACTCTCGGAGCCAAGGTTGTTGCTGCCTTTGTACTCAGGCGAACCTGTATCAGCACTACGCACGGCGTCTTTATCTGCACCGAAATAGACCTGATACGAAGCGGCATTGTCACTTGCAACCCACGTGAGAATCTGTGTCTGTGTCACATCCACAGCGCCATTTGAAGGTATTGGAGCTCCGACGGCGCCTGGAGTAGAAAAGCTCCAGACCTCTCCTTTATAAGTCTCGGCGCCGTGGAACGCATCGACCCGCCAATAGAAAACCTTCCCTAATTCAAGAGTGCCCGGGCTAAAGGTTGGGGCTCCCCAGGGCATGGCTCCGGCGGCGTTACTGACGGTATCATAATCATCCCCGAAGTACACGTAGTGTAATATCGCACCGAAACCGGGCTGCCAGGTAAGGGTTTCATTCGGATCTACAGAGTCGGCACCATCAACCGGGTCCGGGAGATAGGCGGTCTTTGGGGGAACCAAAAAGCTCCAGATATTACCTTCGTGCAGGGTAGTACCGTCTGCCTCAATTTCATCAATCACCCAATAGTAAGTTGTGCCCGAAACAAGGCCGTCCGGATAAGGAAATCCCGGAAAGCCAACAACAAAATTCGTCAAAGCCTGGTTGCCTCGGAATGCCTCAGCAGTGCGGGCCTGTACATCGGTAAGATTATCACTAAAGTACACATCGTGCGAGGCAGCAGTAAATCCCGCCGTCCAAGTCACAGTCACCCATGTATCGGAGTGTATGCTACCATCAGCCGGATTGGGTTCCCGTGCAGCTTGCATGACTTCTGCAAAAGAAGTTATAACAGGTGACAGATACTTACCCTCGATAATCACAGGGCCGTCGCCAATAGTCGGGCCTCCCCATCCGACAGCCAGGCTGTCACCGCCACCGCCTTCCTTCATTAGTGCTTCGATGTAGTACTTCTGACCGGCCTGCAGTGTAATGGGTTTTGACTTCTGTTCGTCGTATTTGTCCCATTCCCGGGAGGTGGTCCAGCCGGTAACGTGGCTAACCTGGTCTATGTTAGCCGGGTCATCATCGATACTTAACCACAGTTGGCATTCGTCATCACCGGAAATCCAGAAGATATAATCACCGCTTACCGGCGGGGACACATAACCGCGGGCACGTATGCCGTAGTTATCGCCACGGCCAACCTGTCCCTCGAAAGTTTGCCACCATATGCTCTCATCCGGGCTGTCAGGGTAACGGGGGTCGTCGGTGAGGTTGGAAACCGCCGTACCAGATATATCATCCCAGTACTCGTACAGAATGTTGCCAACGCCCAACTGGCCTCTGGCGCTGCCAACCATGTTTAACACCACAACGAAAGAAGCCAAATACATCACTTTTCTACACATAATAGTTCTCCTTAAAAAAATATAGGTATGTTATTGAAATGCAAAAATCTTGGCTGCAAAGCACAAAGCTGCCGATGCAACTCCGCCCTCTATATGCCAACTCCTCCTCATATTGAAAAATTATAGGAATTATGCCGGCAGAAAGACCACACCAGACTGCACAGGCACATACTTCACTAATACTATCTATACCAAATTACCCACCTTTCAGTCAAGGGAAAATTTATTGAATTTGTGTGGGCATACATTCTCGCTGCTGATAATCAAATCTGAACTATAGTAAGTTCTTGGAATTGTAATTGCTAAAATCAAACGGATTTATCTTCTTCTTTGGGGGCGAAAATTGCGTGAAGGGCGTTTGTGCTGCTTGCGCCGATGGGAGATATGTTTGAGGTCGGGTTCAACGCCCTGCCAGACGGGCTTAATACGATTGGTGTCGATTACTGTCTTTAATTTGTGCAGGTCCTTTTTTGTGAAGAAGGTCATAGCGACGCCCTTTCGGCCCATTCTTGCGGTTCTGCCGGTGCGGTGGGTATAGTCGTCGATGTCGGCGGGAAAGTCGTAGTTGATTACGTGGCTTGCGTGGGTGAAGTCCAGTCCGCGGCTGGCGAGGTCCGTGGCGACCATTATTTTGATTTCCATTCTGCGAAATCGGTTGAACAGTGATGTCCGTTTGGACTGTTCGAGTCCTCCATGGATGATTTCGGTAGAGGTAAGTTTCTTTTTTAGATGGTCGTGGAGTTTTTCAGCGTTGCGTCTTGAATTGCAGAAGATTATGGCCTGTTTTGGCTGGGCCTCGCTTAAGTAATTAAGCAAAGATTCGTGCCGATTCTTGCTGTTAATCTGCAGGAAGTGGTGCTGGAGATTCTGGGGTGCTTTCTGGCCCTTATTCAGGGAGATGGTGAGGGGGGTTTTGAGGTACCTTTGGGCCAGCTTTTCAATCTCCTGGGGCATGGTTGCGGAAAACATAAGGGTCTGGTGCTCGTGTATGAGGCAGGAGATGATGAATTCGACATCTGAGATGAATCCCATATTGAGCATATTATCTGCTTCGTCGAGTACGAAGGTTCTGACGTTTGACAGGCTAAGTGTGCTGTTGCGGAGTAAGTCAATGAGCCTTCCGGGTGTGGCGACGAGGATATCGACTCCATGATTCAGCTTTGCTTTTTGGATGTGGATGGAAAAGCCTCCATAGACGGCATAAGGTTTGATGTTGGTTCGCCTGGCGATTTCGGCGATTTCTCTGACGTATTGCAGTGCCAGCTCACGAGTAGGGACGACAATCAGAGCCTGGACAGCTTTAATGGATGTGTCGATCATCTGGACGAGGGGAACGGCACAAGCGGCTGTTTTCCCGGAGCCTGTTTCAGCACGGGCGATGATGTCCCTTCCTGCCAGGATATGGGGAAAGGTTTTTTCCTGGACGGGCGTCAGATTGACATACTGTATGTCTCTTAGTCCGGCAAGGATTAGCGGTTTTAAGTCAAGGTCTGTAAACTTCATTTTTCTTTATCTTTCGTACTATCAGCACACTCAAGCCAAACAAAAGAGTGTGTCCGATTGTAAAATTATTGCTGGCAGGAGTCCACTTTCCATTTTAATATTGTTTAAGCAAAACTCATTATATCAACCCGAACACATAATAGCGAGCAAAGATAAATAAATGCACCAAGCGCTCGAGCATTAAGTCTTTTCCTTCTTAGTTCCTGCATAAAGCTCGTACTTAAGCAGCCGGCACTCGATATTGGCATTATAAAATTCAAAGCGTCTGCTGGTTCGCAGTCCGACTTTTTTGCCAAGTGCCGGATTGCCCGTGAAAATATAACCGGTATAACCGGAGCATTTTTGTTTGAAGAAATCACCGATGCGTTTATAAGTGTTCTGCAATTTCTCTATTTCACCCAGCCGCAAACCATATTCCGGATTCATAACGATGGTCCCCGCCCCCGGGGGTATGACAGTGTCAGCAAAGTCACAAACATCAAAATCGATCAAGTGTGACACACCTGCCGTCATCGCGTTTTTACGGGCGGCCTCCACCGCCTCTGCATCAATGTCCGTAGCGATAATCCGTGCCGGTTTGAAATCCGCTTTGCCGCCGCGCATTTTGCTTATCTTCAGTGCCTCACTACGCATCTGCCGCCACCTTGGCTCGTCAAAATACTTCACATGCATAAAACCGAAGTTGTTTCGCAGCAGACCAGGAGGCCGCCTGCTCGCTATAAGCGCGGCTTCTATCGCCAGCGTCCCGCTTCCGCACATCGGGCAAATCAGAGGCTCACTGCCGTCATAGCCCGTCGCTATGATTATCGCGGCAGCTAAAGACTCGCGCAGCGGAGCTTTATGGGGTATCTTGCGATAGCTGCGGTCCGAAAGTTTCTGGCCGGAAGTGTTCAGGTAAAGCCAGCAGTGGTCGTCCTTCCAATAAAACTGCACTACCACATTGTTCTTATCCTTACCAGAGTCGGGACGGGACCCTGTTTTGCCGGCTACGCGATCAACAATAGCATCCTTGACCTTTAAATTAGCGTACATGGAATTACCTACAAATGCAGTATTAACTCTGCCGACAACACTAACGTATTCCCGCGGAGAAATTATACTCTCCCAGGACAGGTTCCTTACATTGCGATAAAGTTCATCGGGGCCGTTACACTTGAACTGTTTCAGCAGGAAAAGAACATTGTACGCCGTGCGTAAATATAAATTGAGCCGCATTGCGTCATAAAGGTCACCTTTCACCTCAAGCCCTGTTTTATGACATTCTCCGCTCCGGTAGCCTAAATCCCCAACCTCACGCCGAATATAATCGATCAAACCCGCCGAGCAGGTTATAAGAATTGTACTTCTCTGTTTAGGGTTCACTTGTACTACTCTCTACATTCATTTCTTATGACAATAGTGATACTCAAAAAATATCTTTTCGCCGGCGCAATTCCGCGAAGACATCCACGGCCCCGGCATCTGGCATTTTGAGAGCGGTTTTAATTTCATTAGTATCCGACCGCAAAAAAATATTTGTTGCTTTTTCCTGCAATATGGTCGAAGGGACAGTAAATCCGCCCGCCCTTATAGTTTGCTTTATCTCTTGCAGGCGTTGTTGGACAGCTTTATTATCCGGCTCGATAGTCAGCGCAAATTCATAATTTTCCAGCGTATAATCATGTCCGCAATAGACGAGCGTATCGTCGGGCAGAGACGCCAACCTAAGAAGAGAATCGAACATTGTTTGTGCGTTGCACTCCATGATTCTGCCGCAGCCTCCGGCGAACAACGTATCACCAGTCCAGAGAATCTTATGTTCGTTTTCATTTGATGCGGGAATATAATAACAAACAGATGTTTTCGTATGGCCGGGTGTGGCAATAACATGTATTTCTATATTACCTATTGCCAGTACATGCTTATCATCGACAACGCGGTCTATCGCGGGTATTCGACGTTTGTCGGGGCCGATAACCTCACAGCCGGTTTTCTTTTTTAAGTCAGAAACACCGCCGGTATGGTCCCAATGGTGATGTGTAATGAGAATCGTCGTAAGCTTCAGATTGTGTTCGTTTAAGCTGTTCAGTACCGCCGAGCTATCGCAGGGATCAACTGCCAAAGCATTGTTTTTGTCATATCGATAGAGATAAATAAAATTATCTCCAAACGCCGGGATAGTAACTACAGACTCCATTTTTTTCCAATACGAAAATAGAACTTTTAACCAAGGATATAGTGTTATCTTACCTTGAGTTTTCGCCTGAGAATACGCAAATTAACAACATCTTCCTCATTATACTCTAACAGCGTTCGCAGGGCTTGCTTATTATTGTTGTTTACATAATCAAACCACAACTGCACAGCAATATATCCATCTACGTCGGTCAGTTGCCTTTTGATGCCCAGCAGTCTCTCAACTACTTTGAGTCCGCCTTTGAGTTTATGCCGCCAGCAATCATACATTAAATCGGTATGCCTGAAGCACACTTTCAAGTCAACTCCAAGCCTGGCCTTAATAAAGGGTAAATCAAAGCGGCTGCCGTTGTAAGTATAAATCTCATCTACACCTTCAAGGTTGTCCAGCAGCTTCTCTTCGTATAAATCATCTTCAATAAGCTGAACGACCTGACATTTCCTGTCTTTCTCGAGGGCGATGCCGATAACTGTTAAATCCGCATAGCGGCGGCTGAGTCCCGTAGTTTCGATGTCAAGATAGGCACGATATTTCATGATTTTAACTTTAGAGGTCCCTTTTATTGAAAGTTGGGCTGATTGGCACAAAAATAAAACTGTTTAAATTCCGTTACATTTAATATCAATAGTGGCACATATATATAGAAATTAATGATTCTTTTTTAATAAAAGGAGGTAGTACAGCATATTGAATATACACTAAGAGTGAGGCTCCTGTTTACACTCTTACTTCTCTACTGAGCCCCTGCTTTATTCACCCTCTCCTCCGTTCCGTAAAGCAGGGGATTTTTTCTAAATCTGTTTAAATCTTTCCGCTGTTACTCGTTGTTTTGAAAAATATCAGCCGCGGCTTTAAAGATTCCTCTACCCATCCCTACGCTCATACGCCTGATAAAGCAGGTTCAACTCGGTTGTTGTGGCATCGTATGTCTGCTGCAACTGGGCAAGCTGCTCGGGATTCTTATAAATTATCGCCTCACCAAAGCGTTCCTTCATGTCGGCCAATTCCTGCTCAAGTGCCATGATCAGCTCTTCGATCTGTTCAATGGAATATTTGTTGAAGCGCTTAAGCTCTTTTGGCGTCTTGGCGCTCGGCTTGCCCTCTGCATTGGCCGGCCGGCGTTTTCGAGATCCTCCGGTACGTGATTTTAACTTCTGCTGCCGGTTTTCCAAACGCTTGCAAACCAGGGATGTATAGTATGAGTAAACAGGTTTTATATCGATAAACTCTGTCTTACCAATGCAGCGATGTCCCAGTTCATCTGTGCCAATCACTATCAGCTTGTCTATAACACGATCCAGAAAGTATCGGTCATGACTTACCACAATCATCGTTCCCGTATAGCCGGTCAGTGCGGTTTCCAGCATCTCCCGGCTGGCAATATCCAGATGGTTTGTGGGCTCGTCCAGGACTAACACATTGGGTTCAGCCAGGACTAACTTGCAAAGCATCAGACGATTGCGCTGGCCGCCACTGAGATCTCCGCACAGCTTGAACACATCGTCACCCGTAAATAGAAAGGCGCCCAATCGATTGCGTACCTGTTCTGATGAGAGCCTGGGATTAACGCTTACAGCCTCGTCCAAAACGCTCCTGGACGAATCCAGTACGTCACCGTGCTGGTCAAGATAGCCGATGCGGAGGTTCTTCCCCATGCGAATGCTGCCTGCCGATGGTTCCATCTGGCCCAGAGCTAATCGCAAAAAGGTGCTCTTTCCTGTACCGTTCGGCCCGGTGATGCCAAGGCGTTCACCATTTAGTACATCGAACGAAAGATTCTCAAAGAGTGTCAGTTCACCAAAGGATTTGCTCAGTGCCTCGCAGCGCAGCACCAGGTTACTTGCTCTATCTATCTTGCCGAATGAGAAGCTGATCGTTTTGGAGTTCGACGGCTTTTCCAAATAATCCGGATTCTCTTTGAGTAAACGATTCAAGTGGGTCTTCCGGCCGCGGGCCGTCTTGCGCATGCCCTCCTGGTCCTTGTTGCGGGCAATGAAGTCCAGTGTGCGATCGACCATCTCGACGCGTTTCGTGTGTTCCCGCTGTTGTTGCAGCCGCACTATATCTTTTGTTTCTATGTAGTTGCTGTAATTGCCGTTCCATACCTTTGCCTGTCGTTTTTCAACTTCAATGATTTTACATGCTGCTTTATTCAATAAGCTCCGGTCGTGACTGATGATAACGGCAGCTCCGTTATAACCGGTCAAAAACCTCTCCAGCCATTCGGTGGCCGGCATATCCAAATGGTTGGTCGGCTCGTCCATAAGGAGCAGGTCGGTATCAAGCATCAATACCTGGGCGAGGCCCAGGCGAGATAACTGGCCGCCGCTAAGCGCAGAAGTCTTAGCCTGATGCAGTTCAGCCTCAAAGCCCAGACCCGCCAGAGTAGTTTGTATGCGGACTTCATACGCATATCCGCCGGCAATCTCAAAATCATGACACAGGCGGTCATACTGCTTCATTTTTGCCTGTAGTGCCGAACCGGTCAGGCTTTCCATTTCACCGGATGCGGTCTGGATTGCCCGCTGGAGTCTGAGCAAATGCTCTACTCCGGCATGCATTTCTTCTATAACAGTGCGATTGCCTTTGAATGTTGCCTCCTGCGGCAAATAGCCGATGCGCAGGCCTTTTTGTTTGACCACCCGGCCTATGTCAGGTTCGACCCGGCCAACAATTAAATTCAGAATTGTACTCTTGCCTGAGCCATTTGCGCCAACCATGCCGACTTTTTCGCCGGCATGGAGTTGAAGATTCAACTTATCAAGGACGACCTCCGGTCCGAAAGCTATATGGATGTCACTCAATGTTACAATGGCCATAAATTACTAATCCTTTGGGTACTTGCTTATATAAACTTCGGACAGGAAGTTCATTTCTAATAATAACTTGTCGAACCGATAGCTTATGTTATCTTCTGCGGCTTTGGGATTCAAGTGCTACCTGTATCATCCTCACAAAATCTGTAACATAACGCATCACAGAGCATTTCAGCGATTAACTTGTCTTGACGGGAAACAGGATAAACAGTAGCATAAAAAAACACGGACGGCTTTGTGTTATGCACAGCACAGCTATGATATGAGAAAAAGTATATGGCACCTAAACGCGGCAAATTAAAACGAGAACAGAAGACTCTTTTGGTGATGTTGAGGATATATTGCCGGAACCATCATGGGAGTACCGGCAAACAACTATGCTCCGATTGCCGAGAGTTACGCGAATATGCCGATGAGCGATTGCAGAAATGCCCATTTGGCGCGACGAAGGGCCTCTGTTCTCAGTGTGAAATACACTGTTATAAACCCGAGATGCGTGAGCGGATAAGAGATGTTATGCGGTACTCCGGGCCGAGAATGCTGAGCAGCAATCCCGTTCTGGCAATGGCCCACCTCATTAAAGAACGGAAGCATAAATCCAAATCCTCCAGGAAGGTTCCTGGTTCCCCTGAGTGAAGGAGAATGAAAAAATGAGTGAACAAAACAGCACACGACGCGATTTCATAAAGGCTATGGGTCTGGGAGCCGCTTCGCTGGCGATGCCGATAGCTTATGCCGGAGAAAAAACTTCATTACTTGCGGTCAGCCCTGAGCCCCGATTCGACCTGTCACCCTATTTGTACATGCAGTTCATGGAACCTTTGGGCACGACAGACGGTTCTGTGGCGGCTGCATGGGATTTCAAGAGGGACTGCTGGAGAGAGGATGTCGTAGAGGTTACCAAAAAACTATCACCTTCTCTTATCCGTTGGGGCGGATGCTTTAGCTCTTATTATAAATGGAAGGAGGCCGTGGGGCCGCGGGACCAGCGAAAACCGATGATCAATTTATTGTGGGGTGGAATAGAGGCAAATCAGGTCGGTACTCATGAGTTCGTTGATTTCTGTCGGCAAACCGGGGCCGATCCGCTTATGAGTGTGAACTTTGAGTCGGACGGCAGAAAGAAATGGCAACGCGATCCCAAAGGCAGCGTTCGCTGGGCTGGTCCTGAGGAAGCGGCCCAATGGGTACGATATTGTAACGCTCCCGATAGCAGGGAGCGAATCAAACATGGCGTAAGAAAACCTTATAATATCCGTCTTTGGCAGATCGGAAATGAAACCTCGCACGACCGCAAGGCTTTCGACTGCGAGACCGCTGCAAAGAAGACCGTTGCCTTCGCAAAAGCTATGCGAAAAGAAGACCCTGGTATTGATCTGATCGGCTGGGGCGACAGGGGATGGGCACCCCGAATGCTTGATATTGCAGGTGAGCATCTAAAGTACATTGCTTTTCATCATATGTTCAATCCCGATCGAGATATTAGCAATTCACCGTTGCGAGATACTGAGTATCGTAAAGATCCGGCCTGGACGTGGGAACGGCTGATGAATGCCTGCAATGTTCATGAAGCCTGTATCAGGAAGATACGTGAGGAGGTGGCGGACTATCCGGTGAAACTGGCTATGACCGAGTGTCATTTTTCCTTACCGGGCCGTAATAGGTGTGAGGTACTTTCCACGTGGGCGGCTGGAGTTGCAAATGCGAGGCTGTTGAATGTTCACGAAAGGCACGGCGACAAGCTCAAGATTGCGACATTAGCCGATTTCTGCGGTACCAGGTGGCAGGTTAACGCCGTGATGATTCCTGTCCCGGGTGGAAAATCATATATGATGCCCGTTGCTATTGTCATGAGCCTCTACCGGCATCATACCGGAAACAAGGCCGTTGATGTAAGCAAAGCGCCGGATGGTCTTGATGTTACGGCCAGCCGAAGCTCAGACCGAATATATCTGCATGTAGTTAATACCAGCAGAGAACGCTCCAGCACAGCTAAACTGGTAATAAATGGGATGAAGATAAGAACAGGTCGTATTTTTGAGTTGGCTGCAAATCCTGAATTCGAGGTTATACAAACCCAATCCGACCGGATAGTTCCTGTCAAAAAGGACCTGCCAAAGAATGGCTTGTGGACATTTCCTCCGGCCTCCGTCTCTGCGGTGGAATTGGATATTCAGCAAGCATAACAGGAGTCGGAATAAATGATTTATTTAACCGAAAAAGATATATTAAAAGCCGCGTCAATTGATGAGGTATTAAATGCTATCGAAACATCAATGCGCCTGTACGAACAAAAAGCATTTCACATGCCGCAACGGCTCGGCGTAGATTACGAAAAAAATACTTTACTGCTAATGCCGTGTTTTATCAAAGATTGCTTTGGAACCAAACTTGTAACTTTATTCCCGGAGAATCCTGAAAAGCATATCCCCGTTCTGAATGGAATAATGGTTCTAAATGATGCGCAAACGGGTGTGCCACTTGCATTGCTTAACGGTCCTGCTCTGACAGCCTTGCGAACTGCGGCGGTCGCTGCGGTGAGTATTCGTCATATAGCCCCGAAGAAAAATAGGAGTCTGGGTATCATCGGTGCGGGTGTCCAGGGCTTTTACCAGGCCTGGGTTGCTTGTGCTGGGGGGAAATTCACGGATGTTTTTGTTTATGATTTAAATCCGGAACAAACTTCGGCGCTGGGAGAAAAACTTTCAGAGATGGTTCCTGATGTTAAGCTTCATCAGGCCGCCTGTGTCGAGGAACTGCTCGAAAACAGCCAGGTTGTTATTACGGCAACCACCTCCTTTGAACCTGTGTTGCCGGACAAGGAGGATTTATTAGCCGGCAAACATTTTGTCGGCATTGGTTCTTATAAGCCGAATATGAGAGAGTTTCCCCATGCGTTATTCAATCTGCTAAAGAACGTCTTTATTGACACCGAGCATGCTGTGCAGGAGTCAGGGGACATTATAGTTCCGCTGCAAAATAATTGGATTAGGCCGGAACAGATTATGACTTTGGGGCGATTTCTTATTGATGACAAGTCACTGGATGAGGTTAAGGGCAGCACTACTTTGTTCAAGTCGGTGGGCATGGCTTTGTTTGATGTATGTGCATCTAAATTGATTTATGAAAAGGCAATCCAAAAGGGTCTGGGGCAGGAAATCGTTTTGTAGCGGCTCCTTTAATAATCACAATATTCTAATTTACGTTTTCGGTTGGTTTGTCCCCAGCGGGCAGGTTCTCCTTTAAGTATCCGGTAAGTAATTCGTAGAGGTGGCGCCTTGTATTTTCGCCCTCCTTTATCGAGTGGGTGCGGTTCGGGTACGACATCATTGAAAAGTGCTTATTGTGCTTAATCAGCTCGTTAATAAGAGCCTGGCAATTCTGATAGTGACAGTTATCATCGCCTGTACCGTGAACGATAAGAAGATTTCCCTTTAGCTGGTTTGCATACGTTATGGGTGAACCGTTTTTGTACCCCTGCTCGTTGTCATCGGGGAGTCCCATATATCGTTCCTGGTAAATCGTGTCATAAAACCGCTGGTTGCTTATAAACGCTATTGCCATGGCGGTATGATAAAGGTCGGGATACCTGAAGATGGCGTTTAGACTCATAGAGCCGCCACCGCTCCAGCCCCATATACCTATTCTGGCCGGGTCGATATAAGGCCGACTTTTAATTATAGCTCGTGTTGCTGCGGCCTGGTCGGCTGAGGCAAGAATGCCGATTTGGCGGTAGATGCACTTACGCCACTGACGGCCACGCGGGGCAGGAGTACCTCGGTTGTCCACACTAATAACCAGATATCCCTGCTGGGCGAGCATGAGATGCCACAGATATTTTTTATCACCCCATCTATCCATGACAGTTTGACCGGCGGGTTCTCCATAAACGTGGAAAAATAATGGATATCGTTTTTCAGGGTCAAAATCAGGTGGTTTCATGCACCAACCGTCCAGAAGAACGCCTTCACCAATATCTATTCGAAAAAATTCAGCTGGGTGCTTTTTAAGTTCGCTCAACTTTTCCCGCAATTCTGAGTTATCTGCCAGTGTCCTTATAGTCTTATGGTTTGGTAAACTGATCAGTTCAATAATTGGAGGGGTATCGAAAGACGAATATGTGTGAAAGGCCCATTTCGAATCCTGCGATATCTGGTATTTATGGCAGCCCTTCTGGCTAATCGGGGTTAATCGTTCGACCTTGCCGCTGCCGTCCAGAGGAGACCGGTATAGATAGCGCTGAGTCGGATTATCAGGTGAAGCGATATAGTACACCCAGCCATTTTTCTCATTGATGCTCTGAACACTTATCACATCGAATTGGCCCGGTGTTAGAAGAGTTATATTTTTGCCGCACCGTGAAACCAGGTACAGATGCCGCCAACCATCTCGCTCACTTAGCCAGGTAAAGCTGCTGCCGTCATCCAGCCACTTCAGGTCATCGCCAACGTCAACCCAGGCCTGGTCTTTTTCAGTTAGAACTGTCCTGATGCGACCTGTTTGAATTTCACCGAACCATCCGGTACGAACCTGGCCAAGCATAATCTTGTTGGTGTTCTGCAAGCGGTTGAGCTGCTGAATAACCACATCTTTCGAGTTGGCGGCCCACTGCATCTTCGGAATATAGTTATTGCGAGAGTCGCCGGGGACTTTGAACCATTGTGATTTGCCTCCGTAAATACTCACAACACCAACCCGACAGGCTGAGTTCGTCTGGCCTACCTTAGGGTATTTGAAGGTGCTGATTTTCGGGTAAAGAGAGTCTGTGTAGTTGATAAGCTGGAAATCACGGGTTTTGTCTGTATCGAATTGCCAATAGGCGATCGATTTACTATCAGGGCTCCAGCGAAAACCGTCCCGCAGGCGAAATTCTTCCTCGTAAACCCAATCGGATGTGCCGTTGATAATTCGGTTTGAACCATTCTTTGTCAATTGTTTGATGTGATGGGTCTTAAGATACTGGACGTATAGATTTCTTTGGCAAACATAGGCGACGAACCGGCTGTCCGGCGAAAACTTTGCGAACATCAGTGTCGAAGGTTCGGCGTTTCCACCGAGCTTTTGCAACTGGTGATTTGTCAGATCGAGCAGCCAGTAGTCGCCGCGGGTATTTTCCCGCCAGACGCGTTTTGTGTTGGTGAATATGAGGAGCTTATTGCTATCATCCGACCAGGCGTAATCATTAATGTCCAGCGGTTTTGTTTCACACGGAGGTATAAGGCTGTCTGCGGATACCAATACTTCGCGAGCTCCACTGTCGGGTTCGTATCGAACAATATCTTTTTTGCTTTCATAAGACTTTGAATCTTCAAGGGTTGTGTAGCCGGTGCCGTCTTCGAGCCAGCGAGCAGGGCCAAATTTCTCGGCCTTAAAATCATCGGAACTGAAAATCCTCTCCAGAGTCAGAAGGGAGGGGTCCGATTCTTCTTCGGCCCATACAGGTTCAGCCAATACTCCAAGCAAGATAGTGATGATGTAAGATTTAATTAAAAGCTTTTTGAAATCAATCATTTTATCTATTTGTCTCAATTGGATGCTCCTTATGGTATGGAAACAGCATAAGGTGCAATTATAACACTGTAGGCCGCTTGATGTGAATGGAAAAAGTGCCATGTGCGAGTAATCATGCTTAACTGTACCCCTTCGGGGTGTTGAAATTGGCTTTGATTGGGTTTGAATTGGGTTTGTTTCCTTCGACAGGCTCAGGACTTGCGCTTCGCTCCAGTTGGCTTTGTTTGGGTTTGTTTTGGGTTAAATTGGGTTTGTTTTTGGCTTTATTGGCTTTGAATTGGGTTTGTTTTTTGGCCTGAGGCAGCGGGATAAAATCTCGTATTTGTTTGTCATGTCAATAGTTATGTTCATTTTGTCATTTCCAAAATTGGCTTTGTTTTGCATAAAAAGGGGTGATTTGTAGAGAGTTCTCTACAGTTGTAGAGCGCAAATTAGTGTAGAGTGAGCTAAAGTGCCTAAAGTGAGCTAAATCCGCCGCGGCGGATAAAGTTGGATAATTGATGCTCATAAACTCGAAATCCTAATGACTCAAATTCAAAACTCCTTAACTGAGGGCAGAAAAACACCGCCTCTATAATTAGAGCAGTGTGCAGTTTTGAGTCGAAAAAAGTGTCGATATTCGATGCTGGATTCTTGTAACTCGATGCAGGATAAGGGGATAAAAATTTTGGAAATATTTTATTTTTGTTTTTGAGAGTGAGCGTTTTTGACTGAAAAATGGGCCTGGTTCAATCCTGGGTAACAGTTTGGGTGTACTTATCTAATGGAGA
>VRUK01000112.1 GCA_019456195.1 Planctomycetota bacterium | reverse complement strand
TCCCGTTGCGGCCTTGCCAAGTTCTGCCGAGAGTTTTACCCGCTGGGCCTCTCCGCCGGAGAGGGTGGTCGAGGACTGACCTAACTGCATATAACCCATGCCGACATCGGCGAGCGTCTGCAGTACGCGGGTAATCTTCGGGAAGTTCGAGAAAAACCCGAGCGATTCATCTATCCTCATAGCCAGTACATCGGCGATATTTTTGCCTTTATATGTAACCTGAAGTGTTTCGGGATTGTATCTTGAGCCGCGGCAGCTCTGGCAGGTGACATAGACATCGGGGAGAAAGTGCATTTCAATCTTCTTTGTTCCCTGTCCGCGGCAGTATTCACATCGTCCGCCTTTAACGTTGAAGCTGAACCGGCCGGGCTTGTAGCCGCGAATCTTCGCCTCCCGCGTCATTGAAAACAGCTTCCTTATCAGGTCGAAAACGCCCGTATAGGTGGCCGGGTTGCTCCGCGGCGTTTTGCCGATGGGCGACTGGTCTATCTCGATGATCTTATCAATCTGTGTAATGCCGAGGATGTTTTTGTGTTTGCCCGGTTTTTCGCGCGAGTGGTACAGCCAGCGCTTCAAGGCCCGAAGCAGAATCCGGGTTACCAGAGTGCTCTTGCCCGAACCGGAAACACCCGTTACGCAGGTAAATACGCCGAGCGGAAACTTGACGTCGATATTTTTAAGATTATTTTCCTCCGCCCCCTTTACCTCGATACATTTTCGCAGGTTGTATTTTCTGCGCTTTACGGGCAGGGATATGCTCTTATGGCCGCTCAGGTAATCTCCCGTAAGTGATTCTTCGCATCCGGTTATATCTTCCAGCTTGCCCTGTGCGACAAGTTCGCCGCCGTGAGTACCGGCGGCCGGGCCTATATCGATAATATGGTCGGCGCTTCTGATTATATCTTCATCGTGCTCGACCACTATGACCGTATTGCCCAGGCGCGCCAGACGCTGCAATATTCCAAGCAGTCGGTCGTTGTCGCGCTTGTGCAGGCCTATCGTCGGCTCGTCGAGTACATAGCAGACCCCCACAAGGCCACTGCCGACCTGCGTAGCCAGGCGGATTCGCTGTGCCTCGCCGCCGGCAAGTGTGCTGCTCGTTCTGTCCAGGGTCAGATATCCGAGCCCGACATCGACCATAAATTTCAGCCGGGCCTTTACTTCCTTCAGTACAGCGGTGCCGATAATGGCTTTCTCTTCTTCCAGTTTCAGTTTGCTAAAAAACTTCTGCGCCTTTTCGATACTAAGTGCGGTCAGCTCGTGTACGCTCCTGCCTCCGACGGTTACCGCGATGGCTTCCGGACGCAGCCGAGCGCCGCCGCAGCTTTGACAGGACTGTACCGACAGGTAGTTGTGCAATCTGGTTTTGACGTACTCGCTTGTCGTGGTTTTCCATCGCCGGTCAAGATTCGGGATAACGCCTTCAAACGCTATGCCGTATTTCTTTTTGTCGGCCGCCGTCGTCCCGTGCATCAGAATTTGTACGAACTCTTTCGGTATCTCGCTAAAAGGTTTCGATTTGCTGATTTCTATTTTTTTGCAAAACCTTTTGACCAGGCGGTTATAGAAGATGTTCATTCTCTTGCCGCCCTTGCGCCAGGCATCGATAGCGCCGTTTTCCATCGAGACGCTTTTATCCGGCACTATCAGGTCGGGGTCAAACTCAAGAATCGTCCCCAGGCCGTCGCAGCTCTTACAGGCCCCGTACGGACTATTGAAGCTGAAGAGGCGGGGCGAGAGTTCTTCGAGACTTGCCTGGGGGTGTTTTGGGCAGGCAAATTTTTCGCTGTAAATAATCTCCTGCCACTTGCCATTGCCGCCGTTTGATTTACTCTTATGAGGTTCCTGCACGAGCACCAGAAGGATACCGTCGGCCACTTTCAGTGCCGTCTCCACGGAATCAGCCAGGCGTACGCGAATCGAGTTCTTGATTATCAGCCTGTCAACGACTGCCGCGATATCGTGCTTTTTATTCTTGCTCAAATCCGGAACGTTGCGCAAGTCATAGACAGCGCCATCAACCCGCACGCGAACGAAGCCTTCCCGTTGTATGCCGGTGAAAATATCTTTGTGCTCGCCTTTCTTGCCTCGGATCAGCGGGGCGCAAATCTGGAGTTTCGTACCCTCGGGCCTTGAGAGAATCGAATTTACTATCTGCGATGAATGCTGGCTGGTAATCTCCTTGCCACATACCCAGCAGTGGGGCTGGCCCACGCGGGCAAAAAGAAGTCTGAAATAATCGTAAATTTCAGTGGTGGTGGCCACCGTCGAGCGGGGATTGCTGCTGGCGCTCCGCTGCTCAATCGCGATGGTGGGGGGCAGGCCCGTAATATCCGAGATCGCCGGTTTCTGCATCTGATCGAGGAACTGCCGGGCGTAGGTGCTGAGCGACTCGACATATTTCCTCCTGCCTTCGGCGTAAATCGTATCGAATGCGAGCGTGCTTTTGCCCGAGCCGCTGATACCGGTGATTACTACCAGCTTATCGCGGGGAATATCCAGACTGATATTTTTGAGATTGTGCTCGGAGGCACCTGTAATCCTGATTGCTTTGTCTATTCGCCTGGCCATTTTGTGCTCTTAATACCCTAAGTATGCTCCTGTTAAAATCCTGCAATAACCCAAACTAAAGATTGTAACACAAAGCCGCAAAAAGGTAAAATGTTTATTGATAATTCGGCATTCAGTAATATTCAATTATCAGCGACCTATGAAAAAGTTACATAGCTGGAATTTATCTTACTCTCAGGCGCGGGAGTGCCAGAGGGGGCTTGCCTCAAAGGTACGGTTTACGTCTCTGAAAAAGCCGCCGGAACTGATTGCCGGTATCGACTGCGCATTCAGCAAAGACGGCAAAAAAATCATTGCCGCTGTTGTAGTGCTGAAGATGCCGGATTTCGGCCTCATAGAAACAACGAGTGCGGTAAGAAAAGTTACGTTTCCCTACATACCTGGCTTGCTGTCTTTTCGTGAAGCTCCGGTCTGTATCGCCGCGGTTGAAAAGCTTAAAAGTAAGCCGGATGTATTCATGATCGACGGCCAGGGAATAGCGCATCGGCGCCGGCTCGGTCTTGCGGCTCATCTGGGATTGTTTTTCGATAAGCCGACTATCGGCTGTGCAAAAAGCAGGCTAATCGGTATCTATGAAGAGCCTGGGCTGCAAAAAGGTGCGCATGCTTTATTAATGGATAAAAAGGACACACTGAGTACGCAATATGAAATAATCGGTGCTGTACTCAGAACGCGCACAAATGTAAAACCGGTTTTCGTTTCCGTTGGCAACAAGTGTCTGCTGAAAGATGCGATAGAAATCACGCTTGCCTGTGCGGTTAAATACCGCCTGCCGGAACCCACCCGTCTGGCTCACCAACTCGTCAGCGAGCTAAAGCTTAACACCTGAAAATATCTGCCTGGCGGCGCTGCCTCGAACCTATTTTGAGACGACTGTTGCGGATTTTATTAAGATAGGTTTCTCTGGAACGTTCTGATAACCCTTCCGCGTCGTGGTTTTTGTTGAGGCAATTGCATCCACTGTGTCCATTCCCTCAATTACCTTGCCAAATACGGCATATCCGGGGTTGCCGTTTTCGACGTAGTTCAAAGGTCTGTTGTTGATATGGTTAATGAAAAACTGGCAGGTTGCGCTGTCCGGGTCTCCCCCCCGAGCCATTGCTATGGAGCCTCGCTCATTTCCTAAACCATTATTGCCTTCATTTACAATTGGCTCACGCGTTTCTTTTTCTTCCATTTCAGCAGTCAAACCACCGCCTTGTATCATAAAGCCCGGTATAACTCTGTGAAATATGGTCCCGTCATATAAGCCATCGGCTACATATTGGAGAAAGTTCTTAACGGTAACAGGTGCGGCTTGCGCATTAAGCTCAAGAACGATATTACCCATACTTGTTTGGAGCTTCACCAGATTCGTTTCCAACTTCATTATATTCCTTTCAATGTTCGCCTCTTTCGCTGCCTCGCCGCAGCCGCATACCAGAACAACAGCAGTCAACAACACGCAATACCAGGACTTCCTAATCATAATTTGCTCCCCTGAAAAAACCGTAATTCATATAAAAGTGTCGATTCATTTATTTTAGTGGGTCGTCAATTAAGTGTTATGATCTATTTTTCGTTCCATTGATTTTTTTTGACCGATTCCAGAATCTTCTCGGCGCATTCCAGGGCGGCCAGACCTTCCTGGGCACTGACCTCAGGCATGAAATCACTGTCCATAACGGCCCGCAGAAAGTTCTCCTGCTCCAGACGGATAGGCTCTTTATCATCTATGTCAAGCTCTTCGATGTGCAATAAATCCGGCCAATTTACTGTTGTTAGATCAAAATCTCCGGCCTCTTGATGCTCATTTATCCACTTAACAACGTTGATGTTCGGGTCGGCTTTTATAACAATGCCGCTCTTCTTAAAATAATCCAGGCTGACATACACCTGCCGGCTGAACACCCGAACCTTTCTTTCCGTTTTCAGTGCCAGTCTCGAAGCGGTAATATTCGCGATGCAGCCGTTATCGAATACAATTCTTGCGTTACAGATATCTTCCTTTTCTCCGATGACACCGAGACCGACGGCGTCTATCTTCCTGATTTTACTGGCCGCCAGGGACAGGATAATATCTATATCGTGAATCATCACATCCAGCACAACGCCGACATCCATCGAGCGGAACGGATAAGGGCTGATGCGGTTGGCCTCGATAAATTTCGGCTCGATATCGAGCCTTTTGATGGCCTGAACAACGGGATTACATCTCTCGGAATGACCCACTGCGACAACGATTTTATGTTTTTTCGCAAGCTCTGCAATCTTTTGTCCTTCGGTGACGTTGGCCGCAAGCGGCTTTTCAATCAGTACCGCGATATTATTTTTGATAAACATTTCTGCCAGATTCAGATGCGTTACCGTTGGAGTTGCAATCGTTACAGCGTCAACCTTGCCGAGGATATCGTTATAATCGGAAAACGCCGAGCAGTTATATTGCTCCGCCAGGGGCCGGGCTTTGTTGGCGTCGGTATCGACCACGGCAATGAAATCACTCTGCTCCAGTTGGTTATAGACCTTGGCGTGTATGGACCCCATCTTTCCTGCGCCGATAACAGCAGTTCTCACTTTTGTTTTTTGCATTGTTTACCTTTTGAACACAGACTAACACTGACAAGATCACGGACTAACGCTGACAGGCCGGTGTCCGTCAGTGTCTGTCATCTAAACGTCTCGAGATATCTGCCGTACTGATGCTTGCTGCTGTTGGTTATGCTGTCAATTATAGCCTGAACATTTTCATCGAGTCCATTCTCCTGAGCCAGAGTTTTTGCATTTTCCATCAATGAACCTGTCTTGCGATAGAGTTTTTTATATGCGCCGAGTATTTGCGCCTGCTGTTGTTCGTTCAGGCCGGCTCGTTGTAATCCTCGCTTATTAACACCGCGAACCCGTGGTGGATAATGTCCGCTGATGGTCAGGAAAGGCGGTATGTCCCGAGTAATTCCGGCAAGACCAGCAACGTAGCACCATTTGCCTACGGTAACAAACTGGTGCGATCCTGACAGGCCACTGAACCAGGCACCGTTATCGATTTTGCAGTGACCTCCTATCTGAACGAGATTGCTAATAACAATCTTGTCTCCAAGAGTGCAGTCGTGTCCAATGTGGACGCCGACCATAATGAAATTATTATTGCCAATTGTGGTCTGCATCTCCGGATGCATACCCGGATGGATTGTTACCTGCTCGTGAATGACGTTTCCATCCCCCATCACAAGCCTGCCGATCTCGGCATCTACGCTCAAATTCAGCGTCTGAGGCCGACTACCAATTACGCAATTCGGGAAAAAATGATTATTTTCTCCGATTTTGACATCCTTGCTAATCACCACATTGGCTTCGAGTATAGTACCTGTCCCGATTGAGACCCCGCTATCGACAAAGCAGTTGGGCCCAACCTTAACTCCGTCAGCCAGCTCGGCATCTTTATGAATTACTGCGCTTGGATGGATCTGTAATTCCATTCTTTTTTTCTTACCTCCGACAATTATTGGTAGATTCACATAAGGGTTTTAGATAATAACTAACAATTATCACCTTAACATTGTGTCTATACTTTCTGGTCGTCAACGAGCATAAATTTGATTTGAGCTTCGGCGACCATCGTATCGCCGACCATCGCCTTGCACCGACAATGTGCCGTTCTCTTTCTCAATTTGATTGTTTCGGCAGTAAGAATAAGCTGGTCGCCGGGCACAACGGGTTTTCTCAGTTTTACGTTATTCATACTCAGCAGCATTGCGAGTTGCCCGGTATGTTCCAGCCTCTGGGCAAACAACAGGCCGGAGACTTGTGCCATTGCTTCTACGATAAGAACGCCCGGCATAATAGGAGTCCCTGGGAAATGGCCCTGGAAAAACTGCTCGTTAATACTTACGTTCTTTATGCCCTTTATTCGAATATCACCTTCGATTTCGATTACTTTGTCCACTAATAAAAACGGGTATCTGTGCGGCAGAATCTTCGTAATCTGTCGAATATCCAGCAGCGCATCGGTTCCGAACCTGGCCATTTGCTCCTGCTGCTGGGCCGCTTCGTATAATTTCTTTGCGAGCTGCTGGTTCAGCGAATGGCCGCTCTTATAAGCAACAATCCTGCCCTTGATTGCTCGACCCACGAGGGCAAGATCTCCGATTAAATCAACAATCTTATGCCGAACACACTCGTCTGGAAATCTGTAACTGTTCTTAATAGGGCCGTCTGAGTTGATGACTAAAAGGTCTCTGGGGCTGATGTGTGCTCCCATTCCGCGGCTCTGAAACTGCTTGGCTTCAGCTTCGAGTAAAAATGTCCGGGCCGGAGCCAGATTTTTCTCGAAACTCTCCGGAGTAAGACGACAACTGAAAATCTGCCTGCCGATACCGGTGTGGCCACCGTAATCCAGGTCATAAGTCAGATTTAATCCGTCGTCGGAATACGGCAGGGCGTAAATACAGGCATCACCGGCGGTAATAGTAACAGGCTTCTGGATAACAAATTCTTTCCGGCTTACATTCTGCTCAACCAATCCCGCGTGTTTAAGGAGTTTGAAGTACTCGGCACTGCTGCAGTCAGGGGCGGGTAACTCTGCGCCGTTAACTTCTACGATAAGATTATCAATCTCAAGTGCGTTGACTGCGGCAAGACAATGTTCGATGGTTTCTATACTCACTGCACCTTTTTTTAGCGTTGTGCGGCGGCTGCGCTCGGCAATATTGGATGCAACTGCGCTAATCCGTACCGGTTCGGGGACATCTGTCCGAACAAAAGTTATCCCCGAATTCGCAGGAGCAGGCCGGAAAACAAGCTTTGTTTCCTCACCTCCAAACAAGCCAAGACCGTGTATCCTGGCCTCACTCTTTATCGTCTTCTGCAGCTTCAAGTCTTTCTACCCTCTTGATTAGTTGCTTCATCTGCTTTGCCATATCGGGCAAACGCCTCTTGGCGCTAATTATCCGGAATTCCTCTTTCTTCTCGAGCGCCGGGGTACCAAACATTGTTTGTCCGGCTGGTACGTCATGAGTGACGCCTGATTGCCCGGCAATCATTGCTCCATCACCTATTTCAATATTGTCCCTCAAAGCGGCCTGGCCTCCCATGACAACGCCATTACCGAGCTTGCTACTGCCAGCTATGGCACACTGCGCTGTTATCATACAGCATTTGCCGATGACTACGTTATGGGCTATATGAACAAGGTTATCTATCTTTGTACCGGTTCCTATTATAGTATTATCAAATTTGGCTCTGTCAATGCAGCAGTTGGCTCCAATCTCGACAAAATCTTCAATTATAACTCCGCCATTGTGCGGAATAAGTCTGTGGACGCCTTCGATAAATGAATAACCAAAGCCGGTTGAGCCTATCGTGCTGTTTGCCTGAATCACCACATTGCTGCCTAAACGGCAATTATGATAAATAACGACATTGCTGTCAAGCCGGCAATTGTTACCGATTTTTGAATTCTCACCTATTTTGCATCCGCTGGTGATTATACTGTTTGGGCCGATTTCAACACCATCGTCAATCACTACGTATGCGCCAACGGAAACACCTTCGGCAATTTTGATATTCTGGGCAAGCCTGGCGGTTGGGTCAATACCTGCCGTTACCGTCTTTAGTTTTGGCGCAAAAATATTCAGAACTTCTATTAAAGCGGCATTGATATTTTTGACGACCAGTTGCGGTTTGTCTAAACCCTCAATACATTCGGGAACAATAACCGCGACTGCACTGGAATCTGTAAGGGCTGCCTTATATTTATCCCCTGAGACGAAAGTAACTTCATTTTCGCCGGCCGTTGTGACCGGGCCTACTCCCGTTATTTCTTTCGATAGAACGCTGGAGGAGCTGCTCCCGATTTTATCGGGGTCGGCCCCAAGCTGTCTGGCTAATTGTGCAATTGTTAAACTCATTTGCTACTTTTAGAAAAATACGGGCTAAATCAAACACCGAAATGAAAATTACAGTAATTGATTAATTCACTACCCATCACTCACCTTCTTAAACAGATACTTTTTTGTAAGTATAATACCGAACTAACCGAAAGCCGAAAAGTGCTTCATTCCAGCATCAGGCACCGAATGTCCATCCTGTATCTTTACATTCCAAGCTGTGACTGCATTTTATCCAACTCGGCTCTAACCTCACTTGTAAGATCCACGCACCCGTTATTATAAAGCACTTTATGGGTGCTTAGGGTCATTACGAGTTCCTCATATCTTTCGAAAGGAAATTCCGGCTCATCCGCTCCAAGTACCAGAGCGAGCCCCTTTTTCGCGGCCAGTTCCTTGGTTATCCGAAGTATTTCTTTATAAAGCTTTTGTGTCCATTGCATTTGTTTTAATCGACTTCGACGGGGATTCACCTCCTGGAGGGCCTTGAGCTCACTTTGTGTTCGCACCATCTTCTGAAATGTTTCCATATATTCATTGCTGTCGGGCTTATATGCCCTAAGACTGCCTGCCAGTGCCTGACCGTCTGTAGTGAGCTTCTTTTCCTCTTTAAGCATTTTGTCTTGTTCGACCCTCAATTCTTCTGTGAACTTGATAGTTGCCTTACAATTACGAAGGGCACGGTGGACACTGACTACCCCTATCTTCAAAGTCGGCCCGGTAACATTCGGCTGGGCCTGGAGATATTCATAGCCCGTCGCCAGAATAATCGCACTCGCGACACAACATAAAACCATCGTCTTGAATTTCATAAATAACCCTTTCCAGATTTATTCCCCAATTTATAATTTAATGTCAAAGAATTAACGCCTTTCGGCGTAATCTATTTAAAATAATCCCTTCATAGAGAAGCTGAATACTCTGGTTTCGTCCTCGTCGTCCTTCATAAACGGTACGGCAAACTCGAACCTCATCGGCATCGGCCCGGACCATTGCGGGATTAGTATCTGTATGCCTGTCCCTACAGCTGCGCGGTAGTTTCCGGTATCTATTGCACCACTGTCGATGAAAAACAATGCCGAAAGATTGTCGCTAACTACAGGAACGGCCACTTCGGCATTGGCTAAGAATATCCACTCGCTGCCAATCGGGTCTTTCCGTTGTGGGTTGGCCACATTGGTCTGCAAACCTCTTGTACTGATGCCTCGATAGTCAAAACCTCTGATACTGTAAGTGCCCGAACCGCCGGCGTAAAATCTCTCGAAAGGTGGTGCATAGCTGAACGTCGTTGCTCCAAGAAGCTTCATTGCCAGAACAGTTTTGCGATCAGCTAAATCCTGATGAAGAGTTCTGAATCCTACAATGTTTCCCTGCAATATTCCGAAAGTTTCATTTCCGACGACCTGCTCATAACCGATATTAAACTTATAACCCTTGCTCGGGTTGAATAAGTCGTCCCTCAAATCCCTTCCTATGCCGAACCTTACTCCGGTAAGGAAGGTATAGCCCTCAACATCCTTTATCTCTTTCGGCGCTTGTATATAGATACTGTCAACTTCAACATTTTCTGCTCTAAATCCGATACTCTTTCGCCACTTGTCCTCGTATCGCTTCTCGAAACCTACATATCCCTTTGTCCTGCCTTCGTCGTACAGCCTGTGGTCGCCGTGTCTTTCAATTTCTCTTTCCCAGCTTGAGCCTGCCAAATTAAGTGAAATGGGTTTGTCCTTGAAATATGGTTCGCTGAACGAAACCGAATACTGGCTGACTACGGTGCCCGGCTCCAGGGCAACTCTCAAAGTCTGCCCGGCTCCTTTGAACGCATTACCGGTGATGAATTCTCCGAAGTTTTCGGGCCAGTCCGTAATATCGAAATTTCGCTGCTCGAGAACCACCTGACCAATGACGTCTGAGTCACTGGAGATACCGCCTGCAAACATCAGCGAGCCGGTTTGTCCCTCTTTGATGTCCACTTTTATATCCTTGGCATTATCAGCTCCGCTGGCAGGGGTAACGGGCCTGATAATAACCTCCTGGGACAATGTCATCTGCTGAACATATTGTTCCAGCTTACCGTTGCCTTCTCTGGGGGCTAAATCAGCGTTGTAAAACTCACCCGGCATAAAACCATACTCGTCGAGTACTCTACGAACGACCTTATCCTGCGTCTGCTCATTACCGGTTATGTCAACCCGGCCGACTCTGAATTGATTGCCCTCTCTTATTTTATATTCAAGATTGACAACGTTGGGTTCCTTAGTAAACAGATAGTTTTCTTCAACCGCCGCATCAACAAAGCCGTTCTCACGATACAGCTTCAGAACCTGTTTGACGTGCGTCAGGGCTCTTCGTTCATGATAAACCTGCCCGGGCTCCAACTGTAAACCTTTCAGCAGTTTTTCTTCGTCGAAGTGAGTAGCTCCGGTAAAATAAATCTTCCCGACGGTATAGCTCGGGCCCTCGTTAATTTCGAAAGTTATGTTCACTTTGCCGTTGGTGAAATCTTTTTTATCTGTTATATCGAAATCGAGAAAGCCCCTTTCGTGGTAAATAGTCTGCAGTCTTGCGACATCTTCGGCGGGCACCTCTTCGACGAAAAAAGCGGGCCAAAAAAACCATTTCGTGGTTTTTGTCTTTATGGCGTTTCTAAGCGCTGAGGTCTTTATAGAATCGTTGCCGCTGAAATTCACAGATGCGATTTTGACTTTCTGCCCTTCGTTAAATGAATAAACCACCCGGCCCTGCTCTAATTGCTCGGTGTCCAGCGTTACCTCGGCGAAGGGGAAGCCTTTTTTGCGATAAAATTCGGCAAGTGTCCTTCTGTATGCGTCAGCCAGAATCGGGTCAAGATAGTCGCCTACTTCAAAATCAACTCTCTTGAGCAGGGCCTTGTCCTTAAAAGCCCGGTTGTTCACGAAATCAATCGATCGGATAATGTTTCTGTCGCCGTCTTCCACGGCCGGCTTTTTTAGCTTATCATCCGCTTGGCCGGCGTTGGATGCGCAACCCGGGCACATGCTTAAAAGCATAATCGATACCAGAACAGTTAAAATCGTATTTCGCATATCAATAGTTAATAATCAATTATCAGAACGGCACTCCTTCGCCGGACGGATGTTCTTCGCGGGAGGCATTTTCAAACCTTGTAATTTTTTCTATGAAGGTCATTTTTACAGTTCCAGTCGGCCCGTTTCTCTGCTTGGCTATTATCAGCTCTGCCGTATTGTTCGGCTCATAGTTCTCTTCATTTTTTTTGTAATAGTCCTCACGGTGCAGCAGCATAACAACGTCGGCATCCTGCTCGATACTGCCGCTATCTCGCAGGTCGCTCATCCGAGGCCTATGCTGTGTCGATTCCCTACTCTCCGGGGAGCGATTCAACTGGCTCAAAACGATTACAGGGACGCTTAGCTCCCTTGCCAGGGCCTTGAGATATCTTGAGATTGTGGTGATTTCCATCTGGCGCGATTCAACCCGCCCGGAGCCGAGGTGCATCAACTGCAGGTAATCCACTAAAATACAGCGTATATCATGCCTGCTCTTTAGCCGCCTTGCCTTGGCGCGAAGTTCGAGGGGCGACAGGGTCGAGGTGTCGTCGATAAAAATCGGAGTCTCGGACAGTTCCGCACAGGCGTTCGCAAGCTTCTTGTAATCAGAATCGCTCAGAAGGCCCCTTCTAACTTTCTGGCTTTCTATTCCACTGATACTGCACAAAAACCTTTCAGCCAACTGCTGCTTGCCCATTTCCAGGGAGAATATCGCGACGGGAATCTTTTCCATCAGACCGATATGCTCTGCGATGTTCAGCGCCAGCGAGGTCTTTCCCATACTGGGCCTTCCGGCGACGATAATCATCTCACCGTCCTGCAGGCCGCATGTCAAGTCGTCAAGCTCGTAAAAACCGGTGGGCAGGCCAGTGACATGGATGCCCTGGCGTTTCTCTATAAGCTCGAACGAGCGGGCGACCAGGTCCTTCAGCGACGAAGCGCTGCCGGTTATATTTTTATCGGTGATTGAAAACATTCTCTGCTCGGCTTCGTCAAGGACCTCCGCCGTCTCGCCGATCTGGTTGTATGCGCTGTCGAGGATTTCGCCGGCTGTGCTGATAAGCTCACGAAGCAGCATTTTATCTTTTACAATGCCCGCATAATAACCGACGTTCGCCGAAGAGGGCACGGAGTCAAGAATCTTCACGATATACTCGACGCCCACCTCTTCGAGCTGGTTGCGTTTGATAAGCTCTTCACGAAGCAGTACGGCGTCTATTCCTACGCCTTTATTTTTTTCATATAGAGTGATAAGGGCATCGTATATATAGCGGTGCTCGACTCTGTAAAAGGCCTCCGCCGTCAACAGTTCGACGACGTCACCGATACATTCCGGGTCAATCAGCATTGAGCCTAAGACCGCGGCCTCGGCGGCCAGCGACTCGGGCATGCTGCGCATAGTCGATAGATCGCCGCTAACATTCGACCTGGCGCTGACAGAAACCGCTGGTTTGAGCGTTTCTATCTTTTGCCCTTGCGAACGAGCTTTTCTACTTTTGGTTTCCATTTACTTACCAGTTCTTATTCAATCCCTCTTATCCGGTCCGACTGAGTTTGTCGAAGTCCTGAATTTCAATTTTCAGGTAGTCCTGGATTCTACAGGCCAGTTCGCAAACAGTCAAATACTTGTTATAATTATTGTTCATCAGATGTTCCTGTGTTGATAAGCGGGTTTTTATCACACCAAACAGGAAATTTTAGAAAATTCAATTTGAAACATACACGATTTCTTAATCCTCGTCTGTGTGCCAGCGAAGGCTGGTAGCTGGGAAAAAACATTTACGCTTGCCAGGGGCGTCTTCTTTTTAGTTTGCCGGAGAGGATGTTTTTGGCGATGAGGGCATCTTCAATTACCTGGAAATCGAGCATTCCCACGCAGGCGAAGTCGGCGCCGTTTTCGAAGGCATACCTGAAGCCGTCCCTCGGGTGGATGGCGCCAGCGGCCAGGACCTTATAGGCGATCCATGGCTTTTTGACTTTGCTCATAAATTCGATGGTTTTATCCGGCTCTACGCACCACATATTATCGTGTTCGGGCAGGCCGACGGCGGGGCGCTGCTCTTTTGGAGTGGCGGACCAGTAGTCGCCTTTGTGCAGGGTTTTCATATAAAAATCGACCTCTACACCGGCTTTTTCAAGGGCCATCGGCACCGCTAAATCGTGACATGCAACACCGGCAACGAGGCCGTTTTCCTTGATGAACGCTACGGCCTTTGCGAGCAGGTCAACCCGGCCGACCCTTGTCCATGTGTCGCCGACCTGGCCCTGTATAAAGGCGCCATCGGCGCCGTTATCGATTGCTATTTTTATCCTGCCGGTCAGGTCGTTCGATTGCGGGAAGCACTGAGCGAGCCATTGTATCTTGCCGCCCCTTTCGTTGCGGTATTTATTAATGACTCTGATGGTCGGGTCATTGCCGCCGGCGTGCGGGCTGTTGACGGTCGATATCATGGTGTTGATGCCGCTGTCTTCACAGATTTCCCAGGTCTCCATAATCTTTTCATCTGTAAAGTAGTGTTGCAGCAGGGACGAGACATAAATCAAGTCCCTGTCGTGAGCAAAGCCATTTATCAGATTGCCGCCGCATATCAGTCTGCTTATATTGAGTTTACCGATTTTGCCGGTCGGCAGTTTGCTGCCGGGAGTGCTGCGTTCGGCTCTGTTTGCTTTTGCTGTTTGTCTGCCGAGAAGGATTTTCTCTTCGAGAGACAAGCCAAGGCCCGCGCCTGTTGAGGCGATGACGGATTTCTTTATGAAGCTGCGCCGGTCTAAATTTTCTGACATGGTTTATTTATCCAGTATTTCAGTGGTTTTATCGCCGATGAATATAGCATCACCCTTTAGCCCTTCGGCAGTTTGACAGCCGAGTAGTATAAAGACAACAAAAATCAAAATAACCGAGAGAAGTATTTTTTTCATCATTTTCAAGCTCCTTTGGCCGGGCTATTTGTTATAAAAAAGGGATGGCTCGGTCGATTTTAGAAACAGGTAGTATAGTTTGCCTTCCTGATAAGTTTGTCCGGCTAATTTGCCCGCCTGATCGCCTATACCCATATAGACATCGCAGCGGCCCGGAGCGCGTATGGCTCCGCCGGTGTCCTGGTCGAGGGCAAAGCCACTGTAGAACTGGTTGGAAACCGTCCCGCCTGTTTCGGCGGGCAGCCGAGTAGAGATGAAGGTCAGGCACCCGCGTGGGAAAATCGCCTTGTCGGTGGCGATAGTCCTTAAGGGGATTACCTGCTCGTTAAGACTGCCGCGAGGCTCGCCGTCCTGTATCTTAAAGAAAACGAATCGAGGATTGCGCCAGACGTACGTATCAATCAGGTTCGGATTGTTTTTGAAGTAAGCTATCATCGCCGACAGACTAAGCTGGTTGGTTCCTATTTTGCCGTCTCTAACGAGTTCTTTTGAAATGCTTTGATAATCATGTCCATTGTTGGCGGTGTAGCCAACGGTGATAAGTTTGCTGTTGGGCAGTCTTATCTTCGCCGAGCCCTGAACGTGGGCGATATACACCTCGAACGGATCGCTCATCCAAAGCAGCTCGGTACCGGCCAGCATTTTTGTTGATTCGATTATAGCCCGTGGCGGATATTGTGTAAGCACGCCGCCTGTGCCGCGCTGGCCGAGGGTTTCACCGTCCGGGCCTTTCATCAAATCCTTCGGCATTTTGTAAAGCGGATATTGAAAGCGTTCGGTGCGTGTCATAGAGCCGTCGAAAATCGGGGTGTAATAGCCTGTGAACAGTACCGTCCCGACGTCATCGCATCCTACCGACATATAGACATCGAACTTTGCTCGAATTGCCTCGTTCATACTTCTGGCAGTTAAACGCGAATCCATCACCTCGGCGAATTCTTTCAGACTATCAACCGCTCTGGTGTGGGTAACATCGCCGAGAGGAAAGAATTGCTGGCTGGAAGGTTTCCGCAGATAATTAAGGCTGCGGTCTATCGCGGTTTTCACATCGGCCAGGTCGAAACAGGCCATCGTAAAATCGGGAATCTCGTAAGGGTCTGTAATTTTCCTTAGTGCCGACTGGCCTGGCAGCAATGGCTGGTCATAAGGGGTCTTGGCCATTTGCCGGCTCCTACAGCCGGCGATAACGGTCGTTGTCAGTAATAATGCTGAAAGTAGAATTTTACGCTTCATTGCCTGCTCCAAAAATCCGTTTTTGATTATTTGCCAATAACAATGTCTAAAACTGTATTTTGATATGTTACACGAATTGCGGGAGATTTTGAAAAAAATAATTCACACAATTTATGGTTTCTGTCGTGTTTGGCTGTTTTTGTACTGCACCATCAGCACCATACCGGGCCACTGGACCTCGATGCCGTGATGAGTAGTGGAGCTGTGGGTGTATAGAGTGTTCGTGCCGGCCTTGATGAGATTTGGCGGTACGTTGAACTCGTCATAGCTCAAATCATGATTTTTCCCGATATTGGTGATTACCTTCTTGCCGTTTATTCCGATTTCGTCCGCTGCGACTCCGTTCCAGGTGGACATAATGATTTTCGAGGCAACTGCCTTGCTTAAATCATCGTTCACATCGATTTTGCACTTATGAGTATTGCCCACACGGGTTGACCACTTTTTGGGAATGTCATAAGGTTTATACATCCTGACTGTTTTATCGCAAACAAGGCGGATATCCTTCACCGCCGGCGTCATATAGCACATACCGGAGGCGTCAACAATTCGAGCCATTATTTTAATAGTTTTATCCTGTGTAGGAATCCAGGAGTTGTCCCATATAACCTTGTAGGGTTTCTGTGTAGCGGTACCCATGTGGTCTTTTATTTCGTTGTAAAGATAACGGTAGTGCCATTGGCGGTAGTTGCCATCGCCTTCCCAGTTGAAATCCTCATAGAAACCGATGAAGTCAATCTTATTTATAGGATGAGGGCCTTCGGCTCTGACTTGTAAAACAGGTGCTTCTGCGATTGTCGAACCGGTGGATGGTTTTGTAATCATACCAGTCGGATGTGGTTTGGAGTTGTTATAATAAACCCTGAACGTTACGCCGTATAGAATCCACTGAGGCCACCACCCGCCAAGAGATGTCCCCGGGCTGCATGTAAATTCAAATATGTTATTTCCATTTCGCAGATATTTCAAAGGAATACTAACATTTGGGTAACGCATATACTGGTATTCCGAATCCGGCGGTCCCTGTCCTGCTTTGCCCGGGATAAGTGATGATTCCGGAATGGGTATCCAAGTATTTTTGTTAATTCGGATTGTTTTGTTTACGGTCCCGGCGTGACATAAAAGCATTTCGAGATACACTTCAACCTTGCGTACATCTTCAAAGTCATCAATTGCTATGGTGTTAATGGAATTGGGTAGAAATTCTTTTGCTCCTTCGGCCGTAGCGTCGGGGCCGGTTACTCGCTGCCATTTCCCCTCGGGGCGCCATTTGTATTCTCGAAAAATATCTCCCGGTTGAGGTTCGGCCCGGACCGGATAAGACATAGACAAAAGTAAGATAAATATCAAGATTCGTTTCATTGAAAAGCCTCTTTCTCAATGTATTTCATTTCTCAAGAGCTAATGCAAGTATAACCGGATTTATCTGATATATCACTGATTTTTTCAGTCGCGTTTGTGACGTGCAGCCTTACCTATATATTGGAAGAAATCGATTGAAAAACTGACGGATTCAGCGTAAGATATGGGACAACTAACAGCCGTCTTAGAGCCGTATTACTTAAGTGAGTCGATATGGCCCGGGTGAGAAGAAATACCAAAATAGCAACAATATAATAATAAGGAGACAGAACCGTGGACAGGCAAAAGAAGCAATTCTGCGTTTTTCTAACATTTGTTTTGATAAATTTGGTGACTTGTCCCTTTGTAATAGCCCAGCCGTTAAATGAAAGACAACAAGCTGAGAGTATTTTACGCGAATGCGGTGTTAAAGGCGGCCTTATTGTACACGTTGGTTGTGGTGACGGGCGCTTAACGGCGGCACTGCGCGCTAACGAGAGTTATTTAGTGCAGGGTCTGGATACAGAGCAGCGGGATTTGGAAAAAGCCCGCGAATATATCCACTCGCTTAATCTTTACGGCAAGGTGTCGGTTGACCGGTTGAAAGGAAGACGGCTTCCTTATATCGATAACCTTGTGAACCTGGTGGTATCGGAAAATCTTGGTGCTGTACCCGAGAGCGAAGTTATGCGGGTTTTGTGTCCGGATGGTGTGGCGTACATAAAGAAAGGCGGTCGGTGGATAAAGAAAGTCAAGCCGCGTCCGAAAGAGCTGGATGACTGGACGCATTATCTTCATGACGCATCGAACAACGCCGTCTCACACGATACGGTCATTGCTCCGCCGAGCCGCATGCAATGGATAGGAAGTCCGAGATACGCGCGTCACCACGACCGAATGTCGAGTGTAAGTGCGGTTGTGACGGCTGGAGGCAGGGTCTTCTACATATTCGATGAGGCGCCGCGTGCCTCGATCCTGGTTCCGCCGGAGTGGTCGCTGATAGCGAGGGATGCTTTTAATGGTACTATACTTTGGAAGCGGCGGATAGATACCTGGTTCACTCATCTCTGGCCGCTCAAGAGCGGGCCGGCACAGTTGCCCCGCCGCCTCGTAGCGGTTGGTGAGCGGGTATATGCTACGCTCGGTATCGATGCGCCGGTTACGGCCTTCGATGCAGCGACAGGCAAAACCATTCGAACGTATGAGGGGACCGAAAGCACCGAGGAGATAATACTCTCAGAAGGTGTTCTGTTTCTGCTGGTTAATAAGCAGGGCGAAAAACTTGAACTTTCCAACTTAAAGAAGATTACTCAGGCGTCCAGAGGAAAATTCTGGAACGAGGAGCCAAGACAAATTATGGCCATTAGCGCAGGCAGCGGAGATGTCCTGTGGACTTCCAAAAAGCGTGTCCTGCCCGTGACATTAGCGGCTGACGGCCGGGGTGTTTTCTTCCACGACAGCCGGAGCGTTGTTTGCCTCGACCGAAAGACCGGAGATGAGCTTTGGCGTTCCAAGCCGGTCGGCTGGGCCGGGGAAATCCGTTCGTTCTATGCCCCGGTACTCGTGATATATAAAGGCGTGGTCCTCTTCTCGGGCGGAGAGACCGCGGGTAAGCAGACAGGCTCGTGGTACTTGTCCGGCAAGGATACTATGACGGCTCTGTCGGCCCAAAATGGCAAAGTC
>VRUK01000111.1 GCA_019456195.1 Planctomycetota bacterium | reverse complement strand
GCCGGCAAGGGCGTAATTATGCACGATGTGTACTTCGGTACAGATGAGGCACTCGTAGCGGCTGCAGACCCGAGCACGTTTAAGGGCAAGGTCATGGTTACATCCTATGACCCCGGCGCGCTGGAAATGGAAACGACCTACTACTGGAAGGTCGATGAGTTTTCTGTTACAGGTACGAATGTCGGTCCGCTCTGGAGCTTCACAACGTTCGGTGCCATAGAGATTACAGATCCTGACCTCCTGCTGTACTACGATTTCGAACATGGCGAGGGTGAGGTAGCACTTGACCAGTCAGGTCACAGTAACCACGGTCAGTTTATGGGAACTCCGGAATGGGCAAGTGGTGTTTTCGGAGGCGGTGTGTCAATTGATATAGACACTCTTGACTACATTGAGACTGCGGCTCCTCTGGGTATTACGAGTAACAACATTACTGTTGCAGGCTGGGTAAAGCATGATGAGTTACCAGCCGGATGGTCAGGCATTCTGACTCACAGAGGCAGCGGTAATTTAGGTTTACAGCACGATGGTACTGAGCTGCGTTATATGTGGGGCGCCGACCAATACTGGTCGTTTTCCTCAGGATTGCCGCTTCCCAACGGCGAATGGTACTTTGCCGCTCTGGCAATCTCGCCGGATCAGGGCAAGCTGTATCTCAATGGTGTTGAGCAAACAGCGACCAATGTCGCTCCGCACGATCCGGTAAACTTCGACAGCCTGATTCGCGTCGGTAGAGACCATAATGACGGTAGAATCATGACATCTCTGATTGATGAAGTTAGACTCTATAACAAGACTTTAACGGATGTAGAAATTCTTAAGCTTATGGGAGCTACCTCTGACGTAACAGCGCCCGGCGATATCGTCCAGGGTGTTCCGAACGATGGAGACTGGCCGGGCGGAGAAACGCCTGACTTGGCGACTGATGATAATACCGGAACGAAGTTTCTGCATTTCAAAGGGTCAGATGAACCCACCGGATTCCAGATTGCCCCGGCTTCTGGTTCGAGTATTGTTACGGGACTGACTTTCACCACAGCTAATGATGCAATTGAGCGTGACCCTATTTCATTTGAAATCTCTGGTTCTAATGACAGTATAGATGGGCCATATACCTTGATTGCCAGTGGTGATATTGTCGATTTCGCACAGGAAACTGCGTCGCCGCGTTTCACCATGAACGCCACACCGATTACGTTTGATAATAATGTGGCATACACTTACTACCAGGTCATGTTCCCAACCGTTCGGGATGCTGCAGGTGCCAACAGCATGCAGATTGCCGAAGTAGAGCTGTTAGGTGTTCCCGCACCTATAGCCCGCTGGAATTTTGACGGCGATTTTGAAGGCGGCATCCCTGTTGGCGATGTCTCCTTCGAGGATGATCCGGACAGAGGCACAGTTTTGAGCCTGCCGGGTGGCGACGATCAGTATGTAGATCTCGGCTCTGTTGGCATAAGCGGCAACATGCCGAGAACAATCACCGTCTGGGCAAAGGCCGACAGCACGGACATTCCTAACTGGACCCTGATCTTTGGCTTCACGGGTACTGAAACCGGTGACGGTGGAAGTGGCAGCCACTTCAACATCGGAAGCTTAGGCGGGCCCGGCGGCGTCGGCGCTCACGTTTGGGGCTGGGAAGAGACGATCTTCTCGGACGATGAAGCTCTGGAATGGCACCATTATGCCATGAGCTATGATGGAACGACTATACAGTACTACGGAGACGGCGATCTGCTGGATACAGACCTCGGCAAATCTAACGTACAGGATCTATCCGCTTCGGCCGACCGTGTTCATGCCGGCAGTCGTATTACTCAGGCCAGTTCCTTCCCCGGCAAGGTCGATGATGCTCGCGTTTACGATCTGGTGTTGACTCAGGCACAAATCCGTGGAGTGATGAAAGAGATCTCCCCGGCTGGTGGTGCCAATATCATCTGGGTCTCTGGTTTCTTTGATGACAACGGCGATGGCGCTCCGGATGACCAGGAATGGGTTGACCTGCTTGAAGCAGCCGGCCATACAGTTGACTACAATCCGGGTTGGCTTGAACTCGACGATGCTCAGGTAGCCACACTCAATGCTGCCGACCTTGTTATCGTAAGTCGCAACAGCAACAGCGGCGACTATGACGACGGCGATGAGCCGACACTGTGGAACTCAGTTACGACACCGATTATCATGAGTTCGACACATCTCGTCAGGAGCAGCCGCTGGAAATGGGTGGATTCCACCAGCATCCTGAATCTTGCACCTGCGATGGTTCTTGCAGATGGCACTGAGATACCGGGTATAAATGCAGAAGTTGGACCATCATCATTCATTGATGCTGTTGTGGGCAACGGTACAGTGCTCTCAACAGGTGACGGCTTGCCCTTCGTCTTCGAATTCGAAGCCGGAGTAGAATACTACGATGGCGCAGGCCAGACGGCAGGCGGTCCGCGTGTATTCTTCACCGCTGGCACGCAGGAAGATGGCGCTGCGGGAATTGGTCGAGGCGAGATGAATCTAACCGCCGAAGGCCTGGCGCTCTTTATGGACACAGTCGATAGGTTGATAAGTCCACCCGCACCAGCCGTAAACTTACTGACTAATGGCGGCTTCGAAGACGGTGTTATGGATCCGTGGAGCACGTATGGCGACCTTGTTACTACCGCAGAAGTAGTTCAGGTATTGGAAGGCGCAGCGATTCCCGAAGATCCGATCGAAGGAAGCTCCTGTCTGCATGTTGTGGTTGCCGATGCCGGCGCGAATTTCTGGGATGCTGGCCTGCAGAACGCAGGACATGTTTTTGAAGCAGGCAAGGCGTACACTCTTTCGGTCTATATGAAGTCCAAGTCAGGTACACTGGACATCAATATCAAGCCGGAACGTGGAGCAAGCCCGTGGGAAGGATATGGCGACCAGGTTGTCACCATAACTGAAGAATGGGCAGAGTATAGCGTAACAACTCCTGTTATTGATGCTGACGTCGATCCTGCTTCCATCACATTCCATATAGCTTTTACAGCTGGTGATTTCTGGGTAGATGGAGCAAGTTGGACCGTAGTCCAGTAGGTAGTTGATGTAAGACTAATTAGATTCCTATTTTAATGGGAATTGAATTAGGTGTTGTATTAATTCGGGGCCTATGTCAGGTTGGCATAGGCCCCTTTTTTGTGTCCTGCCCCCTTGGCCTCGAACTTTTCGCTCGCCCTCATAATGAAACGCTTATTAGGATAAGCTCTTAACCGTGTTGCATATTTCGGCACCGGATAGTATAATACACACCTGGTGAATCTGGAGGGTAAGGAGCTTTTTTAATTATGGAGGCGTTATAATGCTTTTCAGAAAAGCAAAACCTTTTTCCTCAGGTCCTCGAACTACCCCGGACGATAAGCATAAGCAAAACAAACCGGTATGTCCCGGGACAGGTAAATATATCGGAAGCAGCAGGAAGTATTGGCCGTTTATATGGCTGTTTCCCATTGCGGGGCTGTTGTCTCTGATTTGGTTTTTGATTCGCGTGCTGCCGAAGCCTTCCCGAGCTACATATCCCTGCCAGCGTTTTGCGGCGCCGTTTGCGAGTGGTTTTGTGGTTTGGGTTGCGGGGCTGATAGGCTCAACTTTGGCATACCGTAAAGCCAGGCAAACCTTTCATCAATCGAGGTATGTCGTAGCTGCTCTTTGTCTTACCGTTAGTGTTATGGCCGTATGGTGGTCTATCAGTGTAACCGGCCAGGCCCCTTCAGAAGCGGCATTTACGCCGACCGAACCGCCGAACAGCCCGATGGGAGTTGCGAAAGGTATTTATCCCGGCCGCGTTGTATGGACTCACGAACCTGCCGCGACAAGCTGGGACGGCTCGACCGGCCACTGGTGGGACGATACTTACACCGACCAGAACGTAGTCGATTATATGGTCTCCAAAACACTTCTGGAACTCACCGGCCAATCAAGCGACCCGAATGCATGGGATGCCCTTTTCAGACACTTCAACCAGACAACAGGCCGTGGTGACGTCAGTTATCAGCGGGGTGATACAGTCGTTATCAAGATTAATATGAATCAGGACAGCGGCTCTACATGGAGCCGGGGCCAGGGCCATCCCAGCCCCCATGCGATTTATTCGCTCCTCAAGCAGCTCATCAATATAGCAGGCATACCGGGTTCGGCGATTACTATTTATGATGCCTCCCGATATATCGGAGATCCCATTTTCGATAAAATCAGAAGTAATCCGGCCCCGGATTTCCAGAACATAAGGTTTGTAGTAAGCTCAGCCAGGGCGCGCAATGGACGTGATGCAGCTTCTTATGACAGCAGCAATCCCCTCCATACGAAGGCCGGAATTGCTTACTTACCTAAGTGTGTTACCGAGGCTGATTATCTTATCAATATGGCGCTGCTAAGGCCTCATTCGTTATTCGGTGTCACGTTATGTGCAAAGAACCACTTCGGCTCGACTTATTTTCCATCTCGAAGTAGTTGGACACCCGAGCCTCTGCATAATCATGGTGGTCGAGGCAAGGCCATGGACACATATCAATGCCTGGTTAATTTGAACGGACATAGACACCTTAACGGAAAAACACTGCTGTATATGATTGACGGCTTGTATGGGGCGAGAAATCAATCAAGCAACGTGCTAAAGTATGTGTCTTTCGGTGATGACTGGAGTTCCAGTATATTTGCCTCGCAGGACCCTATAGCGATTGATTCGGTTGCGTTGGACTTTATACGATACGAGGATGGAATGAACTCATCTATAACCGACGTTGTCGGCAATCCCGACAACTACATGCATGAGGCAGCGCTGGCCGGCAATCCTCCCTCGGGTACGTTTTACGATCCCGAAGGTGATGGTACACGATTGGCAAGTCTCGGCGTTCATGAGCACTGGAATAATCCTGTCGATAAACAGTATTCCCGCAATTTAGGTTCTGGTGAAGGTATCGAGCTTGTAAGTCCATCGTTTGCTACTGCTGATGGGCCTGTTGAGAACGTAACAACCGGACAAAAATATGAATATATTCGCCATGCCATTAATGAAGCCGGCCCCGGCGACCATGTAGTAGCCGCTCCGGGCACTTATATCGAGAACATAAGCTTTAATGGTAAAAATATAACACTCAGCTCCGCCGACCCCAACGACCCGAATGTTGTCGCGGCTACCGTTATCGATGGCCACAATCATGCGGTAACTTTTGCCGGTGGTGAAGATGTAAGCTGTGTGCTCACCGGCTTTACAATTAGCGATGCGAACGCGGCGGTCTATTGTTCCGATGCTTCACCTGCAATTACCGCCTGCATCATCACAGGCAACAGTGGCCCCGGAATAGAAATACAAAACGGCGCTAATCCTACAATTATAAACTGCGAAATTACACTGAACGATGGCCCGGGTATCCAGATGCGAAAACACGCTGCGGGGCGAAAGGTAACTTACAATTACGCTACGGTAACCAATTGTCTTATCGCTGAGAACGGCCAATACGGTATTGCCGACGGCATCGTGACAATAACCAACTGTACTATCGTTGCAAATGGTTTCTGTGGCGTTTCCAGTTATGAGCCGACAATCACCAACTCTATTATCTATTACAACGGCTCTGATGGCGCTCAGATAGAAAGCCACATAGACGCTGTAGTTACTTATTCTAATGTCCAGGGCGGCTGGCCGGGACAGGGCAATATCGACGCCGACCCACTTTTTGCCGATGCTATTAATGGTGATTTTCATTTGCATAAAGGTTCACCCTGTATCGATGCCGGTAACCCTGATTCTGATTATAATGCAGAATTATCTCCAAACGGCGAACGCATCAATATGGGAGTCTATGGAGGCACACCGCAAGCCAGTCTGTCTCAGTAAGAGGCGGATTTTAGCACTGATTTGAACTGAATTGTACAAATCAGTTATCTGGATCTTTATATGGAAACCATATATACATAGTTAGCCTTCAAAACAGAGGAAGCACGATGATAAGAAAAGGAGTGCTTGTCCTGTGCACGGGGATCGCGGTTTGTGTACTGCTGCTTGGGAACTCCATCGCAGGAGAGTCGAAACCATGCACCACGCTTTTCAGGGAGAGCTTCAACGATGCGAAGCTCAAAGACCGGAAGTGGTATGACATGACACGAATCAGGATCGTCGGTGGTGCAGTGGCGGGCAAAGGCTGCATTGAGTACGATTGGCCCGACAAGAATTCCAAGGGAACGGCCTCATCGAGCATGCGGTATTTATTCAAGCCTACCGACGAGATCTACATACGCTTTTACCTCAAACTTTCTAAAGGTTGGGCGTGGACCCTCAGAAACTACCACCCCCATCTTACTCACTTCCTGACTACTGAAAACCCGAAATGGCATGGCCCGGCAGCAAGCCACCTCACTCTCTACATCGAACCGGTGAACGGCAAGCTTCGCCTCGCCGCCCAGGACATACAGAACAAGGACATGCCCCACGGACTGACGCAAGGACCACTGAAAGGCGGCTACAACGGAAAGTTCTATGAGTGCAGGGAAGTGCTCTTCAAAGACGACATGTGGCACTGTGTCGAGGCGCACTTCAAGCTCAATACGCTCGATCTCAGTAAGGACCGCCCGAATCGTGACGGAATTGTCCGTGGCTGGTTCGACGGCAAGCTCGTGGTCGAGTACACCGACGTGATTCTACGTTCCACCGACTTCCCGAAAATGAAGTTCAATCACTTTCTGATGGCTCCCTACTTCGGGCCTGGGCTATTACCGCATGCTCAGAAACTATGGATTGACGAGCTGGTCGTCGGCACGAAGCGAATTGGCCCCCTGCCCAATAAGAAAGTATCTGCCCGAAAGAAGGCCTTAAAAGAATGAGGCTTTCATGGCAAAGAGCTGAAGCCAAATGGTCTATCAACTTACTGAATTGGCACCAGGCAAGGTCTAACAAGGCACTGCAGCGGACGCGGATGAGCCGCGCCGCTGAGCTTTACCATTAGGTTGCTATAACTCACGTAAATTATTTGAAATAAGTGGATATAATCACGAGTCACCACTTTTAAAAATTTAGCCACGTGTTTTACACGGTTTTTTTCAGATTTATTGGCAGGTTTTCTAATAACATCGCATATACTTTTTTTGATTGGTGTCACCGCGCATAGTCAGGCTTTTTTATTGAGCATTTTTTTGCCTCGCAGGATGTGATGATAGTATGTGTGAACGCGGACCACAGCTTGAAAAAGCAGATATTTGCCACTTGCATTGCAACCTTGAATGTGTTACAAAGTGAATTGTAAATTTAAGAGATGGGTATTTGATGTTGGGTGCATTGCCCGATTCTTTAAAAATATCTGTGAACGGTTACCGATGTTTTATACTACAGAATCAGCGTTGTTTGGATTCTTATACGCAAACCTTATAAGACCCCTAATAAAAAGGAGAACTGGCCTAAGTCGTTTCAAAGGGATTACTTATGGACTTTGGGCAAAGGGGTGTTATACTGACACTCGGAGAGGTCCGGAGCCTTATACGGAAACCATATATACATAGTTAGGTGTGAGAATGGAAAATGGGGCTGACGTGAAAAGGATAGATGGAACAATTGCTGGTTATGATCCTGGCGGGAACGGAAAAAATGGCTTCGCAGTCTTACGAATTTGCGATGGTAAACCGGCGAGCATTTCAGTCACAACACTTTCGAATTCAGAGGCTGTTATCAATGAAATACGAACAAATAGCATTCTTGGTTTAGGTGTAGACACGCTCTCATGCTGGTGCACAGGGGACAGTGGCTGGCGACCTGCCGACCTCTGGCTTAGAAAAAGATACCCAGAGGTTAGAAATAGCATAATGTCTTCGAATGCGCTGTTTGGCTCTATGGGTATTAATGGCATGTCTGTGCTAGTTGAGACGGCAAGCAATTCTGGCAGTATCACGTTGTCTGAGACGCACCCGAAGGTTCTTTATTATGCTTTAACTCAAAAAAAATATAACTATCGTGAGTGCCCAACTGAAATGGATAGTTTCTTGTCAAACGTGTTAGGCGGAATAAACATTAGAACGTCAAATGACCATGAGTGGGATGCCGTTATTTCCGCTTATGCTATCTTGATGGGAATGACTGGCGTTTGGAAAAACGACTTGCATGAATTACAGCCCGAAGACAATAGCCGTATCGTTAAGCCTTGCGGGAAAACATTCTATTACTGGCCAGACGATTAGAAAGCAAACACATAACAAATCATCGCAGCGGACGGTAAAAGGCGCCGCCGCTGAATTTCAATGTTAGGTTGCTATAACTGACGTAAATTATTTGAAATAAGTGGATATAATCATGAGTCACCACTAAAAAAAATATTTAGCTCCGTGTTTTTTACGTTTTTTTGTTTAGCATTTTTTTACCCCGCAGGATATGATGGTAGTGCTGAGCGAAGCGGTGGGCCTCATCCCTGACATATTGAAGCAGTTTGCGGACAGGTGAATTGGCAGAAAGTTTCATCGGCTTGCTTTTACCCTGCAAATAAATATCTTCCTCTTTCTTGGCAATAGAGGCAATCGTTATATCAGGCGCCTTCATTTCTCTAAGTGCTTTTTCAGCGGCTCTCAAGTGCCCCAGACCGCCGTCAATCAGGACAAGGTCGGGCCAAAGCTCTTCGCCGCGCTGGGCGTATTTATATCTGCGTTTTACCACCTCTGCAATCATTGCATAATCGTCGATACCTTTGACGGTTTTTATCTTGAATCTTCGATAGCCGCTTTTGAATGGTTTGCCGTCGATAAATTTAACTAACGAGCCGACCGCCTCTTTCCCTGAAATATTAGCTACGTCAATCCCCTCGATAATCCGAATCGGCTCAGGTTTTTGCAATAATCCTCGCAGTTTTATCAGGGCCTCAGTCGGGTCGGCGGCAAATACCTCCGGCTGAACGTTTTCATCAGGCGTGCCCCGTTGGTCGAGACGTTCAATTAATCGAATTCGGTCGCGGAACATTGCGGCTTTTTCGTATTGAAACGCCCCGGATGCCTCTGCCATTTGTTTTCTTAACTGGCGAAGGATAATCGAACGCTTCGAACGCAGGAATTTTACAAGGTCTGTAATAATTTTTTTGTACTCGTACCTGTCAATTTTGGCTCCGCACGGAGCGGCACACTGTTTTATGCTGTATAAAAGACATGGCCGAAAGAATCTTCGCTTGCCGTCGTCTTCGCTGATATTCAGATTGCACGTTCTAAACCTGAATATCTTCTGTAACACCACAAGAACCCCCCGCAGGTCTTTTGCACTGGTAAAAGGTCCGAATAACCTGCTGCCTTTCTGGCGGGGTTTCCGCGTTATATAAACGCCCGGAAAATCTTCCCTGCTGGTGATTTCCAGATATGGGAACGTTTTATCATCGACAAGGTCCGTATTATAGGGCGGACGGATGTCTTTCACCAGACGGGCTTCTTTGAGCACTGCATCGACTTCGTTCGGGGTTTCGAGAATATCAACCGTTTCGACTTTACAGAGCATTTCAACTATTTTAGGCCCACGTGATGAATTCAGGTCAACTCCCGGCTGAAAATAGCTGGCAACTCGGCTGCGCAGGTTCTTGGCCTTGCCGATATATAGGACTTTATCCCCGGAATCCTTCATAAAATAAAGCCCCGGCCCCGCCGGAAAGCTCCTGATCTTTTCACGAATCGCTTCAATTTTGCTATTTGTTTTGGCTGACATATCTTTATCTTAACATCATTGTGAAGTTTTCTAAAACAGTTTGCCCCCAACAAAACTTTTTTTTCTTCATAGATTCAGTAACTACAAGGACTAAGAACAAGACAAAAAAATTTATCAGGAAATTTCAAAATTTGGGCTTTACACCTTATCAAAATTTCAGTAATTTGCCGATACTGTTTCTTACGGGCGTTAACACTATATCTTGCTTAATTCCCGGTCATTTTACTATATATTGTGGTCTTTTTTTTCGCAGGGAGGCGTTAAATGCCGTATAAGTTCGACCCAGAGAATCCTTTCACTACTGAGAAAACGCAACCGGAAACTGCTGTAAATACAGACGATTCAAGGGGTTTAAAGATGAAGCATTTCTTTTCGACCCAGGGAGTGCATCCCTTCGATCAGCTCGAATGGGAAATACGTTCGGCAAAAATTACCGACGACAGCGGACAGGCAATCTTCGAACAGGACAATATCGAAGTTCCGGCTTCCTGGAGTCAGTTGGCTACAAAGGTTGTGGCCAGCAAATACTTTTATGGTGATATCGAAACCGGCCAGCGTGAGAATTCGGTAAAACAGCTTGTACACCGGGTTTGCAAAGCAATCGCCGATCGAGGCAGAAAAGACGGCTATTTTGCCACCGACGAAGATGCCGAGGTATTCTACAACGAATTAGCATGGTTATGCGTCAATCAATATGGAGCGTTTAATTCACCCGTGTGGTTTAATGTGGGCCTTCTGGACGTCTATGGCGTTGCCGGCGGCAAGCACAATTTCCATTGGGACCCCCAGGAGCAGACAGCGGTTCCCTGTGAGAACAGTTACGAATATCCGCAGTCATCGGCCTGTTTTATCCAGTCGGTTAAGGACTCGATGCAGGACATTATGCGGCTGGCAACCAGCGAAGCAATGCTCTTCAAGCACGGCTCGGGAACAGGAACCGACCTTTCCACCCTGAGAAGCAGTAAGGAAAAATTATCGGGCGGCGGCAAGCCTTCAGGGCCTTTGAGTTTTATGAGGGTCTATGACCAGATAGCGGCCGTAATCAAATCCGGCGGGAAAACCCGGCGAGCCGCAAAGATGCAGTCGCTAAAGGTTGAACATCCTGATATTAAGGAATTCATTACCTGCAAAACCGAAGAAGAGAAGAAGGCCTGGGTGCTTATTGAGGCCGGCTACGACAAAGACTACAACAACGAAGCCTACAGCAGTGTAATGTTTCAGAATGCCAATCTGTCCGTCCGCGTTACCGACGAGTTTATGCAGGCGGTGGAAAAAGAAGATACATGGACCACCTACTCTGTAACGACCGGCGAGAAGATGGAGGAGCATTCGGCACGCGAGCTGATGGACCTGATTGCCGAAGGCACAAGGATTTGCGGCGACCCCGGCCTGCAATACCACAGCACGATAAATCGCTGGCACACATGCCCGAACTCCGGACCGATTAACGCCTCGAATCCGTGCAGTGAATATATGTTCATCGATGATTCGGCCTGTAATCTGGCTTCCCTGAATCTTCTGAAGTTCCGAAATGAAGACGCCTCTTTTGATATTGACAGCTTCAAAAAGGCGATTCGGATGTTCATCATTGCTCAGGAGATTTTGGTTGATAACGGAAGTTATCCCGACGAGGCAGTTGCCGTCAACAGTCATTTGTACCGTCCGCTCGGGCTTGGTTATGCCAACCTCGGCTCTCTTATGATGAGTCTGGCATTTCCTTATGATTCCGACCAGGCGCGGGCAATGGCCGGAGCAATAAGTGCCGTGATGACCGGGACCGCCTATACTGCCAGCGCCGAAATAGCCGCATTGAAAGGGCCTTTCGATGAATTCAGCAACAATCGCGACGCTATGCTTAAGGTTATCAATATGCATCGCAAGCACGCTTATGATGTTCCGGAGACCCATTGCCCGGACTACCTGCGCAACGCCGCCAAGGATGCCTGGGACCAGGCTTTTGACACAGGCTCAAAGGTCGGCTTCCGTAACGCCCAGGCTACCGTACTCGCACCGACGGGCACTATTGGTTTCCTGATGGATTGTGATACAACCGGCATCGAGCCCGATATTGCACTGGTTAAGTATAAATTATTGGCTGGCGGTGGAATGCTTAAGCTTGTCAATAAGACCGTACCGATGGCCCTTGAGCGGCTCGGCTACAGTGCCGACGAGGTCAAATCCATCTGCGACTACATAGATGAAAATGACACTATCGAGGGTGCCAAAGATTTTAATCCGGACCATTTGGCGGTCTTCGATTGTGCTTTCAAGCCGCGTAACGGCAAACGCTATATCAATTATCTGGCGCATCTGCAAATGATGGCTTCGGTACAGCCCTTTATATCAGGCGCCATAAGCAAAACCATCAATATGCCGGAGGAAAGTACCGCCGAAAATATTTCCGCCGCTTATATGGAAGGATGGAAGCTCGGATTAAAGGCGGTTGCTATTTATCGTGACGGCTCGAAGAAGCTTCAGCCCGTCTCTACCAAAAAGCACAAGGATACCAAGGCAAAAGCACCCGCCGAGGCATCCGCACCGGCCAGGCCGTTCAGACGCCGACTGCCGGATACCAGACACAGTATTACGCACAAATTCTCTGTCTCAGGACATGAAGGCTACTTGACGGTGGGGCTGTATGAGGACGGTCAGCCTGGTGAGTTGTTTATCACTATGGCCAAGGAGGGCAGCACCGTTGGTGGTCTTATGGATGTTATAGGCACCTGTACTTCGATGGCACTGCAATACGGCGTGCCGTTAATCACCCTGGTGGACAAATTCCGTCACGCAAGATTTGAACCGTCAGGTATGACCTCGAACAGAGACATTCCATTTGCAAAAAGCCTGATTGACTACATTTTCTGCTGGCTGGGCTGTCAGTTTATGCCAGGCTACGCCGACAAAAATACCCCCAACAGAAGCATCGGGGCGGCCCCGCCGAACAACAAAAATACAACGACCGCCAGAGAAGTAGTGGAAAAGACAAAAGACCTCGCAAAGAAGATTGCCGAGGCAAAAACCGAAACAAAAATCAAGACCAAAACGACCGCTCCCAAAAAACCGATTATTTCAGCTTCAAGGCCCCTCAGGCAGCCATCTTCAGAGCCGAAAATTATATCCGCTCCGTTAGGAGTTCCTTCGAAGGGCGCTGCACTTCTAAAGGAGTCCGCCGACCCTGCCGGCCGAATCAGCGCTCTCGTCGGCGCAGCAATTACCGATCCATCCGGCCCCTTACAAACTGAGATGAAGACTTTAGAGCAGTTTAACGCCCAATTTTCCCATTTCACCGGCGATGCCCCAGCCTGCGACGTATGCGGCTCTATCACCGTCAGAAACGGTACATGCTACAAATGCTTCAACTGCGGCAACTCAATGGGCTGCTCGTAGAAGTGGTTTTTGCTTCAGAAGAAGCCCTGCCTACTCCTTCAATGTTCGATATACCTTGTTGGATATTCGATATTTCTCTCTTCAGCCTGTCCTGAGCATCTTTTTTTTCTTGATAATCCCTTTTTCGAGTGTACATTTCCAGTAGTGGAAACGCCTTCATTATAGATTCTATGTTGTGAAGTTCCTCGATGTTGCAGGATACTGACTGAGACGGAGTCTATCTACATGTACGAAGTCCAATGAAGAGAATGGAGATAATAATGAACAGGATTTCAGAAAGGGTGAAAATTGCGGCTTGTTTGGGGCTTGCGTTGCTTGTTCTTTTACCACACAGTAGAGCAGAAGGAGCGAGTAGCAATGAATCAAAGCTACGCGAGCTGGCTCTGAAAAAATTCCCCACTTTTACTTTTACCGAAACTGAGAAAAAATTGTTTCAGGCGGTCGCCAATGGAGAGCTTGTAGACTACAGTGACGAGTCGGGAAAAAATAACAATCCGAAAGATGCTAATCAATGGGATGAAAAACGTGTTATTAAAGCCGAATTGATAGCTTGGCTGTGTACCGACAAGAAAGCTTCAGAGATGGTGACGCACCAGGGTCTATGGATTAAAGGGGCGCGCATCGACACAGAACTTAACCTCGAGTTTAGTGTGATTCCATTTCCACTTCGTTTCGAAAAATGTGCATTTAGGGGAGGAATTAACCTAAGGTATGCCGAAATCCAATACATGGAGCTTTCCGGAACTCGCACAAACTATATCGATGGAGGCGGACTAAAAGTTAAAGATAGTCTCTATCTTAGGAAAGGTTTCTATTCAGATGGCAAGGTACGTCTGTACGGTGCGACAATTGACAAATACTTCGTCTGGACTGATGCTTATTCCTCAATGCTGGACCTTAGGTCTGCCAGTGTTGGAACACTATATGACCAGGCTAAAAGTTGGCTCCCAAAACAGTACGAGTTGCATGGTTTTATTTATAAAGCAATCGATAAAAAGGCCGAAACAGCTTTTGAGAAAAAAAAGCCCGGTAAGAAATACAGCATTTTTTTTGATAAAAAAGAGATTGGCCTTAAGCGCCGCATTGAATGGTTGGGTGGGCAGTTGAATTTTAGTTCCCAGCCGTATGAACAACTGGCTGAAGTTTTTCGCAAGAGTGGGAAGGTTGAGGATGCCAAGGAAATTCTCATTGCGAAAAATAAGGACCTGAGGAAGCATAATAAATCGACTTGGTCAAAAAAGTATTGGTATTACGTATTAGGACCGATGATCGGCTACGGCTATCGTCCGCTGAATGCCTTATGGATATTGGGAGCGTTCATTGCTTTTGGGATGATTCTTTTCGGGATTGGTTATCAGAAGGGCCTTATTACACCACAGAGAGGGTCTGCTTACATTCAAAGACATACGGGAATTGTCATACCATTCGATAATGACCGCCAGTTATCTGATATCTATCCAAAATTTAATTTTCTGATGTATTCATTCGATGCGTTCGTGCCCCTGATTGATCTGCACCAGGCTAAATACTGGTTACCGAACGCAAATCGTGGGCCTGAACTGCTCAACATAAGTGGGTTCGGTCTTCATACCGGTGGCCTGCTGCGGTTCTACTTATGGATTCATATTATCATGGGTTGGTTACTTACAACGCTGCTTATTGTGGGGCTGTCGGGATTGATCCGCACTTAAACATTAAAAATAAATGCTGGAGTGATAGCACAATTCAATGTCGGTAACTTTAGTATGTGTCCAAAATATGAATATTTATTTTGTTCTTTGTTATAGGGAGGACTATTATGTGTAAGACGAAACATTTAGTGTTTGTGTTCGTAGTCGCATTCATATTCAGTACAACAGCCATGGCTGTTGACATAGCGATTTCGACACAAGCAAACTGGTGGTCGCAAGAAGCGGCTGACCGCGAAATGCAGGAAATTGTTGACAACGTAACGACTGTTTCTGTTGAACGATTCGCAGCAGATCAACAAGATGCCCTTGCAGATTGGGTAGTTGCCCACACAGGTGATGGTGAAGCAGACCTTTTAATCCTTTGCGGACAGTTCCCGGATACTATTTACGAACCTGGTAATGCACAGGCTGATGACTCATTAGCCGAATTATTTTTAGATGATGGTAATACCATTATTAACACAGGTGACTACTTGTTCTACATCGTAAATGGCGCCGGTACAAATGCCACAGCGGGATTACAGACAATGATGGACATTGCCGGTATTACAATGTGGGACGACAATACTGCTGTTGTTGTTACAGCCGACGGTCAGGATATCACTCCATCTTTAGTAGATTTTCAAACTGACCGCCCATTCCATCTTGATGAACTCGAAGGCGGTTGGTATGCCGAACTGGTTCTTGCTCAAAACGATGCTGGAACAAGAGCTGACCCCGTTATCGTTAGAAATGCAGCTACTGGTGGTCGCGTAGGTATTTTCTACCAGACAGCCAGTCAAGACGATGACCCACGCGGCGAAGTTATAAGTGAATGGATTAACAACTGGTATCTTTTGGGAATCGCTGAAAGAACCGTGTTATTTGCAGAGGATTTCGAAGGCCTGCCTTTGGGTCCGAATGTTGATGAGGCACTTGCCGGTGATGCAGTCTGGACAGACACACCACCGGAAGGTTGGGCCGTTGACGAAAGTGGTATTCCCGGTATTGGTATGGACGAAACCGACGGTGTTACCGAATGGGCCGGATGGGCCTTCACCGATAAGGCATGGTGGACAGAAGCCGCTGGCGACCAGGACCGTTCCCTCTTTGAGCTTGGAAGCGGCACTGTTGCTGTCGCTGACCCGGATGAGTGGGATGACGGAGAACGTCTGACGATACCTATTTCTGCGGACCCCTATGATACATGGCTTACTACACCGGCAATTAATATTTCCGGTAGTGAGGCTGGTACGCTTCAGCTCAAGTTCGATTCGAGCTGGCGCCCTGAGTTTGATGACAACTATCACCAGACGGCAAATATAACTGCTTCCTTCGATGGCGGAGATCCTGTCGAGGTGATGTTGTGGGAATCGGATGAAGCAAGTGCAAACTACAAGCCCTATGCTACAAATGAAACTGTCACTATCGATTTGCAGAATCCCGCAGGAGCCGAGAGCGTTGTCTTAACGTTTGGTTTGTTCGATGCCGGCAATGACTGGTGGTGGGCAATCGATAACGTGGAAATCAGCGTGCAGTCGATTGGCCGTGACCCAACTAAGTTCGGCTATGAAGATCCCTTTAATCTTATTCACACTGTCGAAACCTCAGAGTCTGGAAAAGATATCTCCTACACAGTTGATAAAATCCCGGATGAGTGGTTTGAGCGGGATATAACACCCATAGTAGTGAAGGAGGAGCCAGATATTCCTCTTGTCCCGTATGTATATCATGGCGACGCATCAGAATATACCCCCGAGGGTGTCGGTTCCCTGGATGGGACATGGAGTCATGATAACGGTTCTGACGAGTGGGACGGCACGGGGCCTCACGATGACACGCCAGGTGGTGCTGCGGCTCTGTTCGAGGATGACGTAACCTTCCTGCGCATCCAGGATACTGGTGATCCGAGGGATTACGGCTGGAATGACCCGGGTAGTAATCGCAAGATTTATCTTACCCACGCCATTGATATTGGTCTGGATGGCGTGATGCTTGAGTTCCGGGCGCGCCTGGCGACCTCACCTCCTCTGGATGATGTGCATCCGGACGGCGGTACCGGACCTATACCATGGCCGGATAGTGGTATCGGATATCACATCAGAGATAATGGCAAGGGTATGTTTGGGATATCAGATGGTGTTGGTATCATCTCGTTCTCCCTGGCCAGGGCCGGTGAGCCTGGATTCGAGTCCGATGTGTTGGTAATGAACAATCTCGTTGGCTCAGAACCTTCGGAAAATGTGGATACCGGCGATTCCGCAACGGCGGTGAACACAATCGACGTGCGCGATGTGACCCAGTGGAACACCTTTGTGATTTACATTTTTCCCGGGAAGGGCACTCACATAGTGAGTGACCGTGCCCCCGGCACTCACTATGTGAGTGTGTCTGTCAACAATGGTCCGGCCGAGATATTCGAGGTGACCGTGGGCACCGGGATTGAAAGCGAAAATCCGTACATTAGTATCGGATCCTCTGGAACCCCAGTCATGACGGCATTCGATGTGGACTATTTCGCTGTCGATGTGATTGAACGTATAGACCCTCTCCTGCTGGAATGGTTGGCCGATTATCCTGATCAGGTTGTATCTCTGATTATTACCCTCGATGGCGATGTTCAAATTCCCCGCTTCCCGGATCTTCCGAATGGAGTCACTCGTGATTCGCAGGAAGGATTAGATATCAGGGCAGATATTCAGAGGGAAGTTGAGAGGTTGACCGCAGAACAACGGGTCATCACTGAGCAGTTCGTTTCTGATGTGAACGATATGTTTGATATTGACTTGCCCATTATCGAGCAGTTTTGGCTTATCAGCGGATTCCTCACAGAGCTTCGTCTCGGGGATATCATGAACCTCGTAGGGATGGATGAATTGATATACATTCAGGCACAGTTAGGCGGTGAACCGCCGCCTATGGATAACAATCCGAACAATGACGTCGAAGATGGGCGTGCTGATATCGCTTCGGATCCCTGTTTCGACGCCATACCCCATGATGAATCCTATATTGGGCTTCTGGATACTGGAATTCTTTCGACCCATATACTTTTAGACAATCCCAACCAAATTGGTTATCAATTTGTTCTCGTTACACCTGGATGCGGTTGCCCCGACATCAGCGACTGCGAGTCGTATGATGCCTGGAATCATGGAACAGCGAGTGCTGCCATCATCGCAGGCAACGATAAACTTGGCAACGACTATCGCGGAGTCACTGCGATGACACTCGATAGTTTCAAAATCTACCGTGATCCCCATGATCCCCGGGGTGGGCTTGACAGACTCGCGGCTATCAGAGCGTTCCAGTGCGCAACTGAGGTATTTGACAGTGTTATTGTTGGCGAGATCCAGGCTCAGGAAGGGAAATATGGGCACATTGCAGCAGCCGCAGACAATGCATTTGATGCTGGCAGTGTAATTATCGCAGCTAACGGCAACTACGGTTTCGACGGACAAAACCCCATTCTTTCATCTGTTCGTTCACCGGCTTCAGCTCATAAGGTTATCGGGGTAGGCGCCTATGATATTGTAACGAAAGCGCATTATATCGACCAGGGTCGAGGCCCGACCTATGATGGTCGGTGCAAGCCGGACTTACAGGCGCCCATGAATACCGAAACAGCCTGTATAGACTCAGACACCTGCCTTAAAACGTTTGACGGCACCAGCGGCTCTACTCCATACGCTGCTGGTGCGGCGGCTCTCATCAGAAAATGGCTGGTCATACACAACACATGGGATCCGGGAAGCGTATACGCGTTCCTCATTAATTCCGGAACATTAGAATGGACAAAATTCGATAACCAATATGGCGTAGGCCCAATAAATCTACAGCTTCCTGTCAATGTTGGGATGGAATGGGGTAAGATTGAAGTTAGCCAGGGGATGGCAATCAACCTCGAAATCAACATATCTTCAAACAAGAGAGATTTACATGCCGCACTCTGGTGGCCGGAAAACCTTAACGAAAGCCACGATGATATCGACGTGTACCTGATTGACCCATCACCATCAAATCAGGTGCGTGCGGAGAGCCGTGATAGAGACGGTGTGTTTGAATTTACTCGTTTGACCGGGCAAATTATTCCAGGGCAGTGGACGGTTCGAATAGAAGCCTACCAAATCAATAGTGGGCCCCAGACTGTCTATTGGGTAGTGGCTTGGCATTTCTGAAACTCTAAGCATAAGAGCGTTCTTGATTTGAAAAGTAATTGTGGACAGCGGAGGTGTCAATTATGACATCTCCGCATTTCTAATGCCATCGTATTAATATTTTCGTTCAAAAACGCTCACTCCCAAAAACAAAAATAAAATATTTCAAAAATTTTTATCTCCCTTATTAATAAGGAGTTACGAGCAATAAGCCAAAAAAATATAGCCAAATTTTCGACTCATACGTGCACACTCGTCTAATTATAGAGGGAGTCTTTTTTAACTCCCTGAGTTTACCCAGAGTTTATCCCCGGGTGTTGCTAACTTGGCTTGCAACAGGGGAAGAGCCACTTATTTGGCCTATAACAGGGGGACTAAGCCAATCCTGTTCGGCACAAGGATTGCGGTGTTCTTTATGGTGGGAGAATTGCCCAATATTATTTTTCACAGATCAC
>VRUK01000110.1:343-19483 GCA_019456195.1 Planctomycetota bacterium | reverse complement strand
GGCTTTGCTCTGAGTTAAGGCTTCATAAGATTTCTACGCTACAGGCAGCCAATCACTATCTCACAAGAACCTTTATCCCTAAGTATAATAGTAAATTTGCCCGCTTACCCAAAGCAAAAGGTTCTGCATATAGAGCATTGCCTAAGGATTTAGATCTAAGCAATATCTTCTGTATCAAAGAAGAAAGAACCGTCGCATCTGACAATACTATAAGCTACAAGGCAAAGACATATCAGATATTGCCCAGCAATTACCGGATCAGTTTTGTTAGAGCAAAAGTCATGGTGCATGAACACTTAGACGGTTCAATACATATATTTTTCAAAGAACAGGAATTAAGACACAAGCAAGTACACAAGAATAAACAAAAGGCATTACTGCTCGTGGCGGCAACATGTTGACGGTTGATGTTGTGTAACTCCAGTCGGCCTACGTCCTCCTTCCGTTACACAACATCATATTGCTTTTACCTTATCTCCTTGCTAACTTATGCTAAACTTGACTAATTTACTGACATTTTTAATTTGCCAAAAACCTGACATTTTCTATTTGCCTTGACACAAGATAGAAAAGGCTTGACATTGTAAGATAGTAAAACATAGTAATCACTGTCATATATAGACTCGTTATATACCTTCAAATAAAATAGCACTGGGGGGGGGATTATTCAGTCTGCTTTGACATCCATTCGTAATGTAGATTCCCTCCATTATTCTTTGTTTTTTCACGCTTTTTTCTGTTCTAAACAACTTTAAGAACGCTATAAAGTTAATCTCTTTATAATATTTTCCATAGACAAAATGTTCTTTAGCTACAGTTCTCATACAACATTTCTTCGGAGTAAAATAAACAGTTATTGTTTTTAACAGGCTGTCCAAGAATAGGCATTTTGACAAATTTGCGAGTCATACGGTTAGGTTCTTTAGAATCAATATGTGATCTTTTGGATTTTGCATTTTGGGCAACCTGTTAAGTGCTGACATAATGTCAACCAGTTTTTTTTATAATCCCCTGTATTGACAGGTTGTCAGAAAGAGTATAATTAAACGATTAACAAATTGTCTTCTTAAGAGTTTGACTCTTCCTATGTCTATTAATAAAAAATACCTATATAACCAAATTCTTTTTATTCCTTTTCTTTTCTAGTGGCATATCGTTTGCGATTTTAGCAAAATAGAGTTAATACTCTACTAAAATTAAAGAATATATGTGCTTGAAAAAAAATTTGTGATTGAGTTTTAATTATGTTTGATGAAATAGACGTAAGATATTTAAAGAAGGTAAGAGGCGATCAACTCATGAAGAATATGGCGAAAGATGGTCTACTTGTCAAGGCAGCATCAATGTCCGGGCTGACAGAAGGAGCCGGTATTGCTTATAAAGATATATCTGAAGTTGTGTAACTCCAGTCGGCCTACCTGCCCGACACGTCCGAACGGCATTGCCGGGCGGGCAAACGGCAGACGGGCGGCCTCCTTCCGTTACACAACATTTTATTGTTCTTACATTTATCTCGTTATTAAATTATGCTAATTTACTGATTGCTTAATATTGAGTCATTTATTTTGCATAAATAGAGTCTATACACTATTTACAAATGTTAAATAAACTCATTGACAATTTTGTTAGAAAATGTTACAAGTTGGAATATTTTATATTTTACATATTATCTTTTCGAAACTTTTATACCATGAAAGGAAGGGAGGGGACGCACAAACTCTAGTGAAAAGGAGATGTTTCAGTAAAGTATGTTGAATAGGAAATTTTTAGGATAGTTGTTTCTGCAGTTAATTTTGTTGGTCTAATGATGTGTGCGTGCAATTTTGCTTATGCTGAAGAAGAACAAAAACAAGAGGAAAAGCACAAACTCTAGTGAAAAGGAGATGTTTTTGTCAAATTCAATTACAAGTACATGGAGGTGTAAGATATGCGAGAATTTTTAATTGCATTAATGTTAGTTATTGCTTTTATGGCAGGTGGTACACAGGCGATAGCTGAGGAAGCAAAAGTGGAGTCGGAGGTTGCATCGGAGACGGAGCTTGTCCTTACCCCTGAAGAGTTCGAAAGTAGCAGGCAGGTATACTTCGACCGCTGCGCAGGTTGCCATGGCGTTCTGCGAAAAGGAGCCACTGGGCCAGATCTAACTCCAGGCAAGATGAAACCCAAGGGAAATAAGAAGCTCAGAGATATGTTATGGTATGGAACCGCTAAAGGCATGCCTGGCTGGGGGAAAATGGGTGTTATGACCGCAGGAGAGACAGATCTCATGGTGAAGTACATTCAGAACGAACCTCCTATTCCGCCTCAATGGGATATGAAGAACGTTAGAGGTAGTTGGAAATTGTTGGTCAAGCCAGAGGATCGCCCCACTAAGCCGGAGCACAATCGTGACATCGATAATATGTTCGCCGTAATCCTGCGCGATGTCGGCAAGGTAGCGATTATTGACGGTGACACCAAAGAAGTAATAAGCACAGTCGATTCAGGCTATGCGGTACACATCGTCAGGATGTCAATGTCAGGGAGATACGTGTATTCCATAGGCAGGGATGGCAAGTGCACAATGATAGACCTATGGATGAAAAAGCCTGACACCGTAGCAGAGGTTCGATGCTCCCTTGACGCGCGATCTGTCGATGTGAGCAAGTTCAAAGGCTACGAAGACAAGTATGCCGTAGTCGGCGGTTACTGGCCGCCCCAGTTTGTGATACTGGACGGCGCGACTCTTGAGCCCCTTAAAATCGTGAGCACTCTGAGCTACACCTACGACACAGAAGAGTTTCATCCGGAGCCGCGCGTAGCCAGCATTGTAGCGTCGCACTTCGCACCCGAATGGGTCTTGTGCATTAAAGAAACAGGGCAGGTATGGCTCGTGGATTACTCTGACGTACACAACCCGTCAATTAAAATGATTGAGGCCGAACGCTTCCTGCATGACGGAGGCTGGGATTCAACCAAGCGCTACTTCCTCGTGGCAGCGAACGCGAGGAACAAGATATCCATAATAGATGCCAAGGAAAAGAGACTCGTTGCAAATGTTGACACAGAAGGCATTAAACCGCATCCCGGAAGAGGGGCAAACTGGATTGACCCGGAATTCGGTCCGGTCTGGGCAACGGGGCACATTGGCGATGATGTGATTTCAATAATAGGCACGGATCCGGTGAACCATCCGGATAATGCCTTTAAGATGGTCGCAAAAGTACAAGCGCTTAGTTCTGGTAACCTGTTTATTAAGACACATCCGAAGAGCAAGTGGGTTTGGGTTGACCATCCCCTTGCTAAGAAAGCGAAAAATAGGACAACTCTTGGTATCTTTGACAAGAACAATATTAAAGGTGGGATATACAAGACCTTGAAAGTCGCAGACTATGGCAAGGCTGTGCACCTAGAGTACAATAAAGCAGGAGACGAAATTTGGGTAAGCATCTGGGGCAATTTGGGCGATGCCGACAAGGGCAAGGCAGGTGAGATAGTGGTGATCGACGACGCGACCTTGACAATAAAAACAAGGATAAAGAACCTTCTCACGCCAACTGGTAAGTTCAATGTGTACAACACAGTGCGTGACATATATTAATAGATTTTCCGGATTATTTAGGTAGGTTACAGGAAGGCACGGACAAATAGAATTTGTCCGTGCCTGTTTTATTATTTGTTTCTTCACGATTGAAAGACGCGGTGTAGGATGATAAATTGTTCGAAGCTTTTACAAAGCACACAAACGCTGAAAGAGATAAAAAGGTACTCAGCAGTCAAGGAGGAGGCGCCAAAATGGATGCTTCGCTTCTCTAAGACAGCCTCCCCTATAGTGGTTTGGAATGTAACCAGGAAGTGTAATCTGAGTTGCGTCCATTGCTATATTAACGCAGTGGGTGAGGAAGAGTCTGAGGCAGATATGGGGGAACTCACAACCAGAGAGGCGATGGATATGATCGAGGACTTAGCGGCTATAAAATCTCCCATGCTCGCTTTCTCCGGCGGCGAGCCGCTGCTGCGAAACGATATATATGAGCTTAACGTGTACGCCATGAAGCTCGGACTCAGGACCATACTATCGACCAACAGCACCCTTATAACCAGGGAAGTGGCGAAGAAAATCAAGGATGCCGGCTTCGCCTATGTAGGCGTTAGCCTGGACGGCAGCGAAGAAGCCCACGACAGATTTCGGGGGGCCAAGGGGGCCTTTGAGAAGTCGCTTCAGGGGCTGAGGTACCTCATGGAGGAAGGGGTTAAAACAGGCGTGAGGTTTGCCATTACCAATCAGAACTACGACGAGCTGTCCAAGGTCCTTGAGTTAACCAGGCGCGAAAAAATACCAAGATTCTCACTCTTCCAGCTCGTGTACGGGGGCAGAGGGAAGGAGATTATTGACTGGGACATCTTCAACGAGCAGCGGAGAGAGGTGATGGACTATATAATTGAGGAAGCCAGGGTGAGCAACGGCATGAACATTGTCACAGCCGATAATTATGCCGACGGCATTTATCTGCTGCAAGACGTTGCAGAGCACGAGCCGGAACGCGCTGCTGAGGTGGAAAGACTCCTTGCTATGCAGAGCGGCTGTCCGGCAGGGGACGGGCTTGCGAACGTGGACAATCGGGGGGACGTGCACCTCTGCCCTTACTGGCAGAGCCGGACAATAGGCAATATTCGGGAGAAGAAGTTCAGCGACATCTGGTTTGACGAGGAGAACGAGTTCCTCGCAAAGATGAGGGATAAAACGCGCTATCTCAAGGACAAGTGTGGGAGGTGCAAGCTTAGTCATCTTTGCATGGGATGCAGGGTCAGGGCAGAGGTAGCTTGTGGAGATCCATTCGGGGAAGACCCCGCGTGCTACCTGACCGAGGAGGAAATTGCCGGGGTAAAGGTTAGGTTACATGATAAAGGTTTGGTTACATGATAGAAGTTAGCAGGATATTGGTATCGGAGAAGCTTGAAAACAAGGACCTTCGTCACAGGCGCCGTGAAGGCTCAGCCCCTGTTGTGGTATGGTGCACGACGAGGAAATGCAATCTTAACTGCATGCACTGCTATTCCGGCGGTAACGCAGCCTCTGATGGCGAACTCTCGACCGATGAAGCAAAAAAAATGCTTGATGAACTAGCAGACTGTGGCTCCCCATTCATGATACTCTCTGGTGGGGAGCCTTTTTTACGGGCGGATGTTTTCGAGCTGGGGCGCTATGCCAGGGAGATAGGTTTGCCGGTCATAGTGTCCTCCAACGGCACTGTAGTTACCCGGGAGACGGCGGCAAAGGCGGCAGATGCCGGCTTTGGATACGTTGGTGTCAGCCTGGATGGCTTAGCCGAGACGAACAACTCCTTCAGGGGCAGTGGAGATGCTTACAGCAATGCCCTTCAGGGAATGAGGAACCTCCGCGACGCCGGGATAAAGACAGGGCTGAGGTTCACCATAACCCGGCTCAACTGCCATGAACTCCCGCAGATTATGGACCTCCTGGTTGAGGAAGATTTTCACCGTCTCTGCGTTTATCATCTTGAGTATGCCGGTCGTGGGCGAGAACTCATGAATAACGACTTGTCGCCTGATGAACGGCGGAGAGCCGTGGATAGCCTATTCAGGAAAACCATTGAGATAAACCGCCACAACCACGATCTTGAGGTTCTCACAGTTGGAAACTACGCTGACGCCGCCTATATTTACATGAAGGTTTTGAAGGAAGATCCACAAAAAGCCAGGGCAGCGTACGAACACTTTCTTCGCAACGGCGGTGAAGGCTGCGGGGAAAAGCTTGCCTACATAGACGAAAAGGGCAATGTGTACGCCAGCCAGCACCTGAAAACCGAATTGGGGAACATCAGGGAGAGAAGCCTTAAAGATATCTGGAGCAGTGATAACGAGTTCCTGTGGAAGCTCAGGCACAGGGAAAAGCTGCTCCGCGGCAGGTGCGCAGAATGCAGGTTTCTGGAAATCTGCAGGGGCGGCTCAAGGGCCAGGGCCCTAGCGGTTTATGACGACTTCGGCGCTCCTGATCCGAGCTGCTACTTAACCGAAAAGGAAATCCTTAAACCTGTGCTTGAGGAGGCGCAGCATGATTAACATCAGCCGGATGCTCAAGGTAAAGGAGACAGCCCGTGATGTTGAAAAACACCACAACAAAGGGGCTGATGAGGTGCCAAAGCACCTCGTGAGATACGCAAATTCCAAAGCCCCCATGGTGATTTGGAATATCACCCGGAAGTGCAACTTCTCCTGCGATATGTGCCACCTCGGCTCTGCTCTTGAGGCAGATAGTGATGAGTTAACCACCAAGGAGGCTTTAGAGTTTATTGACCATATGGCGTCAATGAAGGTGCCTCTGGTTTCTGTCTACGGGGGGGAGCCCTTAACCAGGGGTGATTTTTTCACGCTTGCAGGCCACGCCCATAAAAAGGGACTGAGGATTATATTATCCAGCAACGTAGCCCTTATAACAGAGAAAACCGCCGGAGAAATCGCGGAGTCTGGTATTTCATATGTGGGTATTGATATGGACGGATTGGCTCAGGTAGGCGGCAGCATGGACGTTATTGCAGGGTTAAAAAAAGCTTTGCCTATGATGGATTACCTCAGAGACGCAATGGTGGGATGTGGTGTGAGGATTACGATTGGAAGCTTCAACCTGTCTCAGATGCCGTCCATAATCAAGGCTGTCGAAAATACAGGACTAAAAAGATTCGCGATTTGTCAGCACATTGAAGACGGAGACTGGAAGGCCGTGAAGGAAGAAAGGCGGGAAATCCTGGACTTTCTTATTGATTATGCGATGAAGAATCCGGAGATGGAGGTTGTTACAGAGAACTTCTATGCCGACGGTATTTACCTGCTGCAACGCGTTGCAAAGCGCGAGCCAGAGCGTGCTGCTGAGATGGAAAGACTCCTTGCCAAGCAGGGCGGCTGCCCGGCAGGGGACAGGATTGTTAACGTGGACTACTGGGGCAATGTACACCTCTGCCCCTACTGGCAGAGCCGGACAATAGGCAATATTCGAGAGCAGAAGCTCAGCGACATCTGGTTTGACGAGGAAAACGATATCCTCACCATGATGAGGGATAAAACGAACTATCTCAAGGGAAAGTGCGGGAGTTGCAGGAGTAAACACCTTTGCATGGGATGCGGGGTCAGGGCAGAGGAAACGTGCGGCGATCCCTCCGGGGAGGATCCTGCGTGCTTCATAAAAGGCAAGCACTGAAATAAGGATATACGCATCTACCCTGTATTCCTTCAGTTGATGAGAAATAAACAATCCGAAAAAAGAATTCACAAAGAGTTCACAATTAGTTCACACCCAGACACCCCTTTTTTTTATATTCCTTCTATGTATCCCGATGTTTAACCTTCACATATCAAGCGTAATCAGGTGGTAAATATGAGGTGTTATAGGCTATATTTCCCCTTGACTTAAATAACATCTAGCTCTACCATCTTACGAAAAACCAACCAACTTTTTATTTTATGTAAAAAGATATTTTTTACTTATACCTAAATTGAGCGATTTTGTAGCCGCCCGAACGTACCGTTCGGTACGGGCGGGTAAGCCGCCCCCATTCCTAGCTTACGCAAGGAAGCTATGGGGGCGTGACTTACGTGGATCCATCAAATGATGAGAAACGCAGGCTAAAGCCAGCGGCTACAATGGCATGTAATATAAAATCGCTCAATTTATGTTATAATATTACGTATGGAAAAAGACATCCCTTCAAAAAACACGTATATCAGACTGCTGGGTTATTTAAAACCGTACTGGCATAAGTCTGTAATTATTCTCATACTCGCAGCACTCAGTACATATATGGCCGTTTTGCCAATACAAATATTAGGCATTGCGGTGGATGAAATCAAGATAGCCGATAAATATTTGAAAAATACCCAAACTGACCGGCATGATGCGATACTGCCAGACAAAACGCATGCTTACGAGCAAAAGAGCGCTATTCCGCTTTCAAAACCTTTATTAACAGCCTCTCAGTATATCCATACCCATTGGTTTAAAGGTTATAACACCACCCTCGTTACGTTGCTCTTCCTTGCCGTGAGTTTTATTCTTATGAATGCCGCAAGCGGTAGTATTATGCTGGTTCATGGTTTCATTTCCTCCTCATTGGGTCAAAGGCTCACTTATGATTTGCGAAATCAACTTTATGGCCACATTCAGCGACTCCCTCTCACCTACTTTGAAAATAATAAAACCGGCAATATTATGAGCCGTCTCATGAATGACGTCAATGCACTCGAGCAGGCAATTGTTGGCCCAATTATTACCTTTATTACCGATATGTTCAAATGTGGCTGGATAATCTATTTTTGCGTAAGGCTCGACTGGCAGCTTACCAGTATTGCACTGATAGTTTGCCCCTTTATCTCCCTTTGCACTTATAACTTTGGTAAAAGGATCAGAAGAGCCTTTCGCTCTTTGAGGGATAAGACAGCAGAACTTAATTCCCTGATTCAGGATAATATCTCAGGTATTAAGGTTATTGCGGGATTTGCAAAAGAAGCTGAAGAATTGAAACGTTTTCAGAAGAGGAACTACGAAAACTACAACCTGAACGTCCGGATATTACGACTGGTTTCTATTTTACGACCCGTTATCGACTTTATCACTGAAATTGGGGCGGTAGTCGTTATCTGCTTAGGCGGATATAAGGTTTTGCAGGGACAACTTTCCGTTGGTACCTTTGTGATATTCTTCCCTTATCTCCAGATGATGTACGGCCCTATTACAGGTTTAACCCGTTTTTACAACCAGGTACAACGCGCCATTGTTTCAACCGAACGAGTCTTTGAGATACTTGACACACCAAGCGATATAAAAGATAGCCCTGACGCCGTTGATTTACCACAAGTAAATGGAGTCGTGGAATTCAGGCATGTCAACTTCATGTATAACCAGGGCACTGAAGTCCTCACCGATATCAACATAACGGCGCGGCCTGGCCAGATGATTGCGCTGGTTGGTCCCAGTGGTGGTGGTAAGACCACCCTCACAAAACTGATCCCCCGATTTTACGACCCCACGAAAGGGGATATCTACATTGACGGTTATGATATCAAACATATCAAACTCCATTCCCTCCGTAAGCAAATGGCCATGGTGCTCCAGGATCCCTTTCTTTTCAATGACACCATAAAGGTAAACATTGCTTATGCCCGATCTGATGCGCCTGATAAAGAAATTAAAAGCGCCGCCCTTGCTGCAAATGCGCATGATTTTATCGTAACGTTGCCGAATGGATATGACTCTATAATAGGAGAACGCGGTGTAAAACTCTCCGGAGGCCAGAAACAACGCATTGCTATTGCCCGTGCCATCCTTGCCAATCCACGCATCCTCATCCTGGATGAAGCTACCTCATCTGTGGATACAGAGACAGAACAACTCATTCAGAAAGCCATCTACAGGCTTGTGGAAAACCGCACCACATTCGTTATCGCGCATCGGCTGTCAACCATATTGCACGCGGATTTAATCGTGGTGCTCGATAAGGGGAGAATCGTTGAAACAGGACTCCACCATGAACTTCTTGCAAATGGAGGACTGTATAAAAAACTATTTGAGATGCAGTTCAGTACTCAGGAAAAGACGAAACCAGAAATCATTGGAACAGAGATTGAAAAGGCAGAAGCAGATGTTGCACAAGAAAAAGTTATTGATTTGAATGGGTTGGCATAGCACACCAGGTGGTCATAAAAGACAAACATGCCTGAGGTTTAAGGAATTTCAATGTTAAGCCTGAAAGGCCGTCAGTTTATAGCAGTGGGAGTATTTCCATCGCTGCTTTTTAGCCAACCCCCAACATAATCCTCAATTATGTCTATGGTTGAAAATTCTCCGTCAAGCTTATCGATAATCCTTCCCCCTCACCTGATAGGCACATGGTGAGGATACGAACATAAAGTTCGTTGTCTACCTTAAACAGGGATTTTTATGCATATAAAAATACCTGTTTAACAAATACGAACCCCAACTAGACAACGATGTTTACCATCGTTGTCTTCCGTCCATTTCATCCATCTCATCCATCGCCTCCAGCGCCTTTATTGCCTCCCGCCGGACACTGTTGTCATCATCCTCCAGTGCATCAATTAAGGGTCCAATTGCACGGGCATCCTTTATCTTCCCCAACGCCTCTGCTGCACTCCACCGGACAGTACTGTTATTATCCTTCAATGCATCAATCAGGGGTTCAACTGCGCGGGCGTCCTTTATCTCCCCCAGCGCCCCTGCTGCATCCCGCCGGACACCGCCGTTAACATCCTCCAGTTCAGCAATCAGGGGTTCAACCGCGCGGGTATCCTTTATCTTCCCCAGCGCCCTTGCCGCATCGTCCCGGACGCGGCGGTCAACATCCTTCAGTGCAGCAATCAAGGGTTCAACTGCGCGGGCATCCTTTATCTCCCCCAGCGCCACTGCTGCTCTCCGCCGGACACTAATGTTATTGTCCTTCAGTGCAGCAATCAAGGGTTCAACTGCAGGTGTGCCTATTTCTCCCAGTGCCCCTGCTGCCTCATGCTGGACACTGATGTCATCATCCTTCAGCGCAGTAATCAAGGGTCCAACTGCGCGGGCATCCTTTATCTCCCCCAGTGCCCCTGCTGCACTCGACCGTACACTTCTGTCATTATCCTTCAATGCAGCTATCAGGGGTTCAACTGCGCGGGTGTCCTTTATCTCCCCCAGCTCCTCTGCCGCCAACTCCCGGACACTACTGTCTTCATCCTTTAGCCATTGAATTAACGTGCCCACTTTATCCGTGTCCACTTCATCCGTTTTGCCGCATCCAACGAACGATATACAAGAAAGAATGAGTAGCGCAATCATCGCGGCCTTAACAAAGTTCAATGCAGCAAATTTGCTATGTAACATAATATTTGCCCATAATGATTCATCTAAAAGTCTCTTTATTTAGTATCTGTTGCGGAAAGCCCAAATAGCCAAAAGTGTCTTTCTGAATTTATTTCAGAATCTATATGTATCAATATGTTAAGAGACCCTGAAACAAGTTCAGAATGACGTATTATGTGTTTTCTTTATTGTGACACAGTCTTGAGGCCAATACCATTGGATTAAGCGATAGCCCTTAAGTTTGCACGGTATTTCTGTAATCTATGACATACGTATAGGAAACTCAAAGTTAAGATTTTTCCCCGCCTGCCTGTCTCAGATCGACATGCTGAAATGTGTCATTCTAAATGTAGCGAAGCAGAATGAAGAATCTCTCGTTGGTAAGCCAATGATGTTTTATGAGGTTAATGATATCTCTGGAAAGAGATTCTTCAGTCGTTCCTTCTTCAGAATGACATGTTGGCGAGCGAAGTCTGACCGAAGGGTATTAAATTTTCCCAATCGGAAAACTAAAGGCTATCTTCATGAGGAAATTATTCAACCGTAATCGACCCTATCATCCCCTGATCAACATGAGACTCACAGTAATAAGGAAACGTACCGGTAGAGTTAAAAGTATAGGTAAAGCTCTCCTTTCTCCCCCTCGTTAGAGTGTCTGAGTTCCAGAGGCCATCAGGTACACCCTCCCTTCCGTCTGGCCCTTCAATTACTGTCCCACTTGCTACTTCGTGATCCTTTTCGATCAAAACCCATTTCACACTATCTCCCTGCTTAATCGTTAATGAAGAGGGAACAAACTCATAATTACCCGTCATCTCAACAATGTGTGTTGTTGCCCCGGGTGATGGGGTCGTTGAGGAACCACTATTCGTTTGATCAGCAATACCATACCCACAAAAAGAGAATATCATTAAGAAAACAACTATATTTAATATAATCACGACTTTTTTCATCATATTCCTCCTTAATTTAGTATAAATATTTCAGAAATCATTACAATGAAATTCTTGAAAAGATGACCTCTTGCTTGTCGATTGATTTAAAAAGTCTACAACTGTTTTGTTTTGATTTCAAGTATTTTATGTTGTGTAAAGGAAGGAGGCCTAGGCCGACTGGAGTTACACAACATCATAGCGTGGCGAAGCAGCAACCAAGTTTAAAGTGTCTAAAGTGCCTAAAGTTAAAAAATAAAAGATTTGTTTTTTTGCCACAACTTTAGCTCACTTCAAACTTTAGGCACTTTTAACTTTTTATTACTCTTACCTTGTCTCCTTGCTAACTTATGCTAAACTTGACTAATTTAATGCATAGGAATTTCAAAGTTTAGATTCTTCGGTCGTTCCTTCCTCAGAATGACATGCTGAAATGTCATTCTGAATGTAGCGAAGCGGAATGAAGAATCTAACTTACTGACATTTTCTATTTGCCTTGACAAAAGTTAAAAAGTACTTGACATTAGAGCCGATAGTTAATATAGAGGTAACCATACCTTCAGAATTTATGGGTGATATAACAGGCAATCTTTCTTCAAGGAGAGGGCGTATACAAGGGATGGACTCATTTGGAGAACTCCAGGTAGTAAAAGCAAACATTCCTATGGCAGAAGTTGTTAATTATGAAACCGAACTAAAATTAATGACAGGTGGTAGGTGGTCATATTCAATAGAGTTTTCACACTATGATATAGTTCCCTCACATCTTGTTCAGACAATAATAGCTCAAGCAAAAAAAGAAAGTGAATCAAAGAGTTAGATAACTACTCAAAATTTACATGATTTTGAGCAGTTGCAAGTTAAAAAATGATGTCAGGATTTAAAGCGATTAAGCTATCTTTTAAGTGCTGACATAATGTCAACCAGTTTTTTTTATAACCCACTGTATTGACAGGTTGTCAAAAAGAGTATAATTAAACGATTAGCAAATTGTCTTCTTAAGAGTTTGACTCTTTCTATGTCTATTAATAACAAGCACTTATATAGTCAATTATTTTTATTCCTTTTCTTTTCTAGTGGCATATCTTTTGCGAATTTCAAAAAAAAACCATTATTAAAAACATTCATTGAAAAATCTTAATAATTTTACCTTAGTCATTGTTAAATTCACAACACAAAAAAATTCACTCGATATATATACATGCATAAAAAACTTGACAATGAAAAGTAATAATATTATAAATTGCCACTTCTTAAAGGTGAAAATATAGTGTTAATACTCTACTAAAAATAAAGAATAAGTGATTGAAAAAAAATTTGTGATTGAGTTCTAATTATGGTTGATGAAATAGACGTAAGATATTTAAAGAAGATAAGAGAAAAAGCGACAACAGAAGTTAGCGGACCTTACAAGCCGGGAGCTCTTCTAGATCATCCAAAGACGATTACGAGAAGAAGTCTTTTCTGGGTAAGCTGGTTGGCGTTTTGGGGACTTGTCTCTATGTGGAGTTTTGCTGTTGTTCGTTATTTAGTTCCCAGGGTCTCATATGAACCTTCAAGTTTATTCAAAGCTGGCAAACCAGCAGACTATGCAATGGGTTCTGTAACACTCATAGGTGCACGCAAGGTATGGATTGTCAGGGAGGAAAAAGGTATTTATGCACTTATAGCAGTATGTACACATTTATCGTGTCAACCTCTATGGCTTGAGCAAGAACAAATATTCAAATGTCCCTGTCACGGAGGGCAGTTTTACAAAAATGGGGTGAATTTTGCCGGGCCTCCACCAAGACCTCTGGACCGTGCTCTCGTAACACTGGCTGACGATGGACGTTTACTTGTAGATAAAAGTCAAATTGTCGGTTTGGAATCTATTTTACCAGTTTAAGATATTTAGAATGCAGTTTATATTATTACTTGATAATTTTTGTTTTGAGCGGCGAAACAAAAGTAAATTAGCCATTGAAAGGAGCTAATTTATTTATGGAAGAAAAAAAGAAAAAAGATATAAAAGATATAGAAGATATAGTAAAGAAAACGCAAGTTTGGAAGGCTATATTTGGAGACCTTTTGTTTGGTGAATTCAAGCCTCTTTCTCCAATAAATAGCTTAATGCGCGGAATTGCCAAGATCATGCAATTGCACCCATATAATATGAGTGTGGGTGGGAAGAGGATAATAACGTATACGTTTTGCCTGGGAGGTTTGAGTGTTTTTTTCTTCTCATTACTTGCAGTTACCGGGGCATTTTTAATGATTTATTATAACCCGGATGTGAATTCGGCTTATTCAAATATGGAAGACATTCGATACGTCGTGCCATTTGGTGTTCTGATTAGAAATATGCATAGGTGGACGGCCCATTTAATGGTAATGTTTGTTGCCCTTCACATGTTACGTGTATTCTTAACAGGAGCATATAAACCTCCAAGAGAATTGAACTGGATTGTGGGCGTGATTCTATTGGTGATGACTTTGCTCGCTAGTTTTACCGGTTATCTGCTCCCATGGGACCAACTTGCGTACTGGGGAGTTACTATAGGGACCAGCATGGGGGAAAATGCACCAATATTAGGAGCAAAAGGACCTTTTGCAATATTACCTCCCGGGGGTGATGTAAATTCTGTTTTGTTAGGTGGCACGTCGGTTGGACAGCCTACATTATTAAGGTTTTATCTTTTGCATGCAATAGCAATACCCCTTGGTATGGCCGGTTTAATGGGGTTTCACTTCTGGCGTATACGAAGGGCAGGAGGGGTTTCCGGACCACTGTAATCTATGTCTGTTGTAGCGGAAACCTTTAGGTTTCCCTGTTTCTTAACGTTTACTATTTCACAGGGCAGGCTTGTTTGTCCGTGTTTTCAGCATGTTATGTGTAGAACGACAGAATAACGAATATCGAACACTGAATTATGAATGTCGAATCTGGAATCCTTGCGAAAGCAAGGCTTGTCATGTGCCTGTAGGTTTGAACTTCACAAGTTATTGAGTAATTACGGAAAACGGGAAAAGTAAAATGGCTGAAATAAAAGACGAATCATCAGAGGAAAAAGACGAAGTTATTGTCCGCATGTCGGTTAGAGAGTGGGAATACTTCAAAGATATTGACGTAGTTACCAAATATAAAGAAGGCTTTGAAACATTAACCCCCAAGCAGCAAGACTACACCGTTAAACACCTCCGTGATTCTGTTGGAATAGAATTTATTGCTGGACTTTTATTTACGTTCCTAATAATGGTATGGTGCCTTTTTATGGACGCACCATTAAAGGAATTAGCCGACCCTTCAAATACCCCTATTGATGAGAAAGCGCCATGGTACTTCATAGGGCTTCAGGAGCTGCTTATATTTTTCGATCCATGGTTAGCAGGTGTAGTCCTTCCCAGTATTTTGCTTGTAGGCTTATTACTTGTTCCTTTTATCGACCCGAACAAGGAAACCGGTATTGGCAGATATACCTTTAGAGATAGGCCGGTGGCAGTATCCATTTTTGGTTTTGGTTTTGCGATGTGGTATATACTTATTATCATCGGACAGTTTTTCAGGGGACCGGCTAGAATGTTTTTCTGGCCATGGGAAGATAAATCTGTACTAAAAGATGTGCCATTAATTGAGATGGTGAATTTCCCTATCGCTGGTGGATTTGCATTTTTTATTCTATATTTTGGTATTGGCGTAATCGTACCACAGTTTATATTCAAGAATTTTTGTAAAACCCTGGGTGTTGTTAGATATTACATTTTTATATCGTTATTTCTAATTATGTTATTAATTCCTATTAAGATCTTCTTAAGATACGTATTTGACGTTAAATATATTTTATCACTTCAGATATTTAATACGGTTCTAAGCTTTTAAAATGGATCATTACGTCAAGCTAATATGGTTAGTCACTTTATCCTTCTTACTGCTAGGTGTTTCTGGCGTGTGGTTTTATAAAGAGTTTAATCCTGAGTGGAAACAACACCAGAGGGCCGAGATACAGGAGAATGAAGCCTTAAAGGGTAAGAGGCTGGAGATAAAGCAGATATTGCTTAAGGGCGAGGGTCTTTGGAGTAATCAGGAGAGCGGTCAACGTGTAGACAGGTGTATGACATGTCATATTGATGAAGAGAAGATAGTAGAGAAACATCCGAAAGACCTTCCTATTCCTTATGACGTTTATGGATGTACAGTATGTCATGGTGGAAATGGCAGGGCTCTTGAGTCGGAACCTGCGCATGAGCATATGTATTCGGATAGGGATGCGATGCAAGAGGGCCGTTATTATGCCGATGAGTTTATAAAGATGTGGAAGCGGCTTCGGGTTTTGAATCCAGAAGAGGAAATAAGGTTGCGAAGGGAGAGTTTCTTTGGTCCTACAGGGCAGTATCAACTTTATGTAGGAAACAAGGAATGTGTTGAATGCCATAAGAAGACAAATCCGGAACACGTCAATAGATGGAGTGCCACAAAGTTTAAGACCTTTGAGAGGATAGAAAAGGAGCCTGACTATAAAAATGGCGATGCGAGTTATAAAAAGCAATGTTATAAATGTCACACGACCGGTTACAGGGAAGATAAGGAAATCTACGCAGCGAAAGGTGTTGGCTGTGAATCATGTCATGGTCCTGGAGAGGTGTACGCTTACTTGATGCAGGCCGTGAGAGATGAAAGCGATGTTGAACAGGGGCAAAAGCTAGCCAAGATTTCCTTTGATTTTGCTATTTGTGGTGATTGCCATATACCCAAAAGGCATGAAATGCGTCAAAAAAATAAAAAAAATATTAAAGCAGGAGAAAATTAATTTATAACCGATAAAATTTTAGGAGAGGAGATGTTTTGGGAATAGAATAGATTTTTACTCGCCCGCCAGAACGACATTGTCGGGCTCGTAGTTTTTTGTTTTTTAAGGTTGTTTGTGGTAGTGGGTGTAGTATGGTGTTTATGTCGATGTAATTGTAATAGAATCTGGATTTTTTTCTTGACAAAACGCCTTGACCAGTATAGAGTCATCGCCCTATATATGCGTTAGATTGCATACTACTATATATACATATTCATAAAGATATTTAACTCCTACTTAAATTTAAGTAGCATTTATATTGACAGGTGTATGGAAATTTATACAATTTGTCGATATATTAGACAATGCGTGCTTTAGCCCGAATATCATATATTTTGCATGGTGGTGGGGCTGGGCACCTATGGTCAACCAGCTGTCACGTATCAAGTCATCGCATGATATGCTAGAGAGGGTATATAACATCGAGAAAAAGCTGGGGATAGGTCTCGGTGGTGGTAAGTAATACCTAAATTGAGCGATTTTATATTGAATGTCAATGTAGCCGCAGGTCGTGCCTGAGGCAGATTCGCCTTGGCGAACTTTTATCTGCGTTTCTCATCACCTAATGGGTATATGGAAATTTTACGTAAGTTACGCCCCCATAGCTTCCTTGCGTAAGCTAGGAATGGGGGCGGCTTACCCGCCCGTACCGAACGGTACGTTCGGGCGGGCACAAATCGCTCAATTTAGGTAATAATTAATTATTTGACGGAAAATTTTACCCTTTTTTTTGAGTGCCCCTTTTTCAAAGGGGGAGTAGGGGAGGATTATAAGGTGATGTGAGCATGCCCCGTTAGAAGGAAAATTCAAACGGGGCCTTTGCTCACAATCGCTTTACCAGCGCCCGACCCCCATAGCCCCTGCGCTTTCTTGCGAAAGCAAGATGCTGGGGCTAGGAATGTGGGCTGGCGGGCAAGTAGAACCGTGCTTTAGGATTTCTTATTTTTCAGCTAATACTATAGTTTTTTAAGGGATCACCCACTGAATGGCACGGGATATGCGCTAAACAGCAATATCTTGGAGGGTTCAGTGCCCTGTAGGCTAAAACGCCGTACAGGGTAGTGATTATTTATTTTTCCTATATTTTCGTAACTTTTTTGGGGAGGTAAGGTTATGGTAAAAAAAAGGAGTTTATGTATAGCCTTGGCGTCCGTCGTTGCAGTCACGTCAATGTGCCTGTTGATGGGGATGCGGGATGCAAAGGCGCAATCGTACGACGACCTGCTTAACAGGATAGAGGCGTTGGAGTCAAGGTCGACCGGAAACGTAACTGCACCAAAGATCAGGGGTATAAAGATAGGAGGTTCTATAAGACACAGGTTTGAGCTTCAACATGAGTTTGGGAATGCTCCGGCAACTAGTCTGGGTACCCCCGTAACTGATAGTGCAGCAGACGACTATGTTGAAGACTTTACACTTCAGAGAGTAAGATTATATTTTGATGCTGACGTAAACAAAAATGTGAGAGCTTTTATCAAACTTCAGGACGTCCGTACGTTTGGGTTTGAGGAAACTCAAGGGACACCCAATCCCGCTGGTAGCGGTACTGTTGGAAACCTGTCAAGGGTTGATTTGAACGAAGGTTATATAGAGATGAGAAACCTTGGTGATTTAACATCCGCTCTCGAAAATATTAATGTAAGGATTGGAAGATGGCAGTGGTTCTATGGTGATCACAGGTTGATAGGCACATTAAACTGGGCAAATCAGGCAAGGTCATATGATGGCGCGAGAGTCAGGTGGGCAAAAAATGGCAACTGGATAGATCTCTTCGGTGCTCAAATTGATGAATTTGATACAGGTTCGGATGCTGCTGCTGGTGAATCTGATGGACGTGGAAGACAAGATATGGTACTCTGGGGATTCTATTCTCACTTTAAGGTAACGGATGGAGTAGTATTAGAACCTTATATGATTAACAGGTTTGATAGTAGGGATAGGGATGGAAATGAAGGTGGTGCTTTCCCCCGTGCAGGTGAACACCGTTATACACTCGGCGCAAGGATTGCAGGTAAAAAGGTACCCTGGTTGCCTGGTGTTGATTTTACATTGGAACAGATGTTACAATTTGGTGATACAGAGCTAGCTACGGATACAAGAGATAGGGATATAAGTGCATTTGCAGGCGCCTGGGGCGTTGGATATACGTTTAGTGACGTTGCATGGTCGCCAAGGATAGGTTATCAATTTGCTTTCGCCGAAGGTGATGATGATCCTAATGATAATGATAACGATACTTTCGATCACTTATTCCCTACAGGACACGCAAGGCTGGGTTATATGGACTTCCATGGCTTTCAGAACATACAGGCTCATAAGATAATGCTTACAGCCAAACCTACGAAGAAACTTCTGTTAAAGGCTGATTTTTGGTTCTTCGAAGCAGATGATGAGAAAGATAACTGGTACGGTGTTGTCGGTGGCTCCTTCGGTGCTGGTAACACTGCCCGTAAAACTAATCCCGCCACCGGAGCTATTATCACAGATGATGAATATGGCCAGGAACTTGATTTAGTATTTAAGTACAAACTCT
>VRUK01000110.1:0-333 GCA_019456195.1 Planctomycetota bacterium | reverse complement strand
GGAGTTGTTGGTGGCTATTCACACTACTTTGTAGGTGATTGGATTGAAGATGTTAGAGGTGGTGATGATGCCGGTGCAGACTGGTTCTGGCTGCAGACGACAGTGAAGTTCTAAGTAGAAGTGTAAGTGTTCCCTGTAGGCTAGAACGCCGTACAGGGTAAGTGTATGTAGGTCGGGTTTCTAACCCGACAAATAATTGTTGTAAAAAAAAGATGTAGGGTGGGCATTGCCCACCATATAGTGTAAGAAGAAGGGTAAGAGTCGTTAAGATTCTTACCCTTTTTTTATGTGTGTTTCCAGATAAAAGGCTACCTATCTTATCCACCCAAGCTG
>VRUK01000109.1 GCA_019456195.1 Planctomycetota bacterium | reverse complement strand
AATCGGGAGGAATCCTCAATCTCCATTAGATAAGTACACCCAAACTGTTACCCAGGATTGAACCAGGCCGAAAATTCGGCCTGGTTCAAAACAGGGTAACACTTTTCTTAATCCGGCGGACCGCTGTATTGCCCGTAACTTCTGCTTTAACAGAATGTTAGAAGTATTTTTGGCCGTCGTGCTATCTTGAAAAGTGTTACCCTTGAGCATATCAGATTGAACCATGCCGAAAATTCTTTGAATTTTCGTTCGTATTTAGTATTGCGTGATGCGTATTGCGGATAGCAGAAAAAGAACACGGATTTCACGGATTTATGTTGGAAATCGGGGATTTTGGGTTGTTTTTTAGCGTTTTTTGTCGAAAATTGGGCGATTTTGATGTTTTTTTGCAAGTAATTTGTGCTGCCGAAGGCCTTATAGGCGGATAAACATTAACAGCGGCGAAATGAGTTCCTGATTGTCTATTAAGAGGTCTATAGACACCAGTGAATGAAAAATACAAAGAGGATGTCATACGGTTCGGATAGAACGTTCATACCACACAAACATTTTCAAAGAAAGAAACCCTCAAAAGATCGTGTTCATCTCATGAGGGTTCAATTACGAAACTTCTAACGTGAAGCTCACCGGACCCGAAAAGCGTTAGCTTTGAGGGATCTGAGTGGAGCGACATGTTCGACATTATAGTAGTTTGTTCAGGTCGATATTGAAACCTGCGTCTCTGAGTTCCCTCGCCAATCTTGTCTTCCATGCACCACTATCATCAAGTGGGACGTAGAGAATTCCAGAGTAGTTTGAGGGGATCTCTACATTGCTCGAATGAAGGCAACAGACACGGTCATCTCCTAGCTTAGCGAGAAAGAAGCCCAGTTCAAAAATAACATTCTGGCGTGCTCTCAGAGATAAGTTTGTAGGGTCTTCGCTGGCAAGTCCGCCTTTATCATCACCGGTCAGTAGAACAACTGCGAATCCAACATCAGAGTAATCTCGAAACTTTTTCAGGATGGAGCGCCCTAGGTTGGCCTGCTCATCCAAAACTACTGTCTCGACCGATAGTTTTTCTATAAACCTAGCAACAGTTTCTTTTTCGGCTTTTGAACGACCATGCACAAGGAATACCCTTTTGGGCTGCGGTTTTCTTTTGAGGAAATTTTTAAATATTTCCTTTTGTACTACTTGAGCAAAAAAGCATGCAAGCTGATACGGGTAATAATCCCCATCGTATTTAGTATCTGGTCGTGGCCAATCAAACTCTTCATCATTAAAGAGTTCCGACCTAGTATCTATAACATGTATATTAGCTTGTGGAAAAGCGAGAGCGGCCATACGGCTTCGTTGTTCCATGGTGCCGGTTACAACACAAAGTCCTTGTGGTGTATACGTGTGCAGATAAACGGTTTTGTCGGAATGAAAAAGGTTGTTTAATGTTCTTTCACGATCATTGTCTGACACATTAGGTGTCTGCATAAACCAGTCGTATAATAGTTTTGGATTAAGAGCACGGTGTTCAATCTCTTCTTCGCCAACACTTTCTTCCTTTGCTTTCTTTTTAAAGTGCTTGGCGACACCACTGTCGATGTATATATAATCAACAATCAGAAGGTCAGCTTTACGCTTGGAGGCTTTGAGTAATTGTTGAAGTGTAGCCTCAGTAAAAGACCAACGGTCCAGTTCTCCCTGTTCATGTTGGTGTAGTCTCTTAAGTGTAACATGAATTGAAGACACCGAGACGACTACATCAAGGTCTGTGTAAGTCGGAACTGTTAGCCCTGACAGTCTGTCTGTCAACCGACGGCACGCCTTTTTTTTGTCATCAATTATAACAACGTGAAATTCAGAACGTTTTTTCAAATGTAATATCCTCTCTTTATTGTGTGGTCGAACGTTGCGGTTCAGGAGCGGCCCATCAGGGACGTCTCACTGGAACCGCTTGTTCGCACTAATCGTTACTATTCTCTACGACTCTCTTAATCTCTTTAATGATATTTTCAATCGATGATTTATTAGTTTCTAATGCTACTTTGTCTGCTAAAGAAGGACTATATGAGGACACTTCCTTGCGAGTTATTTCATGCCATATTGGCAGAATCACTTTTCCTCCAGTCATTTGCCGGTTGACTAATCCATCTAATTCGTACTGCGGCCAGTTTTTGCTAAAGAAAGCTCGCGAAAGCACTACTAAGCCGTATCTTGATTTTGCTAGACCATGATCTATCGATTGTCGTAGGCTATCCCCTATTTTTAATTCAAACTCATCATACCAGATTCGTAGCCCTAATTCAGACAAGCCCTTCACCAATGGACGAACAATAGAGTCTTTGTCCTCAGTAGCATGAGAGATAAAGAGGTCATAAAGCATTTCGTCACCAACGCTAGGTTCATGGTTAGCAGGGTCTTGGGTTGAATCTTGATGATTCGTATCAGCCACAATATCGATGACTTGAGATTGCTCAACTTCCTCCCAGAGTTTAGATGTTAGACTGAACACGTCAAGCTGAAGCCCTGCTTTAACCCTATTAAACTTAATAAATCCTTGATCTGCCAACTCTGTTAGTAGTGCATGACATTCTTGTGTCTCGGCAGTAAAGAGAGGTAAACGATTTCCCGTGACACTTAAGTTTAACCTTATGAGCTCAAATGGCCGCTTAGGCAATTTGCTCAAATTGAGAAGTGTTCTATTGAGCAAATCGCGAGCCTTGGTGGGAAATGCTGCTAGCACATCCTCAACAGACACCTGTGGATAGGTATATACCATTTCATCCTTATCTGTTTTATTGCTAATGGCTATGCCGCTCAGTCCATTCAGTCGCCTTTCACACAAGATACATGCTATTTTAAAATTATTCTCCGCTGTGAAGTAAGATGAATATTGGGACACAAGAAAGTCATTAAGTAAATATGGTCCGCAACATTGGCATCTGTAATCCATAACAAGATGCCTGAGAGGATCTGTATATACCTCACATTCACTATCACAAAAATAGCATTTTCCCTCGGGCATTTATAAACTCCTATAGACTAGCCTGCTAACAATGTTTATATGGTTTCGTATAAGAAGCCAAACGACGCTGGTTTTGCAGCATAAGAATCCAGCGAGTAAATCATGATTCGGCTTTTAACTACTTTCACCTCAAAAGATACAAGAATATCTGCAATTTATCCAGGGGTTTTATGCAGATCCGTATAAGAGACCTTTACAGGGCTGCCCCTGAGACCGTCCAGAGGGCTACGCACGCCTTTGCCGCCCCTATTGAGAACATGGGTATAGACCATAGTAGAGTATTTAGACTACGTCCTTGTCGGCGTCACGCCTTTAGTAAAAAAAATCGTATCTTCCTTCGACCCATTCGGCTAAGCTCAGGGCAGGCTCTGCTCAGGACAGGCTCTGAAGCGTGAAGCGCCGATTGAGGCCGGAAAGGACGGCATTTTTTAAGAGAAATCCGCAGTTGTGTATCACGCCTTTAGGGGGTAGATAATAACAGATGAAATGCAGAAAAGCAAAAGAAATATTGAATATCGAACAAGGAATTTCGATTAGCAAAGGGAAGGGAATTTTAGAGAATTAGAGATTTGTTAATTGGAAAGAAAATCAGGGCAACCATGTGGGGTTGCCCCTACGGGGTGATGACAATTCGTATTGCGTATTGCAGAGTGGATCAGGGAAATTGATTATTGTGAAGGGCGGTTCACGAACCGCCCCTACATATTAATTGATCCTTTGAGTGCGTTTCACTTGGCTCATGGTGACCCCCGACCCCCGGCAGACAAGCAAGTAGGCACACACCGAGGGTAAACTCCAAAGCAAGTGAGTTAACATCGAGGGTAAACTCTTGTGTCAACTCGTTAGAAATAATTGGTGCGATTCATCGCACCCTACCTACTCGTCTACTGATGGTGTTTATGTCCTATAAAATCGTAGCTGTGTGGATAGTAAATTATGGTCATTTAATGTTGTGGTTTTGCATTCTCATATCCATTTCTTATATTTTAATTGTCGGTGATTGATCGAACTATGAAAGTGAAGGCTATATTGTCTTTGAACATTAATAATTTTGGATGGGGAGGTTTAGAAATGAATTATTTTGTACAGGTCAAAAAGTGGATTGGTGAGATAACAGAGATTGCTTTACTGCTGATTGCACTTGGTGTCGCAGTAGAGGTCCTGTTTGGTAGTCAAGTTCCGTTTTTGAGCGGAGTTGTAACTAATCTCACCGGAATAATTAGCACGCTGGGCGAAAATGGTCTCGTTGGTTTAGTCGCTCTGGGTGTCATTCTCTTTCTTTTTCAGAAGAGAGCAGTCGGACAGCATTCTAATCCGCAAATATAGAGCGGCCGGAGCGCTGTATTAGTCGTTTCATCCTGGATCGAAATGGCCTGTTGCTCTTGTGGCAACGGCCAGATCGGTCCGGGATTTCTAAACGAGCGGGTTTTTCGAGAGACGAAAATAACAACCTGCTCGAAAGCTGTCTCTAATGGCGGCATACAGGAGAGTGCTGGAACCTTAAAACGGATTCCGCATGTTTTGAAAAGGAAAGGAAGGTTATATCATGCGTACGGACCCGGTTCGGTTCACAAGTCAGTGGGTTCTTATTGGTGTTATCCTGTTTTATTCTATTGGAACAACCATGATCGCTCGGCACACGAAGAAAATTTTCAAGCCGGCATCGGCTGGCGGCAGCGAATACGGCGATTATTCCAGGATACCTGAAAAACCGAATCAGCCGAAACCTTTGGCCGAGGAGCACTGGCAATACAATCAAAACAATACTACCGGCTTAATTCGCTGGGACGGCGATAAATCTAACTTATCGTTGTATGACGTTGACTTCGGCACTGAGCAGTTTTACAAAGGCGTTGATACTAATGAACCGTCTGATGACAGCAATAACGAGCAAATCACTGACGACACGGATACAGATAAAAAAGATGCTCCACAGGAGTTGACCAAGATACGGACTAAAATAAAATGTGTCGAGACGATATTAAGGAAAGCGGTTATTAAACCCTATTATGTCAACGGTCAAATAGAAGGACTTCAAATAAACGGTCTGGAAAAAATATCGCAAGCAAAGGACCTTCTCCTTAAGAGCGGTGATATAATTCTTGCAGTAAACGGGCAAACTTTAAGCAGTAAGAAAGATGCTTACGATATTTTCAAAAAAGCAAGGAAAGAGCCGATTATGATAATCGACCTGTTGCAGGATGGAGAGCCAAAAAAGTTCCTGCTTGATTTCACGTCGGCTCCCCTTTTGAATCTTCTAAAATGACCTGATTCTGGCCGGAAGGCTTTGAAATTGGCACTTCAGGGTGGTAAATTCCGCGAGGAAATCACAAAAACAATCATAAAGCTCCTTCTCCACGCAAAAGCGTTCATTTTTAGCCTTTGGGGAATTAGCTTTGTTTTTTTTATAGCACCTATCCACGTATTTCTTAATAATCCTTTCTATATACATGCCTTGTATCATTTTTACTTTTCGTCAAATACAATTTTGAGGAAATAAACGTTTACACATTGTAAAGATTGAGATTGCCGCCCTGGATCTGCGGGGGTGGGGAGTTTCGTGGTTGACTTTGCTTATAAGGCCTTTAATATGTAGGGAAATTTGTTTGAATCATACCAACGTGACGTTTGAGGTTTTGCATTGCGGGCGTTTGGTGCGAAAGGATAATTGGAAAGGGCATTAGAATGGCGGAAAAATTGGCAATCGATGGTGGTCCTAAGGCTGTGACGAATAAATTGGCTGGCTGGCCTCAGTTTGATGAAAAGGCAATCAAGGCGGTCGAAGAAGTGCTCAGGTCGGGCAAGGTCAATTACTGGACGGGGCCGAAAGGAATGGAATTTGAGGGTAAATTTGCCGAGTGGCAGGGGAGCAAATACGCCATCAGTGCATCAACCGGCACCTCGGCCCTGCACATTGCGCTTGTCGCATTGGGGATAGGGCCCGGCGATGAAGTTATCGTGCCCAGTTATACCTTTATCGCCAGCAGTTTTTCTATCGTTCAGGCGGGAGCTATACCTCGTTTTGCGGATGTCAATATCGACGACCATTGCATCAGCGTTGAGTCGGCGGAGAAACTCGTCAACGAGCGGACTAAGGCGATTATACCCGTGCACCTTTATGGCAACGTCTATGATATGGACAAGGTGATGGCTTTTGCAAAAAAGCATAAGCTGTTTGTTATCGAGGACAACGCCGAGGCATTTGGCGGAGTCTATAAAGGCAGAAAAACCGGCACTATCGGTGATATGGCCGCGTGCAGCTTCTGTCAGAACAAGACATTTACTACCGGCGGCGAGGGCGGGATGGTGACCACCGACGACGAAGAACTGGCCTGGCAGGCGAGAAGCTTTCGCGACCATGGTTATGATGTCAAACAGCGTTTGAGCCTGCTCGATCTGGAGCAGAAACTGCCCTATATTCATAATATGGTCGGATGGAACTATCGCATGACGGAGATGCAGTCGGCCATCGGTATTGCGGAGCTGGAGCGTATCGACTCCTGGAATCTGCCGAATCGCAGACGCAACTGTCGTATCATAATAGATGCTGTAAAAGATTTGCCCCAGGTCCAATACGTCCCTGTTGACACTGATGAGCGTCAGAACGGTTGGTATGTTATGGCGTTTTCTCTGAACATTGAAAATATGACCTGCGATATAGACAAATTTGTCGCCGCAATAGGCGCCGAGGGTGCTCCGGGCTGGCGGGTTTTCTGGCCTCAGTGTCATACGGAGCGGGCGTTTACGGAACATAATTCCTTCGGCAAAAGCGGCTTTCCCTTCAAGAGCAAAGAATACACTAATCCGGAAAGTGTGGATTATAGCAAAGTAGAAGTGCCCAATGCCGTCTGGCACCAGAGCCATACGTTTACGTGTTTTGCTTTTCCGACTTACACCGAAGAGGATTGCCGACAGATAGGTAGTGCACTGGTGAAGGTAATAAAGGCCTACTCTAAGTAGAGGTTTCCTAAAATAAAAAGAAAGGTTTTTTTCATGGCCGGTAAGATTAAATGGGGCGTTATTGGCTCGGGCGGGATTGCCAAAAGAAGAACAATTCCGGAGGGCATTTCCAAAGCCGGTAATGCCGAATTGTCCATAGTCTTCGATATCGATGCGCAAGTGAACGCTGAAGCAGCCGAAATGTTTGGTGCTGGACAGGCGGCGAGTATTGAAGATTTGCTGGATGCGGATATCGATGCCGTATATATTGCCACGCCCGCCTGTCTTCATACCGAACAGGTTCGAGCCTGTGCACAAGCCGGAAAGCATGTTCTGTGCGAGAAGCCGCTCGGTATGACAGTAGCCGAGGCTGAAGAAATGATTGAGCTATGCAAACGGGCCGGTGTTAAGCTTGGTTGTGCCTTTATGATGCGTTTTGCAGCCCAGCACCGCGAAGCACTCAGGCTCATACAGGAAGGTAAGCTTGGTAAGCCGACATACGCTCGTGCCCAGCTTTCGTGTTGGTATCCGCCCATCGAAGGTGCATGGCGCCAGGACCCGGCTACCGGTGGAGGCGGGGCTTTGATTGATATGGGAGGGCACTGCATCGATTTACTGGAGATGTTCTTCGGAAAAGTCGTTAAGGTGAGCTGCTTTATCAACAATACCGTCCACGATTATAAATCTGAAGACAGTGCGGTAGTTATGTTGTTTTTTGAAAATGGAGCGATTGGCACTGTTGATACCTTTTTTTGCATTCCCGACAACAGCAGTAAGAACGTCCTCGAACTTTACGGCTCGAAGGGCTCAATATTAGCTAATGGTACTATCGGCCAGGGGCCAGCCGGGAAGATGACGGCGTTTCTGGAACCGGATAGTGAAGATTACGATGCACAGCAGGGGCGCACCGAAACTCATGATATGGTTATTGCGCCTGAGCCGGTAAATACTTATCAGGCCGAGATCGAGGAGTTCAGCCGGGCTGTCATAGATGACCGTGAGCCGCTTATAAATGGTGAGCTGGGATTGCGAAGTCAGAAGATACTGACCGCCTGTTATGAGTCCGCCAGGTCGGGTAAGGTAGTTGAGATAGGCTAAATTTCCGGGTGAACCTGCTATGGATTTTACCGATGCCATAACTGAAAACACGCTGCGTGCCATTCGTTTTGAGCGGCCCGAGCATATTCCGGTTATCTTCTATATAAATCCGGCATGTTGGCACCACTATCAACATGATGCTTTATTCGAGCTTATGGCCGAGCATAGCATTTTGTTTCCAGGTTTTAATTGTGAAGATGCGGTATTGCCTGAACTGGCTCCCTGGGAGCATGCCGGCGAGCCTTATACTGACTCATGGGGTTGTGTTTGGGAAACAACCGATGACGGTATTACAGGTTCAGTGACAAAGCACCCGTTGGCGGATTGGGATGCTTTGGAAAGTTTTACTGAGCCCGATTCTGCTAAGGCAAACGGCATGGATGCTATCGACTGGTCTGCAATTGAAAGTGAAATCCGAGCAGCGGCGAAGGAAGGAAAGTACAGCGTTGGCAGTCTGGAACATGGCCATGCGTTCATGCGGCTCAGCTATCTTCGGGGATACGAACAACTTCTTTTCGATATGGCAGACAGAGATGCCAGGTTAATGAAGTTAATTGAGATGGTTGAAGAATTCAGTATGGGGATAGTGAAACGTTACGCTGACCTCGGCGCGGCAATGATGCGGTATCCGGAGGATTTGGGTATGCAGCTTGGCCCGATGCTTTCGCCGGAACAGTTCAGAACATATATCAAACCTATTTACAGGAACCTGATGAAGCCGGCCCACGATGCGGGCTGTCTGGTGCATATACATTCTGATGGTGACATTCGCGACCTTGTGGATGACCTTGTGTCAAGCGAGGTGGATGCACTTAATCTTCAGGACCTTGTAAACGGCATCGACTGGATAGCAGCGAACCTCAAAGGGCGTGTCTGTATCGACCTTGACATAGACCGCCAGCAAGTCACCCGGTTTGGCGGGCCTGAGAAGATTGACGAGTTAATTCGTTTGGAGGTTGAAAAACTTGGAAGTCCGGAAGGGGGGCTTATGATGATATACGGATTATATCCGGGCGTTCCGCTTGAAAATATAAAGGCGGTCATGGACGCAATGGAGCGATATGCTGCTTTCTATTCTTAAGGGAAGATATAACAATTCATTTTTAGTTCGAACGGCTGCACTTTTTAGAGGCAGCCTTTATATTAAAAGTCGAAGATTTAATAGTAAAATTACAGAGTAAAAATCAAAAAGTATGATGGTGTACGGCGGTTCGAATATTTTTGGCCTTCTTTATATTTCAGCAAAACAAAGTAAAGGCAAGGAGTTTGTGTATGTGAACGCTTTCACAAAGACTATTATCAATAATGTATTTTTCTTAGCAGTTAGTTAATATTATTTTTGTAAGAGAACTGGAAATTTTGTATAGTCAGATGACTACGAGTTTTATTCCCCTGTTGCGAGTCAGGTGAGCAGCACTCGGGGATAAACTCCAAAGCAAGTGAGGTAACATCGGGAGTAAACTCGGAGCTGTACCGGCTTAGACGGGATTAACTATGCACGAGACGGGCGACTGGCCACGGAACCCGAGCGACGAAATATGCTGGTCATTAATTGTCAGGGCTGGAAATAAAGAAAGACAGCCATTCAGTAATTGATGGCTGTTGATTGTTAAAATCATGGGATGGCTTTTTCAACAGCCCCAACGTCCCCTATATTTCTTAGGGTTTTTTCATGGCCAGGCTTGTCTGATTTGGAGAGTTTCCCTTCGTTGATCTTAGTAGTCTACCGGCACATATTCGTCTTCGTAAGGAATGTGAACACCATCTACTTCAATCCGTAAAACCTGCTCACCACCGAATTTCTGCCAAGTATATGGGATAATGATCTCTTTGTTCCCCTCTTGAAACGTGTGCTCTTCGAAGCCCGACAATCCTCCAAAGAGTTGATGTGCAATCCAAATACCTTTGAAGTAACGTTGAAAAAAGTCTGTTTCGTACTCACTGTATTCAAGGCGTGCACAATTCAGTTTCTCTGCCATCTCAAGAATTTCACGAATCATCCCAGGCAGGTCTTCGTTGTAAAAGCCAATCTCCAGGATCAGGCGTCTTGCGTGGTCAGTGGCAGTTTGTCCGTATGGGAACGTGAACAAAGAGCCTGGGTGAACAGGCACGTCAATTGACAGGGATTCATTTCGTTCCTGGCCCGAGCGTAAAAGAACGTAGTGACCGCGCGGGTTGATACTCCATTCTACGTCTGTTGGGACGTCAAGCCGTCTCCTTATTAGAAGGATCTGCTCGTCTTCAGCCAAGTATACCTCAAAATCGAACGAAGCTAAATAGAAAGCCACATCATCGCAAATCCAAACATCATGGTCAGTATTGTTCTTTATCTTATATCCTAATTCAAGGGTTGTATCATTCACATCAAACTTAGTGAGTTCAATCGTCACGACTTTTTCCTCAACGTTATTCGGGTCATCCCTACTCTCTGCTTGTGCGCTCCTCTGGGAAAAAACACAGAGGGTCAAAACAAGAATTAGACTTACTACTCTATACATCTGTAATCCTTTTCATTTTCGTAAGTAAAAGAAACAAGCGCATTCGATAAAATGCACAAGGTAATATTCTCTGCCCTCGCAGCCATTTTGACTCTGAGAATCATACAGATTTATGTCATTCTTTGCCACGGTATCAAATTCCCTATGGCCATCGCTTTAAACATATTATATCACCCCTTAGCGTCATAAACAAGGATAAAATAATGGGGACTTTTTCAACAGCTCCACTGTCCTCATTTTCGCCCTAAGCCTCTTGAGAGAAAATTTCGCATTCTCGTGACAAAAGCAATTTTTAGAGACACCCTTGATGATTTAGTTTATTATAATTCCGATAATATGAAAGGAAACGAAATATGAAAAAGCTTGGCGCGGCGATAATTGGTTGTGGTTGGGTTGCAGAAGAGTACGTGAAGGCCTTTGGGAACGATGAGCGTTCCGAGGTGCGGACATTAGTTAGCCGGAATCCCGCGAATGCGGAAAGATATCGCGACCGCTACGGCTTAAAGTGTACCATCGAAACCGACGCTTCGGAAATGCTTGAGCAGAAGGACGTGGATATCGTGGTAGTATGCACGCCGCATAATGTACATACGCAATATGTGGTTGCCGCAGCAGAGGCGGGCAAGCATGTTATAATAGAAAAGCCGGTAGCATTGACTCCGGAAGACGTTTGCATACAACGCGAAGCGGTAAGAAAAAACAAAGTCAAAACAATAGTAAGTTTCGTACTTCACTGGAATCCCTTGTTGATGACCATTGACAGCTTAATCGAACAGGGTGTATTCGGTGACATCTTTATGGTGGAGGTCGATTATATGCACCGGATATGGGATTTAAAATGGTACGGCAGCCTTGAAAAGAGCGGCACGGCACTTCTGACGGCGGGCTGCCATGCGGTTGACGCCCTGCGATGGTTTGGGCGCAGCCGGGTCGAGGAAGTATCCGCCTATCAGGTAAAGACCGAAAATCCCGCGGAATATCCGGGGACAATTTCAATTAACGTAAAATTCGAAGATGGAAAGATAGGACGCAGTTACACGACTTTCGATGCAAAGATGCCTTACCGATTCAATATAGGAATTTATGGCAGCGAGGGTACGCTCCGTAACAACGAAATTTTTGCCCCAAAGCTTTTCCCCGGCCAAAATGATTTTATGAAGATTCCCTGTGTCCTTCCGGACAGTGGAGATGTTAACCATCATCCTTTTCAGGGTGAAGTGTCTCATTTCCTCGACTGCATTATCAACGACAAACAGCCATTTCCAAACCTCGATGATGCGTCACTGACACAGGCTGTGTGCTTCGCGGCTGACAAGTCCGCAGAATCCGGCTCGCCCGTCTCTATCAGCGAATTCAAAAACCTGCTGTGATTTACCCTCAAAAAGGTAAAATGCAAGCCCTCTGCAGGTAGTAATTTAGAACATTAATGCTAAATGAAGTCCCTTTTTTGCTAAATATGAGAATTTTCTTTGCTATTATTCTCAAGTATGAGAAAATAGCGGTATTATGAGTCACCAGTAGATATGTTCTATATTATGGAAATAATGCAAAGGTGAATCAGGGATGGCAATAAAACTTGAAAGAGATATTATCACCGGGTTTTCAATATCGATCTTTCTGTTCTCGGGGGGCTGTCTTAACCTACTCTAACCTTACAAAATGGCTTAACAAGCTTAGGGGCACTGTTACCTGTCGCAGGAGAAAGAAGCTAAGAGATATGATGGAAGCTAATCTTACGGTTACGTCACAGTCACAATTAGCCAAAGCAGTCTTGAATGAAAGCGGCCAGAATGTGAACCTGTGTTATCAATGCAGGAAGTGTGCCGCGGGCTGTCCAATATCGTATGCGATGGACTATAAACCCGCCCAGATTATACATGCAATTCGGCTTGGCATGGACGATCTTGTGTATAAGAGTAAGACGATGTGGTTGTGTGCATCGTGTGAAACTTGCACAACGAGGTGTCCGCAGGAGGTCGATGTCGCAAAGGTGATGGATGCTGTCAAGATTACGGCAATGAAGCAGGGCATCAAACCCACTATCCCGCAAGTAGCGGCTTTTTACAGGGCAGCGCTTTCAAATATCAAAATGTTCGGGCGGATGTACGAGATGGGGATGATAGTGGGTCTTAAGATGAAGACTTTCGAGTTCTTTAAAGATATGGGGCTGGGAATGAAAATGTTCAAAAAAGGTAAGCTCAAGATGATTCCCAGTTTTACCGGCGCATTGAGAACGAGGAAGATTTTTAATCGAGTAAAGAGTATCGAAAACAGGGAGAGCAAAATATAACGTAAACCGTTTGATAATAAACAAATTAATATGTTTTTGGGAAATCTGTATTTCCTAATTGGTATGTCCTTTGAGGTCAGCATACGATGGCTGCAAAGTACGCTTATTATCCGGGTTGTTCGCTTCACTCAACCGGCTCTGAGTATGATGTATCATTTCGGGCCGTTTGTGAAAAGCTTGGCACAGATATTGAAGAGATCAAAGGATGGATTTGCTGCGGCACATCTCCTGCGCATTGCACATCAAAACTTTTGTCACTGGCGCTTCCTTTTGAGAATCTCTGCCTGGCGGAAAAAATGGGGATGACAGATATTGTCGCTTCGTGTGCCGCCTGTTTTGCAAGATTGAAGACGGCGATATACGAAGCAAACGAGGATTCTGAGATAGCCTCTCAGATTAGTGAGGCCCTTGAAAAACCGCTCCCGAAATCGGTGAATGTATTAAGTCCCCTTGAGATATTCAGTGACCAGAAAGGTCTGGCTGAGGCGGTTACAAATCAGTTGCCCAAATTAAAGGTTGTGTGCTATTACGGCTGTCTTCTAACCAGGCCTTCGAAGGTAATGCAGTTTGACGAGTGCGAGTATCCGATGGCTATGGACGAGCTGCTGCGCTCGTTGGGAATTGAAACTCTCGACTGGTCTTATAAAACCGAATGCTGTGGCGGTGCTCTTGTTATGACCCGCACAGACGTAGTTCTTAAGTTGACGCATGATATACTTGAGGAAGCAAAGGCTGTAGGGGTAAATGCTATTGCCGTTGGATGTCCTTTATGTCATGTCAATCTGGACACGAGACAGGTGGAGGTTGAGCAGGAATACGGCGTTCAGTACGGTTTGCCGGTATTTTACTTTACACAACTGATGGGGCTGGCAATGGATGTGGCCGGCGACAAACTGGGATTGCAGAAACATTTTGTCAGCGTGGACAAGTTATTGTCCGGTGTTTGAGAAGGATAGCTTTTCCTGGAAAAAGAAACGGGAGGACAATTAAGTGATTCAGGCAACAAATAAAAAGGTTGGTGCTGTTCTCGTGGTTGGCGGCGGCGTCGGAGGTATGCAGGCTTCGCTCGATCTGGCTGAGGGTGGGTATAAGGTCTATTTAGTCGAAAAGGGGCCGTCTATCGGCGGGGTGATGGCACAGCTTGACAAGACTTTCCCGACGAATGACTGCGCGATGTGTACACTTGCGCCTCGCATGGTCGATTGCGGCGGGCATTTGAATATCGAGAAAATGACCTACTCCGAGATAGAATCAATCGAAGGCTCAGCGGGCAATTTCAAGGTCCGCGTCAGGAAAAAGGCACGCTACGTTGATGCGGAAAAGTGTACCGGCTGCGGAGAATGTGTTGAGAGCTGTCTTGTTAGAAACATTGTCTATATAGATCAGCCGGGCCGTGCGCCGGTTCAGATTGAAGAAGGCGTGCGAGTCAAGGTGGACGACATTCTGAACAGATATTCAGGCGGCCGTGAAATCATCGTTCCGATTCTTCACGGTCTTAATGAGGAGTTCAGGTGGCTGCCTCCGGAGGTTCTCTGTCGAGTAGCCGAGGTAAAGGAGATTTCAAAGGCGCTTCGCTGTGAGCTGGGAAGGATGGTCGTAAGCAATTGAATGGAAGATTTGTCGCTGTACATTCTGGACATTGCGGAAAACTCGATTAACGGAGCGGCAGGGACAATTGAAATTATAATCGATGAAGACAGAGATAAAGACCTGTTGACTATTGAGATTAAAGATGATGGTAAGGGCATGGACGATAAGACTGTGAAAAAAGCTCTTGATCCCTTTTTCACGACACGCAAGACTCGCAAAGTCGGCCTGGAGCTGTCCGGAAAGCCGGGTGCCGGACGATCGGAGCTGTCAAAAATCCGGGGTGCGACGGCGAGAGTATGGATTGGCTTTGAATTGGGTTTGTTTTTGGCTTTATTGGGTTTGAATTGGGTTTGTTTTGGCTTTAATTGGGTTTGAATTGGGTTTGTTTTTTGGCCTGAGCCAGTGGGAAAATTTGCATATCTCATTGTTACGAAAGTGTTTATGTTCGTTTTGTCATTTCTTAAATTGGGTTTGTTTTGCATAATAAGGGTATCTGGGAATATGTTATAATTGAAAGAGTGCCTAAAGTGACTAAAGTGCCTAAAGTGAGCTAAAGTTGGATTCTCGATGCTCATGATTTGTAATTCCCCTAGGGATTCTCCGTTCCGTTAAGACAGTGGATATTCGAGATTTAGTAATCTGGATCAGATGATCCTGTGGTCTTGGCCTTCTGGCTCCCCTGTTGCGAGTCAGGTAAGTAGTTCTCGGGGACAAGCTCTTTTAATTGATTATTTATTTGCTTGTTGACTTGAGCCTACTGGCCCCGTGGTCTTGCTGCACTTGCAGTTTGTAAAAAAGGTAAACTTAGAATGTCTGTTATTCGTCTTTAATTGACGTTTTATGTTAGCCTCATTGGCTAATATATGCACATTATAACATTTTATTTAACGAAAAGCAAGTTTAAAAAGCATAGATTTAGCCACCGAGAGCACAGAGGACACAGAGGTTTTTCGGCCAGCTTGGTGTTCTTGACATGCAAGGCTCTTAAAGCGAGCTTTATCAACTTGCATGCCTTCGTCCACCGGGCAGCTTAGAGCTGCCCACTTATGAATAAGTCGGCTGGCTGATTTGTTGAGGTTTATTTGGTCGTTGGTAAACAGGAAAAGGAAAAAACTGGGTAAAAATGTGGTTGATTTTGTTGGTTTTTGGTGGTTTTTCTTTGTTTTTTAGTGTTTTTTGTCGAAAATTTTTCGATTTTTACTGCTTTTTTTACGTATATTTACTCATTTTAACAAAAACAAGAATTTCCAATACTCATATTACTAATCGTTTGTCTCAATTCTTTTAGTTATGTAGTGAGTTTGCTTTCTATACGAGAATAAAAATAGGACTAGCAATAACAACACAAGAATAATGGAATCCCACTTTTGCAAAACGAGAAATCTGCCTTGAATCTTCTCATATAGTTTCAGCAGAGGAAGAAGGATGAATAAAGAACTTAGTGTACGATATGTGTTGTTTACTTCTAAAAATAATTCTATTTTCTCATCTTTCTTTGAAGCAACCACGTAATCTTTGTAGCTTAAAAACTTAAGGAATGATAGATATCTAAGAATTGGCTCAATTAAAAGAGAACCAAATCTGCTTATCACAAGTCCGATGAAATAATACAGGAAAAGTCCTATTACAATGTCCTGCTGAATGAAAGAAAAGTTAGTAAATTCATTTGCAAGTATGACAAATATTATGCCTGGTAGTAGATAATTGAATAGATTGTATGAGGAAAGCTTGCTTAATATGTCTTTCATATCTGACTCCTTTTCACATCATTTTTATAAAAAGTTCGCTTTGATTTATTATATCAGACACATTTCTATAAATAAAAAATCATAAATTAGATATTTTCCAATCCCCTGAACAATTCAATTGTACCTTTACCTTTCAAATATACAAAAGCTTTATAATCACATTTCGTATTGGGATCACCACCGATTATAAATAAAATAGGCTCTGGACAGCTATATGATTTTTCCTCCGCATTAGCTTTCAACTGTTTTATATCAATGCTACTCGGTGATGGATTTGAAAAAGGGTGAAAATGCCATTCACCTAAATAATATCTCCTATGTTGAAGTTGCCACAATTTATTTATCCAATGTTGTAGACCATTAATTCCACGGTGAAAAAAATTCTTGCTACGCTTGGAGTCACTAGGTGGTCCAGAAAAATCTGTTACAATTGCACAGTCATAACGGCGATTGTAATAACCGACCATAATACCCCCAGTTTCAGTTCCTTTATTCTCAAGAAGTAAATTCAACATCTTCTGCAAAACCTGAGAAGGTATTCGTAAACCGTATTTTGAATCTTCCGACCATGCTTCATAATTACCTGTCATGATATTCTTCTACTAATTTAATCCCACCAAAATAATTGCCAACCTGTATCTGTTCAAACACGGCCACTTTTGTACATTCGGCCTTGGATTGTGTATAACAAACGAAATATTTTAAGGCCGTAGATGCCCAAAGCCACATTTCATCACCCCTTGCTGGAAAAGCAGGATGCCAACAGCCAATTCCTCCAGATCGAGGTAGTTCTGGTCCATTATAGTCTTCTAAATCCTTTTTTAGATATTTTTCTATGCGTCTTTGAAAAAATTCTCTATGGAATATATTTCTCCGTGACACTAGCACATACAGCCGTTTTGCATCTAATCCTATCGATATTGAAAAAAAGAGAGGTCGACTTTCCCAAGTAAACTGTTCGATATAATGAAGAATATAATCATTACCACTACAATCGATTACGATGTTAGCATTTTTGATCTCGTCTTTATATTTCTCACTAGCATTTTCAAACCTGCCTCTTATTGCTTTTACGTTTACATAAGGTGAAATACTTATTAGATGTTCTCCTAAAGCACCAGCTTTATAGTTTCCAATATCTTTTAAAGCAAGCGTGTGTCGTATGAGATTTCCTATTTCCATTTTTTCATGATCGACCAATAAAATGTCTTTCACTCCACCCCTGACAAGCATTTCAGCTGTCATTGATCCAAAAGCACCTACCCCAATTATGATTATCTTTGAATCAATAATATCCTGGGTATACATACCTCTATTGAAAATTTCTTTGGGATCCCAATTTTCCGACTTTTGCCAATCCACGATGCTGTTAATGGTATCAATATTTCTACGAAGTAGCAATCCAGGTTCCTTTCGGCAATCCGCATATTTATCTCTATATGACAACACGGGCAGATATAATGCTTGCCAGTGAATTTGAATCGGCACATGTCCTACTCTTTCGGGTATGGGAAAACCCATCAATACAAAATTTGACCGTTTGCTAAACTTCTCATAATCTTCGCCTCGTATCCCTACCGCACACATTACTTCACCCCATGTCATTGGAGCTTGCCATGGTGGCAAAACAATAGTTTTAGGTACTAAAACCCACATTCCTGTAACAACCTTCTGTATCAGATTGATTATGTTTTCGTTCCAAGGTGGCTGATGTATAAGTTGAAGTTTATGGTCCTGAAAAGACAGTGTAACAAGAGTGTTAATAGGCTTACGCAGAAAACCCAGTTCAACAGTTCCTATTCGGATGCCATTGCAATGAGGTATCCAGATATGGAATGTCTCCTGTGATTCACAGAATGCGATGGTGTAAGGTTTGTCAGATGTATTGTAATCAGGTAATTCAAAAAACTCACCCTTTTTAACCAAGTTTCCTGTCGCAGCATCTAAAAGCCATTGAAATACTCGCTCTATATGCCATTTCAATCTTTTTTCGGATTCAAATGGCTCTTCGTCATAACAAGACCTCTTAAGCCAAGACATTGCTGTCTTAGCACATATTATGCCGTTTCTCCAAGGTACTCCCGCCCTTTCACTGTTATAGAATTGGTGATGAAATGTCTTCGTAATTCCATTCTGTTTTGCGGGGACTAATTCTACTTCTCCTTGAGGATAAGTAGCCTCAAGCCAAATATACCAATCTGTTTTATTATGTATGAGTTCTTTATTAGGAGAGTCTATATTTATTTGGCACTTTATTACCCATCTCTTTGAATTCTCATACCAATGACATTCCTCCAATATTTTTACTTCATGCAAAACATTGAGTGAAGAAAATGCTTTATTAATTGGTTCTGTGAGTTTTTTTTCGCTTTCATTCATGCATATCTGGCAGGAGTAGTGGGAATAATTGTTTTCTTTTTTCTTTCTGTGAAAGATTGTCCCTTTTTGCCACCGTTATCATTACCCTTAATCGGGTATGCTTTTGTAACTTCTCCACTGTCATCTAGAATCTTGGAATACGTACCATCTAGAAAAATATCAAAAATATAACAGTATCGATTTTGGCCAGTATGAAGCACATTGTCACTCCCTACTTTTTCGCTGTACAACTTTAATGCATCTTCGTGCGGATGGTCATGCTTGCTTTCACTTTGTTTCGGTGCTGATATAGTAACATATTTTGGATCTATCGTATCTAAAGCTTCAAGATAAGGATCATCATTCTCATCATAACGGAAAAAAGTACGAGAGCCATGGTGTGATGCAGCAAGCACAACAGATCCTAATCTTTCCTTGTGGTATTTGGTAATATGCTTTTCGAAAGCATCACGATCAGCATCTCCAGGTATCATACACCACGTTTTACCGATACCAAATTTCAGAACAACACATTGTTCGTGAATACGTCTGTAACGCGTATCAGGATCCTCATCACTTACCTCTTCCGTCACATATTTTGCAGGAGACAAAATATAATAAAATACTTCGCCAATTGATTTTTCGTCTTTACTTCCTTCTAGTATTACCTCGCTATTGTTACCATTTGCTTGTCTTACTTTCTCAATGATTTTCTTTAAATCCTTATAAGCATCATTATATTTTCTACTTGGTTTGTGACCTGAATGCCAGACCTCTTGTATGCTTACTTCATTAGCAAGCTCGATAATACCCTTAAGATGATCATCATGAGGATGTGTATTAACAAAAATATCGAGGTCGCCTCTATCAAGTAGGTCGGAAATCAACATAGGTACATTGACTCCGTCATTTTCTGAATCTAGATTGATATCAACTAATATCGATTTATATTTTTCGCCATCTTTGGCTAAAATGATAGTGCTAGATCCCTGTCCAACATACAAAAAGACAAACCTAGCGAGGATATCAGAATTCGTAGGCCACAATAATTCCTTTGCTTTGTTATCCGCCATTTTCGACTCCTTTCATTTAAAAGTAGGGAAAGTCACAATCCTGTTCGGCACAAGGATTGCGGTGTTCTTTATGGTGGGAGAATTGCCCAATATTATTTTTCACAGATCACCT
>VRUK01000108.1 GCA_019456195.1 Planctomycetota bacterium | reverse complement strand
TCCTGACCTTTATAACATTTTGGTTGAAATACAAAATCAGTATGGATGGATCAAACATTGGGGCTTTCCTCCATTTAAATCAGCTTCTACGCTCGAAGATATTCTCTTTGAAACTCTTGATCTCATAAAGAGAGGAGATGCAAATAAGTTTTTAGCAAAAGACGAATATAGATCTACATGTAAGCAAATAAGAAAAAAAATTATACAAGTAGTTCAACTTGATAAAAAAGATATTGCACTGCTTGACACTATTGTTGCCTATAAACATTTTCGCACATGGCGCATGGAACGATTTATTCAATCTGAAGTTGAACTGGTTCCCTTTTTTCGTGAAGTTGAACGGCGTTTAATCTCTAAGGGATACTTAAAAGAAACAGATGATATATTCTTTTTAACCATACCTGAAATTATAAGACTGCTTCGTGACAAAGCAGTGCAATTATCGCCATCTATAAATGAAAGACGTTTGTCTTTTGGATTATATTACCATAATGGTCTTTTTCATGTCTTAACAAAAGAAAAATTAAAAAGGCATAATATTGGATTCAAAAGCATACTTTGGGATGTTGAATCACGCAGAGCTGAAATTGTACCCACTCGTACTTATGTTGGTGGTAAGGCAGAATCTCTATGCCGTATCTCAAAGCTATGCAAAAAATCGGGCTGGAGAGTCCCAAAGTTTTTTGTGATTACAACATTGGCTTATGATTATTATGTTAATAATCCAGAAGACATTAAAAATATAACCAACCCAGATATAATACACAAAAAAACAATGGACTCAATCAAAAACATGATAACAGAAACTGTAAAAGAGTTTGGTACATCATATTTTGCTGTTAGAAGCTCGTCAACACTAGAAGATGAAAAAGGGAGTAGTTTTGCCGGTGTTTTTCATAGCGTGCTTAGAGTTTCAAGTTCAAAAGATAATTTATTTGACGCAATTGGCGAGGTTTGGGATAGTTGCAATAATGCAACAGCAGAGATTATTGCTAATCAATTACAAAAGAAATTATCTTCTCATAAGATGGCGGTTATTATTCAGGAGATGGTCAATGCAAAGGTATCTGGTGTAATAGACACTGATGTTAGACAAATAGGTTTGCATCGTTGTGAAGCAGTCCTTGGACTGGGTGATCAACTTGTTTCTGGCACGGTAACACCGGAAGTGACATTTTTAATAAAAACAACAGAGGATGGTTATGAAATAACAGATTGTCGGGGAAATTTGTGTATTCTCAACAGCGATCAACTAAGGGCAATCAACTTAGCAATCGAAGATATTCGTGGTTATTTTGGTGAAAACCAAAATATCGAATGGTGTTGGGACGATAACGGTCTTGCCATACTTCAGGTGCGTCCTCGTCTTGATAGCATAGTCAAAAAATGTCATCAAAGAGAAAATTACAAGGAGCATCATGGTCGTATATTAGTAGAGGGCCTTGCTGGTGGTGCGGCTAAAAGTATTCGTGGTATTGCTATTGTCATGGAAAAACCACAACCAGAGAGAATGCAGGATGATTTTATACTCGTCTCCCATACTGTAACACCTGAATGGGATCCGATAATTATACGGGCAAAAGCTCTCGTGGTGGATGAAGGCGGAATTACCAGTCATGCAATAAGAATCGCGGATGAGCTAGGAATACCGGCAGTGGTGAATGGGCATGTTGCGACTCAAGCGATAAATGATGGTCAAGAAATTATTGTTGATACCACAGACCTTATGTCCGGGAAGGTCTATAGTGTAATGACAGATTTGTTATAAATAACGAGATTAGGTGTTAGTATGAACAATAAAGTGGGACACGATTATACTGATAGCTTGTCAAAGCTCGGGGAATTGATACGTCAATTTATTCGGAGCATAGTTCCATCACATAATGAGGGTTTAGCAACACTGTATTTACGAGAAGCCGCTTCTCCAATTCTTGATAGCTTGGTTTGTGATATAAGTCCTTCCTTGGGTGTAGATATTCCAATAATAGCAATATTCAAACTAGGCCCTGAAAACGAACCAAGACTTGATCGAAAAAAATATCTTCCAATCCTCGATAAGGGACGATGGCAGGACCATCATTTGCTATGGCCAAAGCCAATCGAGATTGGCATGAGAGCAGATGAGGAGTCACTTATTTCAGCCGAGGACGTTCACTTTCTATCTGGTGTGCAATTTTCATACCTATATGACTTCATTGATATGACACGGCACAGATATTTGAAGATATGTAACCTGTCAGAAATTTCTGTGGAAATGACAAACCCCCTCGATAATTATCTTAGGCACAGAACTCAAAGTAACCCTGCTGGCCGATGGAGTCCTTTGTTCAGCGTGCAGCCAATTTCTATAGCAAAGTACATAGAGCCAGAGCAATATAAGCCATTTGAATCTCGCAAACTACACATTCTGATTGCACCAATTATTGTGCAAAGTAAGGGGAGAGTTGAATTTGTAGCGGTAACCCTTGCTATTTGTTCGCTTCAGGAGAGATGCTCATTTGAAATTTTGTTATCTTTATCAGAATTTATAAAATCTTTTTGTACAATATGTGGTGAAATTTCAGAAGTAAAACACGCAGACCAAACTACAAGATATTTAGAGCGAGAAAAATTCTACCATGAACAGGTTTCCTTAATGTTTCATGCTGCAGCCAGAAGCTCAGGGATGAAGCAAATGGCAGAATTATTTGGCAATATAAGTGAAGAGGAATGGCAATATGTGAAACAATACTCAGACAAGCCATCCGTTTGCGACACTCCAATTGGAAAAACTTTAAAGATGATTTATGATATGCGCAAATATCCACAATCTGGCTTTAGAATGCTTCGCACACTCCAATATGCCTACTCTGATCATAATACAGATAATAGAATTTCACTTGTAGATGCAATCGGACTTTCCACTGAACTCTACGCCGGATATTCACCTCGGGGGTTTCCGGGGACTAGAGTTGACATTGAATATGAATTACCTGAGGATACAGTTTTAAACCGTACAACTCAATGTGCTCTAATATTGGTGCTCTATGAACTAATAATAAATGCAATTGATGCAACAGCTGAACTAACGGATTGTTCACCTTTGCCATCCATATATCTGCGGATGAATGAAATCTGCATTTCGGGAACGGCTTTTGTTGAGGTTACTATTGAAAATAGCGCTAAAGAACATTCGATCCAAGGTGTTCTCAATGTGATATATGGCGGAAATCAAGGTGGAGGACTAAGAACAACGATGACAATTTTAGATAAGATGTGGTCGAGATTGTCTGAGAAATATCAACCGTCTATAAAAACATTGTGGTTGGCATCAAATCCAAATGAGGAAAAATGTGGAATTAGTTTTTATGTACCTCTAGATCCTTAAGCTTGGGAGAATTTAATGGAATTTAAAGTACATCCATATCGTCCAATAGAGATTTTGTGTGTTATAGACCCTCATCAAATAGAAGATCTCAATAATGAGGCTAAATTTGAGAATGGCCAAATACGTAACTTTTGGGTACATGCTTCTATGGTATGTGATCTTTTTGGAGGAACTGGAAAAAATTGCCCTAAAGTCAAAGATATAAATAATAATAATTGCGCAGCATGTCCTTGGAATTTAACATTCTATCCGTGGTTTCCTCCAGCAATTTTAGATATTGCTGGGGGGAAACAATATGATGTTATAATTGCAGATTGGGTAGCCCATGATGACCCTACTCGAAAACCACAAAAGAATCGCATTGAAACATGGGTAGATCATGTTTCTTACAATAATAGCACATTATGCAAAATAAAAAGTGTTATAAATAAAGATAGAGGCAAAGTAGGAGGGTTGGAGCTATGTTTAATCGCACACCATTTGATCAGGAGTTCAATGCCGTTTGTTGCAGTCTACACAACACAGGACATAAGGTCTGAGCGAAAAGCTTTTAGAGAACTAATCCACATAGCTGTTTTTAGTGAAAGCAGCAGTGCCACTAGAGGTCTAAGTGAAATTATACTCCAGGCCGGCAGTTACTTCGAACATTGGCATATGCAATTAGGGTTATCAGTGGCCCCACCAAACTTAGATTGGTCCGGAGATATTCAACCAAATGTTGATGCGATTATAAGTTTCATTGACCAACCACGTATTTGTTTTTCCAAAGACACCGAACTTATTGTCAATGATAAAAAATACCACTTATCGAAAGACATAATAATCCCTTTTTCTGGAGGAAAGAAAGGAGAGGTTCACGGCAAAGGGCGTACAGCAGCAATTAGACATATGATGCGCATGGGTACGTCAGGAGTACATTCAACTGAAAATGCGTATAGTGAATCTTGGGCTAATGCTTTCAATTTAAATATGAAAAATTTGAGAATTGAAGATTCTGAAAAGGCAGCAGTTATTGAATACCTACAGCAAGTTTGTACTCACAAAGAGAATAATAAATGCCGATGGCTGCAGCCTTTGTATATGCGAACGACAACCGATGAAGCATTCTCTGCTATTTATCATGCAGTTATTGGGATTGCACTTCTCATTAATTCCAGCCAGAACGCTACTTTTACTGATAAAGCTCAAAATGTTCTGGCCGATGATACCTCTTCTAGGCTCCATGGTGATGTTCGTCGATACAGATGCTGCCCGAAGCACAGTGGGGATTTTGTGCAAAGACTTGTTACCCATGCATATCGTTTTGGTTTTTATGATAGAGTAATAAAACCTTATTGTGATGTCGAGTTTCACATAATACCTCAAGTTCTTGAATTATGTCTCTCGCATCTTATGCCAAGCGACAGTAATATTGTTGCCAATGCACAGTCGATTATTGAAAACGCCTTTGACCTAATTGTTCGCTTGGATCAGGATTGTGTTAGAATTGGCAGTCATAACTACACACTCGCACTATTGCAATCATTAGGCTCCATAGTTGATGGAAATATGAAAGCTGTTGATGATATTCTTGCTACAATTTTTTACATATATCGCAATGCAGAACCGATGTATCAACAAATTCATGGACTTGCCAACCAACTTGAGATAACCGGGAGGGGACTGGAGCATGTATAGCTTATTTTGTCAAAAATGGATTGCGAATTTCGTCAAGGATGAAGATGGAACTTTGCAAGCGGTTGAGCAAACAACAACGAGATTATATCGTATTAAATGCGAAGAATTTGTAAATTATCTTAATGATAACAATATAGTATTAAACTTGCTATTAATGCCGAGCGAAAAGATTACATCTGAATTTATGTGGACTTATGTAGATTATGTTAAATGCATACGCAAGATTATTCATGCAATGGGCTATGGAGCCGCTGAAGGTTATGTTGTACAAAGATTTGGTAAATATTCACGAAGAAGCCCCATCCCCTTTCAGAATTTCCTTAAGCATGCTGACGAATATATCTTTTGTGATAGATGGGACGGTTGTAATAAAACAAAAACGATTTTTCTTGATAGATGGGGAGGTGATATTAATAGCTTCTGTGATAGAATAATGAATGCCGAAGAATTTCTTGAGCAGGTTGCTTTCGCTATACTGTTTGGCATCATTGATACTGATGCGAATTCGCCTATTGCTAAGATTTGGAAGTCTAAGAAAAGTATCTCTAACACACAGTTTATTAGTATATGTCGAAAAATGGCACAGAAAGTTTTCGATACATACCATGTCAGGATTACTGAAACAGATCCTTCCTATTGTCCCAAAAGGAAGGAATATGATAATGAGGGCTATTTTGAGAGAATTACAACTGCTTTTAATTGGGCTCAAGAGGGATGTCTGGGCACAAAAACATTATTGTCCACATTTTCGAAGCATGTTTTATCTTCCTTAGGTTCCTCCTGTAGTAAAGAATATACTGATTCTCGACGCATGGGTGAAGACAATGAAAATATCCTTTCTGTAATTGACCAGATATCTCACATTATAGAAGAATTTGCAAATTCTGAGAAGATGCCTGTTAACAATATTTGTAAAATATTATGGCAAGATATCATTACTCATCTCATAAAGACAGATAATAGTAATATAAATAGAGAATACTCACATGATTTGATCAGAATTTTATATGAAGCCACCAAGTTGTCCTCATGTAATGACAAGCCCACGGATACCGGAATTCGATATAACGCCCATAGTTGGGAAAGAGCAGAGCGTACAGTCTCACAATTACTAATGAATGAAATATCTCCATCATATCAGCGGGATTTAAGGCAAGTAAGTGAAGACAAGAACGGCTGTAATAGCAAATATTTTAATAAAAGTGATGGCTTTTTGATTTTCTTTAATGAAATACGTGCTCAGCTACATACCTTACTTGATTATATTCGGTGGGTACTGAGAAATCTTCGAGAAAACAGTCAGAATATAGTTGCAATATCTTGTAATAATTGGCTCAACGCTACATCAATTAAAAATAGCAATAAATTGGAAATCCTAACCGGACTTTGGAGGTGTTTATTATGTCTTGCTGTTTGGAGTTGTATATGTGCAGATGACTTAAGGCATATAATACATGTAGCTTTTGAATCTTGGAATGTATGATTTACACACACCCATGAAATTGGAAGAGATTTTAACAAGATTTTGTTTTTGAGCCAACAGCATATAACTCTGAGGCTCTGCTTCAATAGTTGTGGATGTCATAGAATTTTGGCCTGCACAAGTTGACTTGATGTCAACGGGCAGAATATTAAATGATATTTATGAATCGCGTAACTAACGTTTTTGGTTGTTAGAATTAATTATTATGTCAATCATTCTTTTCAAATTGGCACTTGTTAAATCATCATTTACACCATATCTCGCTGCCAACTTTTCAAGCCGCTCTTTCATTCCGGTTTTTTTGAGCATGAAGTATACGGCTTCTGCCAATTGCCCATTTTTAATAGCACTGCTGGGGTCAGATACCGGTTCGCAAAAATCATTTTTTGTTTTCATGTGAGTTCGTCTCCTTTCTATCTTCACCCATACAGTGTTTTCGTTATATGGCGGCTTGGGATTTTGTAGAAAGTTGTAGAACAAACATACTGAAACATTAATTTCCCCCATCTGCAAATACAATTCTAATGGTTGGGGTGCTGAACAAATGGAGGTTATAGTAGAAAATATGGAACGACCGGTCCTGTGATTGTTTGTAAAAGGTCGTCATGAGGATGAGCCGATAAAGCTTATGCGACAAGGCGTGCGGTACAAGATACATATAAAAGCGGGCAAAACCAGCGAATTCTCACTTTTTACTCATTTACGGCTTGCCTTGCTCAACTGCCCCCCCCAAAACAAAAAACTTGTATAACCGCCGTTTTTATGCTAAAAATGTGCATAATGGGGATGGGATGAATAAGTTTACATTACTCAGAGCAGCTGTTTTGATAATCCCGCAGGGGATATTAAAAACGCGGGAATTTAAGAAACGTTTCTGGGCCGAAATGGCAGCCAGAATGCATCAACTTATGAGGGGGATGCGGGGGAGATTTTGTGATACTTTTGTTTTGTATAACACTTCTAATGGATCGGTTTTACCAGTCGTTCAAGTGCCGGTGCGTGCCAAAGTGCGTGCCAAGCTCGCTCCCACGGCGTTCATCCGGTGTTCACTTGTGTTTCGCTCGTCGTCATAAGTTCTTTTTTAGCAATCATTAACCTTTTATTGACAAGTACTTACAAAAGCCGACTTCGGACTGAAAATCCGTGTGTCGGTGGTTCAAATCCACTCCTGCCCATTTCATCCGTAGCTAAAGCATCTATATGCGATGCAAACCTCTCGAAAAAGCAAAACTAACACCCCCGAATAGACGAAATCTGCAAAACAAGACCATCAAAGGAATAACCATACTCCTGATTTTGGCCCTGTTCGCGGCAAGTACTCACGGAAAGCTAAAGCTGTATCTTCCGGCATAATTTTTCTTGTAAATCCAGCTTCATAAATTTATATTCCCTGTAAAGGAATTTTAATATGATCGATAAAACTAAAAATAAAGGAAACGTAACAGCAATTATGGTTGCGATAGTAGCTGTACTCGCCTGCCTCGGTTGTGCTGTTACAGGAGCTTCCCTGTCTCACCAAGACAATTCACGCATGAAGCGCAATAGATTCCTTCTTCTGGATGATCGTATTGTTGAGCAGACAAAAAATGCGAGACTTGCTGTTGGTAAAGTTCAAAAAAGCAGGCATAACCCACTTTTTTCAGAAGACAAGCCATGGGAAGTCCGCTTCGACAATCTCTACGCCAACGTTATATATGACCAGCAGGAAAAGCTTTACGAATGTTGGTATAGTCCATTCATCATTGATCAGGCGGGACAGAAACCGCCTGTCGAGAAAGGCAGCCAGAGGCCGTATCGTCCCAAGAATCGCGAGATGGGTATTTGTTACGCCACCTCTGAGGACGGTCTGAGGTGGATGAAACCCAAACTTCGTATCGTGGAGTTCAACGGCAGTAATCTAAACAACCTTGTCTTTCGCGGGCCACATGGGGCGGGTATATTCGTGGATCGTAACGATCCAGATCCAAAGCGTCGATATAAGATGTTTTTTAAGGGTTCGAAAATTTCCGTGGCGTTTTCTCATGACGGGCTTAATTGGGGTAAGGCCATCGAATGCCCGGAGGTCAATGTTAGAGGAGACACGCACAATAATGCACTTTGGGCCCCTACGCTCGGCGAGTATGTGGGATTCACCCGCACGTGGGCCCCTCCTCGCGGGCGACAGGTCGCAAGGACATCAAGCAAAGACTTCCTAAACTGGAGCAAAGCCGAAGTTGTACTCGAAGGCCTGGAAAACCATCTACAAACGTATGCCATGCCTGTGTTCTACTACGCCGGCGTTTACATCGGTCTGCCTGCTATCTACAATTCCAAGATTGACCGTACTCATACGGAACTGGCCTGGAGTTCAGATACAATTACATGGCACAGGATCGATCCTGGTAATCCATTGATTGCTAACAGCCCTAAGAAAGGCCAGTACGATTGGGGATGTGTTTATGCGGCTGCATGCCCGGTATTCGAGAAAGACGAAATCCGGCTTTATTACGGAAGCAATGATGATAAACACTTCGGTTGGCGTAATGGATATTTCTGTCTCGCGACACTTCGGCCGGATGGTTTTGCCGGCTACGAGCAAGTTTCAAAGAACACTTCAGCCTTTGTTGTCACCAAGCCTTTGCTATACACAGGCCAGGCACTATGTCTTAGTGCCGATATTTATGGGCAAGGATTTGTGAGAACGAGGCTTCTCAATGACAACGATGAAGAACTCGCCGCAGCCAAGTCTGTCAGACAAAGTGTTACGGATATCAAGGTTGAATGGCAGAACGAATTATCGATTCAGGCTCTCAAGGGTAAAATGGTCCGGTTGGAATTCGAATTGAAAAATGCAAAGCTTTATTCATTCAGTTTCAATCGCAACCAGTGAAGATGAAAAGTTTCTTAAGGGCTGCAAGTTACAATTGTAAATACGCCATCGTTAAAGATGATGTCTTTTAGCAGAATACCTCTAATATTCTTTTCTTTAAGCAACTCATTAACATTAACAGAAACTTTTGGGAAATCAAGCTTAACATACGCCGGGGCGTTAATTTTGGATAACAGGTTCAGCCGGCCTATCATTTTGTTCAAACTGCTGTTGACAACAGTGAGTTCAAATATTGCATTGTTATCGGTATAGCTTAAGTACCTTAATGAAACAGGAACAAATTGTAAAAGAGGAAGTTTTGTTTTTACCACGAAATGGATTTCATCGCCTTCAACCTTCGGACGCAATATCTCCTTAGGTAAAAGTTCATTGGAAAACAGAATTTTTATAAGTTCCGTGTGACTGAAAGTTATTTGTGCCATAGCTACCCTTTACCTGAATCCGAGATAAAATCAATTCTTCGTTTTTCTGATATCGAATTTTATTGTAATTAGGTGATTTTTCAAGTTGTTTCAGTTAAAATGCCCCAAACTTATATTCAGGAGATTACTCTTAGGCTATGTCCATTACAATCCTCGACATCCCGCCGCTCGGCTCAATTGTCTTTTCTCAGTCCAAAAGAGCCAAAAGATTGTCAATATCCATAAGAGCTTTTAAGCCGGTCAGGGTTGCATTTCCCCCAAGAATCTCCCTTAAGAAGGCCCGAAAATATCTACTTAAGAATCTTAGCTGGGCCAAACAGAGCCTGGACTATGTGAGAAAGATAGAAAAGGAACATGAAACCACCCTTAATGACAAACCCAAACTGCCTGTAATAAAAGCCAAAACGATTCTCAGGAACAGGCTCTGCGAGCTGGCAGACATACACGGCTTCAAATACAACAGGGTTTTCATAAGGAACCAAAAGACAAGATGGGGAAGCTGCTCAAACCTGAATAATATCAACTTGAATATTAACCTGGTCTCATTGACCCAGGAATTGATGGATTACGTGATTCTACATGAACTCGTTCATACGGAAATCAAGAACCACAGCAAAAAGTACTGGGCCCATTTGGATACATACGTCGGGGGTAGAGCAAAAGAGTTTGACAAGAAATTGAAGAAGCACAGGCTGGGATTGTAGATGTGCAAATATAAGGCACGGCCTGGAAGAACATTTCTTTTGATTTGCGCATCCTTAAAAGATATAATAGCAATAGGATAGCTCATATAAAAGTTGGTGTGTAATTATGAAAATCCAAAGAGGGTTTACTTTAATAGAGCTTTTAGTTGTGATCGCTATCGTCGCATTATTGATGGCAATACTAATGCCCGCTTTGATGAGAGCAAAAGACCACGGCAAACGCATCGTCTGCAGCAACAACCTCAAAACAATGGGACTGGCCAATACCCTTTATGCCGATGACGAAGACGGCTGGTATGTTCCGGTTATGGACAGAACACTGGGCGACAATCGCTATTGGCCCGGCAATCAGCTCTTTCGAGACCTGGTGGGTTATCGGGCAATGAAGGGCGATGCCGCACCCGGCTGGAACGCACCAAGGGAGTTTCTTTGTCCGAGTGACGTGGTTTCGATAAAGGAAAGGCCAGATTCCCAGTGGGACTCATGGCTCAGTTACGGCTATAACCTGACGGACTGGTACTTTTCAGACTGGTTCGGTATAGGCTATGCCGGACACAGGAACACAACCGTTCCCAGCCCTTCGGGAGAGCTCATATTCACCGAGAGCAATGACTGGTGGCTTTGGTGGTGGGGGGCCAATTATAAAGACGGATGGGACGTTCTCGGCCAGGACACGATTACACCTTATAAACAGGTCGGCACTGACGGCCCGACACTATACCGTCACAGCGAGGGCGTCAATATGACCTTTTATGACGGCCACGCCGCATATATGAAAAAAGAAAAGGTTTTCAACCAGGAGGCATGGGACTCAGGCAGACCTAGAATGTGGTCAACCTTCAAAAATTACCCGCCGACCGATGCAGAGCAAAGCAAATTGCCAAGACCGTAACAACTCCTTTAAGTCTATTTTGGGAATCTCACAGCCCCCGGCTTTTAATTTAAATCGCCTCACAGGCCATTTAAACGACGAATTCGTCTTGGGGTGTATCATCCTGCGGTAATGGGTATAGGGTTTTTCCCTATAGAAGAAACAGGCTATCCCCCGATATAAAGAATCCAACCTTTGGTTATCATTAGCGTAATTAAAGAGGCTTAAGAGAGTTTGACTGTTGTAGTTTGTTTTGAGCCGTTATATAGTATGCCTTATTGCAAAACTTGATTATTGGGAATGCCAAATTAGATGGCAGGCTCTGTGTTGTATAAGTATAGAGAGCAATAAACACGAAAGGAGAATGTGTAAATATGAACAAATTAAAAAAGATGTTTGTGTTGGTGCTGATTGCGGCAGTTGTTTCGTTTGGCCAGTTGGGTTGCAAACAAGAAAGCGAACACCCGAATGGGGAACATCCGACCAGCGAACATCCAACCGAGGAAACTCCGACCGAGAAAACTCCATCTGAGGAAACTCCTTCAGAAGAACATCCGGCCGGTGAGCATCCGACCGGCGAACACCCGAAATGATATTGTCCTCCTGACTGAGTCATACAGTTTAGGGATGAAAGGTCTGTTATGAACTGGCTAAAGGCAATACCGTCAGTGTTAATATTATGTACTATGCTTGCGGGCTGCAATATGTCCCGGGACGAGGAACAGGATTCGTCTGAGTCCGTACCTAACCTGGTAACAAAGGACATACAGGATGGTATAGAAAAACACATAGAAGAGCAGGCCGCCTTAGGTGAAGGATATTTCAAACTTCCCTATGATGATAAGGAACTGCGGCTTAAGCTGGTTCGTGTCCACATCGAGTACCTGGCAAACCTGGGTCCGAAGCGGCATTTTGCCTGCGTGGATTTGGCGAGCATTGACGGAGATGTTTATGATGTGGATTTCTTCCTTACCGGCGATCCTGGCGCAATGAAAGTTACGGAAACCACAGTCCACAAGATCAACGGTCAACCGTTTTATGTTTGGAAACAGAAACGTGACAAAACATGGCACCGCAAGCCGGCGAAAGAAGCACCGCCAGATCTGCTTGGAGTAATTAAAGGTCTTGATGAGTTCGAGTTTCTTTATAAAGCAACATTACCAGAGATGACAGGCACCGCCCATATGTGGATTCCCATGCCGAGCACGGACTCATTCCAGACAGTCGAGGTGAAGTCCATCAAAGCTCCGGGGGAGCGGCAGATATTACAGGAGCGTAAATATGGAAACAGAGTACTTTTCCTGAAACTCGGGGCGGAAGACAGCGGAAAAACCGTCGCAATCCGCTTTCAGATACACCGCCTTGAGAAAGCCGTTTATGCATCGCAAACAACGGTCCCAGAGCAATATCTTGAAGCGGAGCAGCTTGTGCCAGCCGATGAGAGATTCCGCAGCATTGCCGAAGAGGTCGTTGTGGGCAAGAAGGGTAATCTCGTGCGTGCGAGAGCCATTTACGACCACGTTATAGACCGCATGCGTTATATGAAGTACGGCTCAGGGTGGGGAAAAGGTGACGCCGTCTATGCGTGTGACGCAAAAACCGGTAACTGTACGGATTTTCATTCTTACTTCATCGCGTTGTCCCGGGCCGTCGGTATTCCTGCACGCTTTGCCATTGGCGCAGCAATCCCTTCGGAGAGGAACGCAGGGGGTATAGACGGCTATCATTGCTGGGCGGAGTTCTATACGGACGGCAGGTGGTGGCCCATTGACATCAGCGAGGGTGACAAGTGTTCCAGCTTATCTACCTATTACTTCGGCCACCATCCAGCAAACCGTATCGAACTTAGCCGGGGCCGCGATCTTGTGGTTGAACCGGGCCCGGCTTCAGGTCCGATTAATTTTCTTGCCTACCCGGTGTTGGAGGTCAACGGCAAGCTTGTAAAGGCGAAAGTCGAGTTTTCCTTCAATCGAAATATTTCCGACAAGCTGTAATCTCCATGGATTATATAATATTAATTGAATTTATTGAGGCGACCTTCGGCACACACAACAGGACATGACTGGCAGAGAAGCCGTTGATTAAAATGAGTTTATGAATGAGGAAATTTCTAATTATGTCTATTCAGCCAATGCCGAGATATAGACGGTGTAAAAGTTGAAAATGATGCAACTCAAGCCCCTGCGGGAATCTCGCTTTTTCCTCTCCCTCCGCACCGCAGGGGCTTTTTTATTGGATAACAAAAGTCAGGCGATATATAAAAATAATGCATGGCTCGACCAAAGAACGAAGTGGAATTGATTGTAAACGGGAAATCCCGGATAAAAACAGATTATTAAACTAAAGCAAGAGGTCAGATATGATCAAGCAGTCGATAACGTTTATAATGATAGCACTTTTATTGGGGACGAACAGCCGAGCAGCGGGAGATTGGACTGGTTTTCGCGGACCGGGCGTACGAGGCAGCAGCCTGGAGACAGGCCTTGTCACTACCTGGAGTGAGACTGAGAACCTCCAATGGAAGAGACCTCTGCCGGGCCCCGGGTCGTCGAGCCCTATCGTATCAGGAGACAAAGTCTTCGTAACCTGTCACTCCGGTTACGGTCTGGGCAGGAACAATCCGGGTGATCCGAGCCATCTCAAACGTCACTTAGTATGTATCAACGCTGTGGACGGCAAGGTTTTTTGGGACAAATCCATCCCGGCGGTGCTTCCGGAGATACCCTACAGCGGCAGGATGCAAGAGCACGGCTATGCCAGTCATACACCCGCAACCGACGGCAAGCATGTTTATGTGTTCTTTGGTAAAAGCGGCGTACTGGCATTTGATTTGCAGGGTAATCAACTCTGGCAGCATAGCGTCGGGGCGGATTCTGACAAGCTGAAGTGGGGATCTGCATCCAGCCTGACTCTCTATAATGACCTGGTGTTCGTCAATGCCTGGGACGAGAGCAAAACGCTCTATGCTCTGAACAAGTATAACGGCAAGCAGGTATGGAAGCAGGATCTTTCCGGCACAGGGCTGACCTTCACCACTCCGGTTCTGGCAGAACTCACTCAGGGGCGCCGGGAATTGATCGTTGTGCTGCCCAACTATGTATGGGGACTAAATCCAGACAGCGGTGAAAGGCTCTGGTGGATCAGGACGACCATGAAAGGCATTATCACGGGCACGCCGGTCATTGTCGGTGACCGGGCCTATATCCATGGGGGCGGGCCTAACAGCCTAAGCTCCTTAGCCGTGCGTTTGGGCGGCAGGGGCGATGTCACAGACACACATGTGCTTTGGTCCGGCAAAGAAGCAGCCTCTGTACCTTCGCCCACGTATTGGAATGGTCTGTTGTATTGGGTAACGAACGATGGCAAGGCCTGCTGCCAGGACCCTAAGAATGGTGAGCTGAAATACAGCCATGACCTGCCGGTCACCGGACGGTTTGCTGTGTACGCATCGATGGTCAGTGCGCCCAATCGCCTCTATGCAGTGACACGTAAAGGCGGCACCTTTGTCCTGGCCGCCGGGCCGGAATTTGACATTATCGCCCACAACCAATTTGAGTCCGACGACAGCGATTTCAACGGATCGCCGGCAATCAGTAAAGGCCGTATATTCCTGAGGTCAAATCGTTTTCTCTACTGTGTAGGGCTTTAGGATACACCCGGTTTTGTTTATTTTGAACTGATACTATTGTTTCTTAAGCGTTAAACCAACTCCGCTTCGGACGATGGTCTCCAGATTGGGATTCGTTGTTATCGCTTCCATATATTTCGGATCAGCCATTCTCGGATTAATGTTGTGCGCAATGACAAGGCCGCCGGGACGGACCAACGGTAAAAGTTTATTTAGATAATCGATATAGCCTTCCTTGTCCGCGTCGAGAAAGAGAATATCAATTGGACTTTTAAGTTTCTTTACCTCCTCGTGGGCATCCCCTTCGACAAGAGTTATGATATCGGCCATACCCGCTTTTTTGAAATTAGCACGGGCGGTGGCAGCACGCTGGGCATCGATTTCATAGGTCGTCAACTTGCCGCCGGTTTTTTGAAGCGCCATGCCGAACCAGATGCCGGAGTAGCCGGTGGACGTTCCTATCTCAATGACATTTTTCGCGTTCATTGATTCAGCCGTAATGCGCAAGAACCGCCCATCCTGTGGTGGTACGTTTCTATACCTTTGGCTTTTGAGTATATTCTCAAGAACGCCAAAAATTCTCTTCTCGTTAGCGTCTTTTGCAATAGGAGGCTTTTCAAGCTGGGAATCACTCTGCTGGCCTGCTCCCGGCCTGGATGGACGCTGCCCAAGAGCGTTTGAAAACAAGATTGCTGAGATTCCAACGATAACTGTGGTTACTATGATAGTTGTGCGTGCGGCATTTTTCATTTTGAATTTCTCCTTTATTTTTACATTTAGTTTCAGTTATTGCTCAATTTATTTCGTTATGCAAACATTTTCAGCATCCAAAGAAGTTTCGGCATTTTCTTGCCCGGCCGGTTTACCTGCCAATGAGTCACCATGGACGAACAGGTCCACAACCTTAAACAGCAGCACCGAGACACACATGAACATAGAAGCGAAGGAGCCGGGCGGCAACGGATAGTTGCGTGTCTCGAGCCATGCGATCCAGTTTTTAGGTATCTTGTCCATAGACAGCAAGTGAAGCACAATCATGACCATTACAAGGTAAGCGAGCTTCTGAAGAATCATCCATTTGCGCTTGCCGAGTTTTTGAATGCCGTTCTTAAAGGAATATCGGGCTATGACCATGAAAAGAACGAAAATCAGAAATCCCATAACGATTGTAAACCAGTGGCCGACGAACCAACTGAGAAAGTATTCCTCCGAATATTTTTCAGGAAACTTGAAGGGAAGATAGAAAAGCACCAGCAGAGCGTGAGGAATCGTCATGAACGCCGCCGTCAATCCCAGAGTTCTGCGATAAGGCAGCAGCTTGTCGAAGCCCGAATTAAAACGCGACAGCGGACCAAGCAACAGCGCCAAGCCAAGACAGTAAACCGACGCTATGGCCGTGCATTTTTCCGTCGTCCACAGAGAGAATGGCTTTCCTCGGACGTCATGGTACCAAATGAAAAAGAAAAAGAAGACCAGATATATGAGCCAGGTAACAATCCACTGCAAAGTTTTGTTCGAAAAGACATGCCTGGTTTTCGCTGCTTTCACTTTCGTACAACTCCTTTTACGTTAACATAACACAGAGACAGTTTATCTTTGAAAAGGTCGTTTATATAACAAAACTGACATCTCCAATATAAACCACCTCGAAATATTTTCGACTTTTCAACTTAAAATAATAACAAAATCTCCTTCGATTTTCAACAACCTTCAAGCCGACTCCAAATCATTCAGCCAAAACATCCTCTGAAAGTTATAATGGACTTGTTTTGATGGTGTCATAGCTATGTCGCTGTAAAAAAAGCGGGGCTTATACCAAACGAGTCGGTATAAGCCCCGAGTTAATATAAATCTTTTATATCAATTACACCATACTTCTTACTGAGCAGGTGGATGCAGTTGAATATCATCAAAGTACATCATACCTGAACCGCCGGCAACCGGATTGCTCATGTTACCAAGGCCAAGAGTAATCGAAGTTACATTGGCAAGGTTCACGCCCTGGTCGGCAAAGGCCTGCAGGTCGATATTCCATTGGTTCCAGGAACCTTTCTGCGCAACATCAGGAACATCATTATTGACCACAGCGCTGTCATTTAGAGCAACATACAGCGTCTCAGCTGCGTTATCCGAACTGCCTCTGAACCAGATTGTCAGTGTGTTGACACCGTTGACTGTCCAGTCACGATTGGAAGTCAATGTTAAAGTCGCTTCAGATTTTCCAACAGCGTTGTCGTAGGACATCGGCATCGACTGCAAACCGCCGTTGACGATAGTCTGCTCGGCAAACGGTGGATTGGCATTACCAACGACGGAGCCGTTTATAGCCGGGTTGTTGAATCCGTCCAGCCAGGCATTAAATATCCTGTTGCTGGCCGGATCGGCAGGGTCGAGGTCGTTGTAGCTCTCCATATCGTCAATGATAAGGAAGTTGGCGGTGGTAAAGCTCCAGAGGGGGCCTGTCCACGGGCTGTCGGCGTTGGCGTTATCAGCCTCATCAATACGCCAGTAGTAAGTTGTATCCCACTCAAGCTGTCCGGGATCATAGCTCTCGGAACCAAGGTTGCCGCTGCCTTTCAGCTCAAGTGAACTTGCATCAGAGCCGAAGTAAATCTCATGTGAAGTACCAAATCCCGGTGTCCAGCTAAGGATAGCCGACTGCGTTACATCCACAGCACCATTAGCCGGGTTCGGGCCGCCGACAGCGCCCTGAGTCGTAAAGCTCCAGACATCGCCTTTATACGTTTCGACAATATCAAACTCATCGACGCGCCAGTAGTAAGTCTTAGCCATTTTAAGTGTGCCGGGATTATAGGTCAAAGTGCCCTGAGGAAGACCACCTGCTGCATTGTCAACCTCGTCAAAATTGTCACCGAAGTAAACTGTGTGCAGTTTCGCCCCGAAACCTGCTGTCCAGCCAAGTTGCACATCCGCATCTACCGATTCAGCACTGTCAGCCGGGTCGGGAAAGTATGCTGTTTTGGGAGGAATACTAAAGCTCCAGATCTCGCCTTTCCACGGACTGTTCGGCTCTGCGTCGTTGACTTCATCAATCCGCCAGTAGTAAGTAGTGCCGGGAACAAGACCATCCGGATATGCAAAGCCGGGGAAACCGGCAACTAAAAATGTTCCAGTCTGGTTGCCCTGGAATGTGCTCTCGGCGCCAGCGTCCACATCATCAAAATTATCGCCGAAGTAAACATCATGCGAGACGGCAAAATCGCCCGCCCGCCAGCCCATGTTTACCCATGTATCGGCATGCAGGGCACCGTCGGCGGGAACGGGGCCTGCGGCCTGTGGATAATCGCCGGCACTACTGAGCATAACAATCTGAATTTCCTCCTGGGTCAATGGTCGGTTGTATATCTGCACATCATCAATCAGGCCGTTCCAGAAGCGTCCGGTTGCACCGGAATTTTCTCCGATGTAGAGAGGAAAACTGCTAACAGTAATCTCTCCGGAATTCTCTTCAGTTGCGTCTATTTCACCATCTAAATACAGGTAGTTCATTGTGCCATCGTACACCCAACCGATGTGGTGCCACTGTTCATCGTCAACTGGAGTCACTCCGTAGGTCCAGTTCCCCGCCGTACCGCCCACAGCGGCTTCCATGAAGTTATTCTCACCTGCTCTCGACGACCGCCAGGAGTCGTCACCCCTGGAGAAGACAGTGTTCCAGCCCCTGTCGAATGCGACAACCTTGATCCAGTACGTGACCGTAATAAATTCGGTAATATCAAACTTCGGATCGAGCCCACAATCTACATAGTCGCCATCGCCGTCGAGGCTTATTGCCTGGCCAAAGACGCCGACCTCATAGGTTGGATTGCCCATTTCTGTGCCATGGAGTTCATTGCCGGAACTGTCCAGAGCATCACCGTCAAAACGATACCAGGCGACAAGACCCGGGTCGGCACATTCGGCTATGCTCGTTAAAACCAGGCACAACACAAAAACAAAAGAAGATAAATAAATCAATTTTCTAAACATAACATTCCTCCTTAAAAAAAGTTAAAATAACTATGCTTTGGCCACACACCAAAACACACTATGTCTTCATAGTATGAACTGCTAATTGAGATGAAAAAACTTAATTCCGCAGCACAAAGTTCTCACCAAAACTCTGCTCCTTGCGCAATTCACAACGACTCCTCCTCTATCTAAAAACTACTGAAATGTCGCCTGCTCGAAGATTTCAGAACAACAGATGCTCGACTGTGCAGGCACAAACCTTACTAATATTATCTATACCACATTATCTACCTGTTCGTCAAGGAAAATCTTTCAAAAATGGGTGAGCACCGAGTGAGCATTTGTTTTTTATAGTAATGTTCATAAACAAAGAAAAAACAAGGCGATAACGCTCACTTAGAGCAGTCTTTTCAACATATCATAGACGTGTTTAAGAAAAGGCAGTTATCTCTATTTAACGAATTCAATAGAACATTGGTTAGCATTCAATTAAACGCTTTTCAGGGGTCATTTAAGCTAAGAACTTGTTTTGATGGGTATCATTGTTTTACCTGAAGACTCTTCGCCAGACCGCTGGAAAGCTTGAATTATCAAGACAATCCTGATATTCTATTAGAGATGAGATCCGATCCCAGCGTCTCGGAGTGGTTGAGCAGGTATAAACGGGAAGTTCCAATTGAGTGTAATAAGGGCATGGTTCAGAACAGGGTAACACTTTTCTATACCCCACAAGTTACCATTTTCTCCGCAACTCCTGTTTTGAT
>VRUK01000107.1 GCA_019456195.1 Planctomycetota bacterium | reverse complement strand
AAACATGCACACTCGTCTAATTATAGAGGGAGTGTTTTTTACTCCCTGAGTTTACCCAAGTTTATCCGAGTTTATCCGAGTTTATCCCCGAGAGCTGCAACTCGACTCATAACAGGGGAGGTGCTGCTAACTTGGCGTGCAACAGGGGAAGTGCTGCTAACTTGACACACAACAGGGGGCCTAAGCCCACAATATGAAATATGAAATCTTAAACATGAGCATCAATTACCCAACTTTAGCTCACTTTAGGCACCTTAGTCACTTTAGGCACTCTATAATTATAACATGTTTCCAGATACACTCTTTTATGCAAAACAAAGCCAATTTTGGAAATGACAAAATGAACATAAACACTTTCATAACAATGAGATATGCAAATTTTAACGCTTGGCTGGGGCCAAAAAACAAACCCAATTCAAAGCCAATAAAGCCAATTCAAACCCAATTTAACCCAAAACAAACCCAATTCAAAGCCAATTGGAGCGAAGCGCAAATCCTGAGCCTGTCGAAGGATCAAACCCAATTTATCGAAAGGCCAAAAATGAAGTCTCATGACAATTACCTTGACTTAGGTGCCTTAATTAGGTATAATGTACCTGCGAAAATTATAAATTCTATGGAGATTATAGCATTGAATCCATGGTTTGAAACAGCGGGTGTTATTCTGGTAGCTTTGTTTGGAGTTTTTCTTGGCAGAGTCTTTTCAGGCTTTCGTAAATCCTGGTGGTCATTAGGATATTTTCTGCCATTTACACTCGTCCTTATAATGGTCCTTACCAGGTACAATAACGAGCTGCATTTTGTCCGGCCGTTCAGTTGGATTGTGGCAGGGCGGATGAAGTTCATCTTTTTATCTTTCGCTGTTACAATGGGTCTGACCGTTCCGCTTTCACGTCTGCCGCGTAAAATCGAGAAAGTTCTGGTTTGCCTCCTGATGGTTGGGGTCGTAATCTGGTACTCCGTTTTGCCTTTTCTTGTTCCGGCTTTGATTAAGGACCATCTGTCGAATATTCAAACAAGGCTTAGTTCCAACGGACTCTGTTTTCAGAGTACGGATTACACCTGCGGCCCGGCAGCGGCGGTAACAGCTCTTGGTAAATTAGGCTTGTCCGCAGAAGAGGGGGAAATAGCCGTACTTTCTCATACCAGTCCGGTTGCAGGAACACTCCCTGCCTGCCTTTCCTCAGCGCTACAAAATCGTTATGGCCCAGCCGGTCTGAGATGTAAGTACCGTCATTTTGATTCGATTGAGCAGCTCAAAAATGCCGGTCTTACATTAATCATGGTAAGTGACTCATTCCTTCTGGACCACTGTCTGGTTGTCTTGGAAGTCTCCGACGAAGCAGTAACTGTGGCCGACCCTATGGCAGGTTTGATGTCGATACCCCATGAACAGTTCAGAAAAATATGGCGATATTCCGGCATTGTCATGGAGAGGGACCGTTCTCAGAGTATCTAAATAAATCCTCCGAATTCCGGTCTTTTTATGAGCGGTATCAATGGCCTGTTATTCGATGCGTTTTTTATAAAGCCGGGTTTGCAAAGCGTTATGCCAGCCGGTCCAGTTTGAATCGCTCATATCACTTTCAATTAGCGTGGTTACCTGGTTCATTTTGGCGTCGAGGTCATCTATGAAATAGACCATAAATGCCTCCGCCGTTGCCGGAAGTTTTGGCGAGCCGAACTCGTATTGGCCGTGGTGCGAGAGGATAATATGCCCGATAGCATCCACGACTGTTTGGTCGATTTGTGTTCCCGAGCTTCTCAGCGCATCTGCCTTTTGATTTATCATAACAAGGGTATTGGGAATATGGCCGATTAGCTGACCTGAATCGGTATATGAAAAGGCCATATCGTAAGAAAGCTCTTCGGTCTTACCGATATCGTGAAGAAAGATACCTGCCAAAACCATGTCAGCCTGTATGTCCGGATACAGCGGTAATATCGCAACGGCTACTCTCAGCATATTGTGGGTATGCTCAAGCAGCCCCCCGATATAATTATGATGCATTTTTATTGCAGCCGGTGCTTTCTGAAATTTTTCCATCAGCTCGGCATCATCCAGAAACGCCCCGACCAGCACCTTCAATTGTGTGTTTTTCACCTGGCTTAGTGTCTTTTTTATATCCTCGAACATCTGTTTTGTGTCTTTGTCTGTTTGCGCAAGAAAGTCGTCTATGCTGACTTTGCTTGTATCAACGACGCTGACATTATTTATGATGACTTGCAGGTTGTTCTGATACAGCTCGCTTCGGCCCTGTATATTAACGAAGCCGGGTTTTGGCAGCGCCTTATAAATCGTTTCGGTTGCCTGCCACATCCTGCCGTTCACTTGTCCGGTGCGGTCCTGAAGGAACATCGCTATATATAAATCGCCTCGTGTGGTGCTCCGCAAAATAGGGTCCTTCACAATATAAATATCGTCGATTGTTTCTCCCGGATTGATCTCGTTGATGAATTTATGCGCCATTGGATACTCCGTACCTGATAGTTATTATTTGATATTTGTGCCACCATCATATTCTCTGGGGGGTCTTTATGCAAGCTCCGTTGTAAATTCTGTAATGAATAATCTAATACGAAGGCCGAAGAGGTCGTTTTTCTGTTGATAGCACCGAGCGCAGACTATATCATCTGTTACGAGTTTTTTCATAAATTAGAGTATAAAGGAAAAGTAATTCACTCAATCCAGTTCATTTTATTTGGATAGGAGGCCTCTATGAGATACCGGGAACATCACAGCAGTACCGGCAGGAACATAAGCACAAAGCGCACGAAACAATTTATGATTCTTGTGCTTATAACCTGTGCTCTTGTTTGCAGAGTGTCAATAGCAGGGGAGATGGTCCCTTTTGTAATTCCTGCAAAACCAAATCCCGGCTCGCTTATTGCGGTTACTTCATTTGAGCCTGTCAGGACCGATAGTAATCGTTTGCAGGCTCAGGATGGACACTTCTATCGAAGCGGCAAACGGGTAAGACTTTGGGGTGTGAATCTGTCATTTGGGGCTAATATGCCAAGGCATGAGGATGCTCCGTATATCGCCGCCCGTCTGGCTGCGGCCGGCGTCAATACTGTCCGGTGTCACCATATGGACAGCGCACGCTGGCCCAGAGGACTGTGGAACGCTGAGGATGGAAAAACTATTAGCCCTGAAGCGCTGGATAGACTCGATTATTTTATCGACCAATTAGCTCGCCATGGGATTTGTGTTAATATAAACCTGCACGTTGGCCGAGCGCACAGCGAATATTTAGGCCTGCCTAAAACAAATCGTCAATACGATAAAATCTCCAACATCTTTACGCCTGCTCTGATTGATGCTCAGAAACAATTTGCCCGCCAGTTATTGACTCATATCAATCCGTATCGAAAAGTCCGTTATGCCGATGATCCGGCTGTGGCGTTTGTCGAAATTACTAATGAAAACAGCTTCTTTATGTGGGACAGTGAAAACACGTTGCGGACGCTTCCTCCGTACTATGCAGATATTCTACAAAAAAAATACAACGCCTGGCTAAAAAAACGCTACGGCTCAGATGAAAAGCTGCTAAATATTTGGGCTGAGGGAACCGAGCCGTTCGGAAAGAACATCTTGAGCAACAGCAGTTTGCAGATGACCACACCTGGTAAAAGAATTCCAACGAGCTGGAACATTGAACAGCATTCCGGATGCAAAGCTTCTCTTTCACGGCAGCACTATGAGTCCAAGGATGCTCTCTGCATCAAAATTGGCAAGGCCGATGACACCGAATGGCACCTACAGTTTAACCAGGGAGGTATTTCTTTAAAGTCAGGGAGATATTACACTGTTATGTTTGAAGCCGCCGCTGACGAACCGAGGAGGATAAATTGCTCTGTCAGTCAGGCCCATAGCCCCTGGAGCAATCTTGGCCTGTCTCGGCAGATGGAATTAAAGCGGGAGTGGCAAACGTTTCTTTTCGGCTTTATTGCTAAAGCTGATGACGATAATGCACGTATAAGTTTTTCTTTTGGGACCGACAATATCCCAATTCACCTTGCCCATGTCAGGTTTCATCCCGGCGGTCGTGTAGGTTTGGAGAAAGGAGTATCCATCAGAACCGAAAATATTGCTCTTTTCGCTGACAATGAAAGCCCCAAGCGAACTCTCGACAGGATGCTGTTTCTGGCGGAAACGGAAAAAGCTTATTTCGACGAGATGAGACTTTTCATCATAAAAGATCTCAATACAAGGGCACTTGTAACCGGAACAATTGTCTTTGGGCCTATGGGGCTTTATGCTCAGAGCAATATGGATTTTATCGATGTCCATGCTTACTGGCAGCATCCAAGGTTTCCAGGAAGGCCGTGGGACCGTAACAATTGGATTGTAGAACAAAAGCCCATGACCAATTATCCCGAAGAAGCAACCTTGTTTCGCCTGGCTGCTGCGCGTCTATACGGCAAACCTTTCACTCTCAGCGAATACAACCATCCCGCCCCTCTCGATTCGCAGGCAGAGTGTGTTCCTATGGCAGCCTCTTTCGCCGCCGCTCAGGACTGGGACGCCGTATGGCTATATACATACTCCCACAGTTCCGACGATTGGTATAGAGAGAATTTGAACAGCTATTTTGACATCGACACCAACCCGGCCAAGTGGGGCTTTATGCGTGCGGGGGCGGCTATTTTCCGCGAGGGTCTGGTTAAACCACTTGAAGGTTCTATGAAGGCGGAATTATATTTGAGGTCAGATGATTTGTTGCCTAAGCTTGCTCAACTTCACTTTGAGCACGACCGTAGCATGATGGATGTTGTTTCCGATGTATGTGGTGCAACACGCCAGAGCATACTAAGTAATAAGTTGTCCATAGGTTTCAGGCATCCCCCCGGTTTCGGATATAATCCCCCTTCTTCTACGAAATTGAAATGGTCGGTTGAAAACGGCAGGGGGGTATATTTTGTCGGCTCCGGTGCTGGTGTTCTGGCCGGAGACACTTCCAGATTCGAGCGATGCCAAATTGATGACCCCGCATTTGCGGTAATTACGGCTACCCCGCTTGATGGCCTGCCCTGGCCGCAAAGCAGCAAGATTCTTATTACTGCGTGTGGCAGGTGTGAAAATGTGGGTATGGAGTTCTCCAAGGACAGGCGGACAGTGGGGCTTAAATGGGGTCAGGCGCCCGTGCAGATTGAAACTGTCAAAGGAACAGTAGAAATGGCGGGAGGAAATTGGACGGCCCAGGCACTTGGACCTGATGGTCTGGCAAAAGCAGATGTGCCTGTTCGCTCAGAAGGGGACAGAAACTTTCTGGAAATGTTACCGAAATATAAAACTATGTGGTATCTTCTCACAAAGCGCACAGAGTAGAAGTAGCATCCATTTTGGAAATTGAGTTTCCCAATGAAAGGAGTATTTGATGAATCGCAAAATCATTGTTGTGCTCGTTATCGCTTCGAGCATTCTTGCAAATGCGATGGTTGTGATGTCTGCTTCACCGCAGGACAAATCACTTGTTCTTTTCGATTTTAACCAGGATTTTGATACCGGTTCTGTAATAACAAGTGACGCAAAGGTCACATTGCCAAAAAACAGGGCTTTGCGTGTAGAAACCGGTCATGAAAATCAGTGGCCCGGCATTACCTTAAAAGCACCGGCGGGGAAATGGGACCTGTCGAAATACGAGTATGTTTCTATCGATGTAAAGAACCTTGGCGCGAAACCGGTTACGGTTTCCTGCCGTGTTGATAACCCCGGCGCCGATGGCAACAGGAACTGTGTATCCGATAGTATCGCTTTGAATCCGGAAACAGCAGGGACACTTGTTGTGCGATTATTCCCGACTCCATGGCGGCTTTCTGAGCCGGTTGAGTTGATTGGAATGCGTGGGGCGCCCGTCCACTCCGGCAAGGTCGATGCCTCAAATATCACCCAGTTACTTCTGTTCGTGAGTAAGCCCGGTATTGACCATAAGTTTGATATTAAGAATATTCGCGCCGGCGGCCGCACCGAGACGTTGGATGTAAAGAATTTCTTTCCCTTCATCGATGAGTTTGGCCAGTACATCCATAAAGACTGGCCCGGAAAGACACGTTCTCTGAAAGAGCTGATTGCAAACGGCAGGGCGGAAGATAAGGACATTGCTGCTCGCCCTGGGCCTGGCGACCGTAACAAGTACGGTGGCTGGACCGCCGGGCCGAGGCTTAAAGCTACGGGCTTTTTCCGCGCCGAAAAGTATAAGGGTAAGTGGTGGCTGGTGGACCCGAAAGGCAGACTTTTTTGGTCACACGGCATCGACTGCGTCCGCAGTGCGAATGCAACCCCGATTACCGACCGTGAACATTATTATCGCAATCTGCCTGAGACTGATTCTCCTTTTGCGAAGTTTTATGGCGGCGGAAGCTGGGCGCCTCATGGATATTACAAAGACCATTCGCCATATAAGACCTATGATTTTAGTCAGGCAAACTTCCTGCGAAAATATGGGCGGGATTGGGGAAACATCTTTGCCGAGATTACACATCGCAGACTTAAAAGCTGGGGAATAAATACCATCGCAAACTGGTCGGAAAGCAGTATCTATCTGATGCGAAAGACGCCCTATGTTTGTACTATAAGCTACAATTCTAAGAAACTGGAAGGCTCAAAGGGTTATTGGGGTAAGTTTTACGATGTGTTTGACCCGAGCTTCCGTCAGGCCATTCGTGAGCGGTTGGCATTAGAAAAAGGCCGGGCTATAAATGACCCATGGTGTATAGGATATTTCGTGCATAATGAAATAGCCTGGGGAGATGAAGTTTCGCTGGCGGTGGCCGCCCTGGCTTCACCTGCCGATCAACCGGCCAAGAAAGTTTTTATCGATGACCTGAAGGCAAAGTACGGGACTATCAAAAAGCTCAACGCCACCTGGGGGACCAAACACACATCATGGCAGGCTCTGCTCCGAAGCCGGGAAGCCCCGAACAAAAAGAAAGCTCGGGTGGATCTGACGGCTTTCTATACTAAAACCGCAGAGACTTATTTTGAAACAATCCGTGATGAGCTTAAAAAAGTCGCTCCAAATCAGTTATATATGGGCTGCCGGTTTGCCTGGGTGAACGACCTGGCGGCGAGGGCGGCTGTGAAGAGCTGCGATATCGTCAGCTATAACCGTTACAGCTACAGTGTAGCCGAGCATCGCCTGCCCGATAGTATCGATAAACCGATGATTATAGGGGAATTCCATTTTGGTGCGCTGGACCGAGGTATGTTCCACACGGGTTTGAAGAAAACGACTGACCAGCAGGACCGAGCCGCCAAGTACAAAAGTTATGTTCAGGGTGCCCTATGCAATCCATATATCGTTGGTACGCACTGGTTCCAATATAAGGACCAGGCCACAACCGGCCGGGGTGACGGCGAAAACTATCAGATTGGCTTTATCGACATTTGCGATAAACCCTATCCTGAGATAGTAAGAGCTTGCCGTGAGGTTGGATACGACCTCTATGAATATCGGCTAAAGAGTAAATGAGCCGGGAAGAAAACTAATCTTCTCAATAATAACTTTGCTTACTTGATTTTCTGTAAGTATCTTCCAAGCCAGTACGGCAAAAGGTATATGTCGCCGCTGAATTCCCGGCGGCCTCCTTCACCGCCATCCAGGCGGAAGTGGTTGCCGTTATATTTACTCATAGGACGTTCATCCGGCGGCAGGAGCTTGCGTGTGGTTTGATTACGAAAATTGGGACCTAAGAACTCTAAATCTTTACGATGACTATTCTGGACAGACCAGCCAATCATATCCAGCGGGAATTCTTTTAAGCCCCAGATAGTCTCGTCTAAATCGAATTCATCGGCTCCGGTTATGGCATAAATAAGATTCCATAACGGATTTTTTTCCGGCCGTTCAATTTCCCAGTGTTCTCTCACCGCCCGGCCATATTTCTTACGAAGTTCATCCGTAAAGGCATATTTATACAAATTCCAATAACTTAAAAAAGCCAGCTCATCATCGGAATGGTTCCATTCGGTAGTAAGGTCGATATCCGGAACCCTGCCTATCTGAGATATAGGTATCATAATATTATCTAAGTAACCGTATTTATCCATTAATTCAAACGCCTTCTCTTTATAGATTTCTTTACCTGTAAAGTGATATGTCGTCTGAAGAAATCCAATAATTTCAACAGAATTAAGTCTGCGGTCGCCGACCTGTTTGGGAAATTTGTTAACGTAGTCCGGGTGCCATTTGCCCCAGAGTGTCGGCTTGCCATCGTAATCGATGAGGTACCAGTCGTTTCGAATAATATGGTCCATAATAATTTTCATCAGGTGGATTGACCGGTTACGCCATTTTTGATCGGGAACTACTTCTGCGAAGATGCTATATACGAAATAATGGCCTACTATCTCATCACTGCTGGTTGTAGCCTTCCAGTCCCATATTTGGTCCTCAGCGAGACGCCATCGGTCCTTGTCAGCTAATTTATAACCTGTCCGTTCAAAGGTCCGTGATGGGAAACCCTCCAGCGGATTGATATAAGTCAGACGTTCCATTGCCTCGAATGCCTCGTAGCTATTCTGCAAGGCGTCCTGCGATTTAGTAACGTCATAACGGAAAAGCTCTCCCGCCAGATACATAGAAGTCCAGAGACCATCGTTGTCCGTATCGACAAGCGTTCCCGTTGACAAATCGCCGGATTTGGACAGATGAAGCGCACTGTTCAAGCCGTATCTGATATGTCGCTTTCGTGTAAGTTTATCGAAATGCTTCGCTTTTTGCTGAAGGGTCATCATTTTGAAATGGATGATGCTTAGCCCGCCCTGGCCGAGAACAAGCACGCTGTTATTTGGTCCTTTTGCCAGGTCAATGACGGTATCTTCCAAAAGCCAGCGTTTCGAGGCATAATAATCTGTCTGTCCGTTACTGTGTACTGCGAATGCCCCTCTTGATGTTCCGAACCAGATTTTGTTACCTATTTGTCTGATACAGCGTATGTCTGCACAGGGAAGTTCTTTTTTTAGAACCGATCGCTGACTAAAGGTATTTGCATCTAATTCGATGTATCCATCCTGAGTTCCGACCAGAAGGACCGTATTATCATTTATCAACTCTATGCAATATAAATCTCTGCCTTCGAAAACTTTTTTAATCTTTTTTCCCGGCGAGAAACAATCGAGTTGGTTATCGGATAAAACAAGAAATCGGTTACGCTTCCGGTCGAAAAGGAGTTGTTTTATGTGTTTCTGAGTTGTTTCAAACTTTTCAATGTTTTTACTTTGTCCAAAATAAGCCAGGGTATCTTTCCCGGTCACCAGAAAATCAAAGCTGCTTCCCATCTCAAATAATCCGATGTCAGCCGTTTTGTGCCGAACATATAACTTGCCCGCCCAGGCATTACTCAAAACGACCTTGTCGGTTAAATAGACAAATTGGTCACGATATGTATCCATGTTTATTATTTGCATATCCAGCAGGGGTCTGTTTTGCATGTCCGGAACAAGTTTGCCGTTATGAATTTGTAAAAGTCCTTTATTTGATAAAACCAGGATACGACCGTTTCTATCCGAGCATACTGAGGACAATTTTGTGCCTGCCAATTCTTCCGAAAGCGGTATTTTCTCCGCGAAATCCTGTAAATAAGGACGGTCTATGTAGAAATTCTGATTATTTCCTGCATAAGCTCCGGAAACGATTAACAATACGCTGTAAATAGCTGCTCTCACTATATTTTTCATGTTATCCTCTTTTCTTAATTTGTTTACTTTGCCGACTTTGGAAGCTAAGAAAATAATGTCCAAAAACCATTTTATGGTTCGTATCTTGAATTGTTGGCCGCTCCAATAAGCCGAAGAGCATTATAATGTTCGTCAGTGAACATTCAAAGCAAATTCAGACCCATTTTGTTTAATCGAGAACAATTTCCGCCTAAAGATATGGTTTAGATGTGTTGTTTATAGTAATCGGCTTGATTATAATTACTATCAGCTTAAACACAAAGATATGAAAAATTATAAAGTGACACGAAGTCGGTTCCAGTGGAGCGTTTATTATGTATAGGTACGCATCAATATTTTCTGTCGTGATATTGTTTATATCTTCTTGCACGCAGAATAGCATTTCGGGGGCTGAGGGTGTTTTGGAGCAGGCAGTTTCGCCGGATGGTCTAAGCTTTTTTGTAGCTCCTGATGGTAATGACGATGATAGAGGGACTCTAACGGAACCTTTCGAAACCCTGCGGCATGCACGTGATGCCGTTCGGAAAGTAAAAAAAGCAGGTGCCAAACCCGTTACGGTTTATCTGCGAGAAGGCGTTTACCACCTTTCACGGCCAGTCACCTTTACCGAAGATGATTCCGGCTCGTCAGATGCTCCTGTTACATATAAGGCTTATCCGGGTGAAAGGCCTGTAGTAAGTGGTGGTTTTAAGCTGAATCTTAAGTGGCGAACTTATAAAGATGGTATCATGATGGCCAATGTTCCTGGACAAATTGATGAGATTGATCAGCTCTTCGTCAATGGTAAGCGACAAAATATGGCCCGCTACCCGAACTTCGACTCCACGGAGCGGTTTTTCGGAGGAACATCAGCCGATGCAATCGCTCCGGCTCGTGTGAAAACATGGTCAAATCCTGCCGGCGGTTATATACATGCTCTGCATAAGTCTATGTGGGGAAGCAAACATTACCGTATAACAGGTGTTGACACGGAAGGAAAGCTCAAGCTCCATGGCGGCTGGCAGGAGAATCGTGGCGGTGGGTTCGACGACTATTTCAGAGGCGGTTATCACAATAAGTATTTGTTCGTGGAGAACATATTTGAACTGCTTGATGCCCCGGGCGAATGGTACTTTGACCGAAAAAGCAGCATTTTGTATCTAAAACCATTTGATGAAGTTGATTTATTCAATGCGGAAGTAATAGGGGCCGGCTTAAAACAATTATTTATTGCCAAAGGTTCTACGCAAAAACCTGTTTGCAATATCCGTTTTCAGGGTCTGACTTTCAAACACACCAAGCGTATCTTCATGGACCCTTATGAGCGTCTGCTCCGCGGGGACTGGTCGATTGCGCGTCTTGCTGCCGTACATTTCGAAGGCGCAGAAAATTGCTCTGTAGAAGACTGCTTCTTCGAAGACCTGGGCGGCAACGGTGTTTTCATCAGCCGATACAATCGTCAGGTGAATGTCATCGGCTGCCGGTTCACACGTCTGTGTGAAAGCTGTGTCTGCCTTGTCGGTGACTATGGGGCTGTACGCAGCGGAGCTGTTGAATATAGCAGAACTTTGCCACAGGATCGGATTGATTTGACACCCGGCCCCATAACACCTGACTATCCGGCTCATTGTCGTATCCATAACAACCTGATGCATCGATTTGGAATTATTGGCAAACAGGTTGCAGGCGTATTCGTTTCGATGTCGCAGCAGATTACTGTCAGCCACAATACCATTTATCAATGCCCGCGGGCTGCTATTTGCATCAACGATGGATGCTGGGGCGGTCATATCATCGAATACAATGATGCCTTTAACACGGTTGCTGAAAGTGGTGATCATGGTCCTTTCAATAGCTGGGGAAGAGACCGCTGGTGGAAAACCTCATACAACGGCGGCCGAGATATCGAGCCGTTTGCCAAAGAACGCAGCCTGCTCGATAATTACAAAGTCACCCATATCCGCAACAATCGTTTCGCCCACCCCGGCGGCCATTCCTGGGGCATCGACCTGGATGATGGCTCGTCCAATTATCATGTTTACAACAATCTTTGTCTCGGATTAGGAGTTAAGCTTCGTGAAGGTTTCTTCAGGCGTATTGAAAACAACATTATTATAAACGGTTTCGGCGGTTTCCACATCTGGATGCCGGGCAGTGACGATGTTATCTCCCGCAATATCTTTATCAGCGACAAACCCTATCAGTTCATCCGTGCCAATCCCCAGTACGCTAAAGAGTTTGACTACAATATTTTCTACAGCGACAAAGGTATGCCGACGATAACCGGCGTTGGCAAGTCGATGACCCTCAAACAGTGGCAGGAAAAAGGTTTCGACCGACATTCGGTTTTTGCAGACCCGCTGTTCGTAGATGCCGACAACGGTAACTACCAGGTAAAGACTCAATCCCCCGCATTGCAGCTTGGTTTCAAAAACTTCGATATGAACAAATTCGGTGTGATAAAGCCGGCCTTTCAATTCGAGGCAAGCAAAGAATCACGTCACTTCAAACCTGCACCCACTGAAGCTGAATCAGTATCCGTTCGCAGCCCCCATCTTGTACCTTGGCTTGGGGCTACTATCAAAAATCTGATTGGTGAAGCTGAAAAGTCAGCGGCAGGTTTAGGTGCCGAAACAGGTATCCTGTTCATGGAAGTCCCTGCTGACAGTGAGGCTGCTAAATCAGGCTTTCAAACTGGAGATGTGTTGTTGAAAATAGCCGGCGAAACCGTTCATTCAATCCGAGACTTCAATCGCCTTCTAAAACGATATTCAGGTAGGAATGTCCGTGTAGTTGTTTTTAACGCAACAGAACGTACATTCAGGTTGACTCTACAGAAATAACTGTATAACCAAAGAATCTGCATCATAAAAAGAAAGATTTACTTTCCTGAAAGGCATTCCAGAACGCCATCGGCTCTCGATATATAAAGACGTTCATTTGCAATAGCCATTCCATCCCATACCGGTGGAGCTTCCATATTAAAGGCACTCACCTTGGTTCCATCATTAGCTGATATAAACCATAACAGACCCTTTCTGCGGCCTTCAAACTTGGCGAAGGCCTCTGGCTCGTTTTCATTTTCTGCAATGTTGGGCATGCCGCCGAGCAATAGGACATCACCTGCTCGGACGAGCGTTCGTGGCCGCATACCGATAGTCGTTGACCATTTCCATGTGGGTTTGATAGATTGCTGCGCAGCCCGCAAATCCGGCAGTTCTTCGTCTTCGTCTGTGAATGGTTTATGTACCTCTGCGTATAATGTATAGTCCTTCAAACGGCGAATTCCCCAAACGGTTTTGTCGTCGAAGACCAAAGTCAAGCCATAGGGCACAGCCACATAGCTTTTATGCCGGCCGGGGCGATTGGCTATCCAGGAATAAGCCACAGGAATACGGCTGAAATCACCAGTCCCAATCATCAAGTGTGAACGATGGTTTTCGTGTCCATCCAGCAGACTGGAAGTAGAAAATAGATGGCGTGCCATCTTTTCCTGCTGAACACATTCCCGATTAAATCTAAAGGTCCGCAGATATATAGACTCACCATCACTGACCAGGACATCTGTCGTAGTCCCGCCCTTCATGGAGAATGCATCGCTGAGGTCTGGGGCTTGAAATGTCTTGGCATCCGTAGCGTTTTGTGTGAACTTTTTGGACATTTCTATAGGCCCTTCTTTTCCTTCATCAGCTTTGGGATGTAAACTGCGAACATGTGTCTCATAAAGAACTCTACCGGTTGAAGGCTCCAGGCCATACATGTAGATGCCTCCGTCAAGATACGATGACCTTCCAGCAGTTACATAGACGACTCGGTCAAGAACCAGCACGCTGCCGTGGACAGGCCATACCGATTCGACACGTTCAAAAGCGACTGTTCTTAAATCTTGCGGCGATGCTCGAAAACGCCACACCAACTCACCGTCTTTCAAACGAAGACAGTACACATATCCGTCAGCCGAGCCAAAGAACACAAGGCCCCCATATATCGTTGGCGGTGAATCAACTCTTCCTCCGGCCGTGAACATCCAGCGGTTGGAACCATCATTAGTATTAAGAGCGATCACACAATGTTCATCGATTGCTGATACTACCACAGTGTTTCCTGCAATAACAGGTGGACTGACTTTCCCTGCCACTTTCACCTGCCATGCTTGTTTCAGCGATAAAGGGACAGCCGATGGTGTCGAACCACTCCGTAAAACATCGTGACGATAGGTAGGCCATTCTGCAGCAGAGTGGGCGGCGCCGGTTGAAGGGCCCAAAGATTTACCGGCATTATAAACCGGACCTTTCTCAAGACGCGGACGTTCCGTGATTTTTATACCTCGCTTCTTCTCCGCCGAAAGGGCCCAGAAGCCATACAGCTTGGCTTCCATAAGACACCCGCAGGCATGAGATGGCGCATATACCAGGCCATTGCAAGGCAGGATACCATACTGGCAGGTTCCCCGGACCCAATTGTTCCTGGAATGGTCATTACCAACCAGGTCAAAGAACTCCATCCCTCGATAACCACCAATGATATAGCCGGAAGTAGCCTTTTCTCGGTAGCAACGATGGTGATGTCCTGCCGTCCGAAGGTCGTCCAGTTCGAGTAAACGTCGTTTTACCTCGCCGCTCATCAGATCACGCCCGACATTATAGTCAGGCCCGACCCATACAAGTCCGCTAGTGACAAAGACATCCACAGATGACTTGAACCCTGCCTGGCACGGACACTGCCATAATTGGCTGCCATCAATGACCGAAAGGGCTGTCAGATTTCTTTCATTAGCCCACAGCACAATTTCATCGTGCACAACAAGCGTAGCTGTTGACCATCCGACTTTTCTTTTCAATGCCGCGGCCTTGCCTTTTCGGGATTTTGTTATCTTTGAAGGCATTGGAGTTGTGTTCCAGAGCGGCTGACCTGTCCTTAAATCCAGGCACGAAACTTCGCTGTCTGTCTGAAAAAACACACGCTCGTTCTTTGCCGTCAGCGTAAGCGGCATCAATCTCGCAGAGTCCCTTTCCTGCCATGTCCAGAGTTCTTCGTTCGTATTAATATTGATTGCCACTATTGATTTAACATTTGCAGAGGATTTATTTCCTTGCCATTTCGGATGAATTGCTGCTTGCTCTGCAATAGGTTTGCTCTTGACTATAAGCAGCACTCCTTCATTCAGGATAATTTCCTCAGTTCCTTTCGTCTGTTCGTAAGTGGTGATAACTTTCCCTGTTGCTGCATCGAGCGCCGAAACAGGTTCATTTATTCCAAGGGGCATATACACCCTGTCATTGACGGCTACCAAAAGCCGTGGCAATTGAACCGGCCCGGTACGGAATCGCTGCTGCTCCCAGGCCCAGATTGATATAGGCCGCTTCCACAATAGAATTCCATTGAAAGCATCGCGCGCCGTTAGAGACCATTTGCCCGGCACCAGCATCGAGCCTGAAGTAGCTTCGTCCACAATGTAAAAAAGCCGTCCCCGGGCTGATACAACCGAGCTGATACTGGCAAGATTGTGATGGTTTCGGCTCCACTTGGGCGTTGCCAGCCATTGCATATGACGTGGTGGGCCAACAACCTTATCCTGTGAGACTGCATTGCCCGAGGCGTCATGCAGGAAGTGTGTCCATTCATCGATGTTCACCGGCCAGGGCTTGCGGATAGTATTCCATTTGCCCCTCTTTTTGATATAAGCAGCGCCGCCGGGTCGAAGTATGCGCATGACCTCCACCATAGATACGCCCATAAGATTTTCAGCAACAATGAGATTTACGATGTTGTCGATATAAGGCAGATATTTGCCCGACCAACGTTCAACTGTAACCTTTCCGCTTAAGCCTGACGAGCGAATATGCCTGGTTGCCGCCTTGACAGCTTGTGCATTTTTCTCCAGGCCATTGACCAGGTAGCCATCCCTTACTCCGAGTGCCGCTGTCAGCTTTCCATCTCCGCAATTAATATGGATAACCAATCCTCCCTGAACGCCCGTTGCCTTGAGTATCTCGGCTGCTTCATCCAACTCATTAGCATCTGAGTCAGACTGAATCCATAGCAATCCCAAAAGCATCACACTAAGGAAAACACACCAACGCATCTTATACATAGTCCTTGCGTCTTTCATATTGGGGCTTTTGTCAGCAATTGTATTAATGAAGCTCCCATGGTGCCCAGATGTTGCCTGTTGCTCTTCGGCCGAAACGTATAGGCGGCCTTCCTGATTCAAACGCCCCCAGATCAGGCGCTTTTCCAGCGTAATCATCATTAAAGTTTGGAAGTTTAACTCCCGAATCAACAACGGGATTTGGGATTGTTATTACCGGATCGGTTAAGGTAATGGTTTTATCTCCCTGCTGCATCGGAACTTTACCCCATTTGATTTTAGTAGTGGTAGATGTTGGGTAAAATTCTAAGGCATACGATTTTATAAACGAGGGCTTGCCTCGAATACCATGTCTTTCTTTGGCGATACCTCGATCCATACCTGTAAAAAGGTCGTAATCGAAATCGCAGGGCGTATCGACTTGACGTGAAGATGTTAGCCTGCCCGGGCAGTCAAAAATATTGTTCCGCGTAACTGTGTTTGGATTGACATGGCCGCTGAAAACATGAAATGCGCCTTTGGGCTGAATAGCCGTGTTATGAAAGACGAACTTCCTTCCTCCTCCAAATTCGTCTCGCTGTCCCGTTTTTATCATGCTTCCGCCAAGGGGATCCCGATGAGTGCGGCGGCTTTCTCCGAAAACATTGCGGAAGATATATAGAGGCCCTTTTGATGTGCATGCGGTGGCAATATGTTGGAACGTTTTTTCGATATAATTATTCCATATCCGAACGTTCATATTTGCACCTTCGCTTTCAATCGCATCATCCCACACGTTCGTGATAATGTTTCCGTAAATATCCGAGTCGCGATTAGGGCTTCCGACAAAACTGTAATTGGACCCTCCGCCGATGGCATCGTTGAAGCCGTGGTCTTCTGTTGACCGAATTTCATTGTAGCGAATGACGTTTCCGCCGCTTGAATTGATAAGAGTAACCGCCTGAGGGCCGGCCGGGTGACCCGTGTCCCAGTCGTTCGATCCGCCCCGCGGATTCTCAATTAAGTTGCGTTGAATGGTGAGATTGCCCGAACCTCGCTCAGCGTAGATCGCGCTGTCTGTATTGCCCTGGTTTCCATACGTCTTTGGGCCGCCTATCCTTCCCCAGAATGTAAAATGGCAGTCTTCGATGACATTGTCATGCCGCTTTGATTTAATTAAAACACCGTGAATTGCGGCGTTATTGAATTCAATTCCACGAAGGATGACATAATCGGCATCGATCACGCAGGTGTAATCTTCTGCATTGCGAACGTCAATAGTTGCTTTAGAACCTTCTGCCGGCGTAACTAAGTGATAACCTTTCGGTGAGCCTGATTCGGTAATCACTAATGGTTTTGAGTGGGTCCCGTCTTCTAAGTAGGTTATCTTCCCAATGGGAAAACTATCATTTTTGGTTTTGCATGTTAGTTCGTGGTGTTTATTATTAAGAATAATTTTTATGTTGTAGGCCGTGTTTGGTTTCAAACCAACAATACTTCCACGATACTCATTATTGCGTGGGTCATGAACGAGAGGATAACCGTCTCGCCACGCCGATGTTCCTGTTTGCCTGAACTGGACATTGCACCGGCCAAGGTCCGGCGATTTGAAATACAGCCCGATGCATTCATACGTGGAAACGGCATAGAAATTGTTTTCATCAGCACCGTACGATTTTGAAATGTTGGTCGTCATTAGTAATAAAATCAGCAGCAATAGATTGATGTTGCGTAATAATGAGTTCATAATTGGCTTTTCCTTTTTGACTGTCAATTTGATTTTACTCCTCGATTGTAACTGTTCGATGATACCAAATTCCGGCATGGTTCAATCTGATATGCTCAAGGGTAACACTTTTCAAGATAGCACAACGGCCAAAAATACTTCTAACATTCTGTTAAAGCAGAAGTTACGGGCAATACAGCGGTCCGACGGATTAAGAAAAGTGTTACCCTGTTTTGAACCATGCCCAAATTCCCCTCTAAAAAACAAGCTCGCTGGCTGCTGTTGCCAAATGCTTTGACAAAAACTATAGCTCTTGATTTAACGACTCTTCCCCGGCCATGCCCAGTTTACAAGATCATCACTCCAGGCAATCGCCAGACTGGCTGCCCCGTGGGCCCGCTGAATCTCAAGTCCCGCTTTGGAGGATCCATGAAAGAACATAATATATTTTCCCACCTCGGGTACCTTCGTCATATCTATTACAGTTGCTGCCGTCAGCCTCCCTTGTGCCCACGGCCATTGTTTCTGTCCGAGCGTCAGTAGCTGCACATCCGGCCCCCATGATTTCGGGTCTTTCGAACGTTTGACTCCGATACCGTTTGATGGTGAGTGAAACATTACATATCCCTGGCCTTGTCGAATTACGGTTACATTCTCACCGGCCCGGGTGTGACCGACATAGGTCCAGTTTTTCAGGTCATATGAATACGACATGCTGGCTCCGTTTTGCTTATAGAAGCACCACCACTTTCCTTTTTCCTGCGCATCCTCCAGAAGATACGGATCAATCATTCGCCCCATTTTCTCCCGGGACACGTGGTTGCCTTTTACTCTGAGTAATTCAGGTTCAGACCAGTCCTTCAAATTCCTGCTGCGCATAATCCAAATCCGACTGTCTTTTGTGCCGAATGTTTCCCTGTTAGGTGTGGGATAAGTTTGCAGGCATATTATCCATTCATCGTTATGACGGATAATATTACCGGGACTGCTGTAGTTCAGGTTGCGGTCACGGGCGGTAATAATCTCCGGAAACGTCCAGTGCACGAGATCGCCGCTCTTGCTGTAGGCTGTCATATTGTAGTAACCGCCATCACCAGCCGTCTCCGACAGAGTGAAATATAGATGGAAATTGCCGTTATGATAAACAACCGCCGGGTCTCGAAATCCATATTTATGGTCGCCCCTGAAAAAAATCGGCGATGTTATTTTCGAAAAATCAACCTTCTCTTTCCCATATAAGACCGGCCCGCAAATCAAACACAAAACCAACACAAGTTTAGCAATAGTTGACATTATTAATACTCCGGTAAAACTTTATGAATTTGTTCGATAGAGTAGGCAGTCCTTACTCAAATTCATTTGGCCTCCTGATGTGCTGATTATATTACTGCATACATCAATCGTAAAGACCTGTTTCAATATCGAATCGCCGTCCAGTGAGCATGTAAAGATAGGGTTGTTTGGGTGTTTACCCGACAATTCCAGTTCGATAAATTAAAAGGATTGACGCATGTTTGGGAAGTTGTTATATTACCGCAACTTAGATTTTTTCGGGAGTGTAGCTCAGTTGGTAGAGCAACGGCCTTTTAAGCCGTAGGTCTTGGGTTCGAGCCCCAACACTCTCATTTTTTGTAAATGTATGATTTATAATTACTTGTATCATTTCTACACTTATCCAATTTCTTACAATCCTAAAATCACTTGAAACACATGATACCATTAAGATATTACAATTGGTTCATGAAGCAAGCTTATATAAATCATTGAGTGACAAGCAAGATAGCGTTTTAGCATGGTTACCGAAGGAACGACAATTACATGCCTTTTTATAGTTTTTTTGCAGTATTTTCAAAATATATATGCGGAATTCCTAAAAAAAAGTCCGTTTTTTCTTGACGAAAGTGTAGATAATTTGGTATAAACTATAGTATTGGGATTCTTAGTTTGTGAATTTCCTGTGTAAAGAATATCTACAGTTCCTGGGCAAACACCTATGCGTATAGGTGAGGAACTGAGTTGGAGTGAGGATGGTATCTCGGAGGAGTGAGTCCCTGTCTTAGCTTTCAACTCAAATATGGCTTCCACTTTTGAAGAAGTGGATTAAAGCCGCAACCTATAATAAAGTTATTTTTTTAGCAGGCACAGGGTCTGGTGAAGATTCTTTGTTGCTTGTGTGAAGGTTGTTCGAGACAGGCACAACCCGAGGGCAACCTCTGTATTTATTTACCTGTCGATAACAACGAATGTTTTGGCCCGTTGCCAAAACAACAATCGTTAATCTTCTTACAAAAAAGAAGGTACATTTAAGGAGAAGTATTATGAGTAAACGATTAATTTTCTTAACTTCCTTTGTCCTGGTGCTGTCTCTGGTATGTAATG
>VRUK01000106.1 GCA_019456195.1 Planctomycetota bacterium | reverse complement strand
GACGAGAACTTCGGGAAATACTGCACATCGTGTAAACCGGCCAGTCGGATAGCAAATCCAGGGCCGAACAGGATTGTGACGGGACATACGTTTCTTCTAATAAGCAGACTATTCCCATCGCTGAAAGAAGAAAAACCGTATCAAACGTACTTCGCGAAGCGGCCATCCTGACGGTTCAGCTGGAACTGCCTATTGAGCAGGTCGGCGAGCTGCTGCAGAAAGAATACAATTACATCATTGAACAAAGAGCCGGACACGGCAAAACTGGTTTGTCGGAGAAGTAATATGTTTGGAATGCTTCTGTGGAAAGAATGGAAAGAAAACCTCTGGAAACTGTGGTTTTGCGGAGCGGCCAGTGTCGTATTTACGATCATGCTTTTCAGGATACGAATCATACCGGATTTTGCCAATTGTATATTGATATCATTTATTCAGATGTTTGTAGTACCGGTAATTTATTCGCTGGATATTTTTTCAGGTGAAATAAGCAACCGCACAGTACATTTGCTTTTCAAGATACCGGTGCCCAGATGGATGCTTTTTTTTAGTAAGTATATTGTATCAGCCGTTGGGATTATTCTGATATTTCTTATCAGCGGGCTGTTGATGGAATTCATGTCTCAGGGCAGAGAGGCCCGAATATTGTTTCTTTTGAAAACCAATTCACTTAATGGAATAGCAGCCCTAGTCCTTTTTACCTGGTTCTGTGTCTTCGGCTGTCAGAGCAGGAGTGAAGCCGGTTCGCTGGTGGCTATGTTCGGCGTTTTTATAGGCTGGGGGATTGTCCTTCTCTGGTCCGGCATGTGCGATGTCATCTGGGCCTGGCGCTTTGTGCCGTATTCACTTATATTCACTAAAACCATTGAATCCTGGTCTGTGGGGACAGCATTTTCGCAAATTCCGGCCACTTTGGCAGTACTCGGCATTGCATGTTACAGATATATCAGTATCAGGAGGTATCTATGAGGGTATCAGGGATTATCCATCAGCAGATATGCCAGCTCAAATGGCACCTTCTGGCTTGCCTGGGACTGACAATGGTTTTACCGATAGAAGAAGCTATCGTTAATCTTAAGGCAGGCGACGGCTTTTTCACTACAACAATGACGTTTCCGGCTATTATGTTTGGGCCCTTGCTTGCCGGTCTTATCGCCTGTGCGAATGTGCAGGGTGATTTAGACGAAAAGCGTTATATCTTCTGGCGGTCAAAACCCGCCAATGTAAAATTGCTCATTACATTAAAATTCTTCACCGGACTCGTTGCCTCTTTGTTGATTATAGCCTGTCCGATTGTTTTCGCGCTTGTAACCAATATCATCTGGAACGAAGACGGCATCGAAAGAGTGTTTTTTGCGTCCTATGTGCCACTGCCCATCCTGATAGCGATTATGACTTACAGCCTGTGTTTTGCATGCAATATGGTTGTACGAAAAACCGCACGCGCATGGCTTATCGGGATGTTGATAGGGTGTTTTTTGTTAGTGCTTCCGTTCATGCTGCCCCTGGACTATAAGGATTTTGTTAGCGATGTTATGATTTGGTCGTGGGGACCTTATCTGGCAATAATGCTTATCACACCAGCGGCTGCTTTTGTGTTTTCCCTCTATGCGGCACGGTATGACTGGCATTTGAAGACAAATCTGAAAGGGTTGTTATGGGTGGGGGCTGGGCTGGCATTCCTCCTGCTTATGCTTTTCAGCAGCCAGGTTGCCAACATTAAAATATTGCATGAAAAGGAATTCGAATACTCCAAGGAGTGGCCGGAGTGGCCTTCAATAGAGGATATTGGAGGGAAAATAATATTTAAAGGACAAAGCTATATTGATATAGACAAAAATAGTATCTCTTTAAGCGATATTAGCAAAGATACTGATTACAGAACAGCCTACCTGCGGCCAAAGAGGATTGAGGGCTATCATGTAATAAGATACCCCCACAACCGCCATGGATCAATTAAGATTTTTGGAAATAATGTTTATCGTCTTGTCATTCATGCTTATATTCGCAAGGAAGAAGAGGGAGCAATTGTAAAGACATTCATTGAAAAGGTCTATCTGAGAAGCTATAAGCATACCGAGAAATCATGGATGCCTGTCTGTGAACTCGATATATCCGACTGCCTTACAAATAATAAAAGATGGATTCGTATGGCAATGCGGCTTATTGATAACAGGTTATTTGCCCGTGTGAATAATAGTTATGTTTTAGTGGACGCCATGAATCCCGGTGAATTAAAACTAATCGACAAGAAGCTCGATGTACTACAGCGTTATAGGCCAATTAAAGACCGCAAAAAAGAATTCTCTATCCCCCTTGTTCCGATTGAGGAATTCGGACTGGAAGAAAGAATCAGACTCAGCATCGACTTGAATTATCATTCTTACAATGATAATAATGAAATCTATGAGTCCTCGATAGTTGACATCCATGATGGCAAGTTCGCCTTCTGTGTTCTTGAACACGATGAAGTTGCCCGATACGATGTGACACGCTGGGATGACGAGAATATCTATTGCAAGTTCAGCACTTCACGTCCTTATACAATTCTGGAAGGCGTAACCGGGACACCCGGCCGTTTTAGTCCCCAATTTGTCAAAAATGGAAAGTTCTATTGTCGCGATTATAACACATTGCTGGTCTTCGATATTCGTTCCAATCGCCGGATACGAAAGCTGGGTCATTTTGTCCGCATGGATTATCATATTGAAGATATGGCAGTATTGGAAGACGGTAATATACTGCTGTGTGCGTGGCTGGATCAGGATCAAGGAATAAGCACTCCTGACAAACAAAAATACTATCTGTATCTCCTGAAGAATCCTGAGTAGAGGATAAGAAAATGCAAAGGAACATAAAATGACAGAGTCGGCTATCACAATCGAAGGCCTACATTTTTCTTACGGCAAAAAACATGTGCTCAAGGGCGTTGACCTTGAAGTGCCGAAAGGTTCTATATTCGGCTTTTTGGGCAGGAACGGCACAGGCAAGACCACGACTATAAAGACACTACTCGGGCTGCAAAAGCCCCGTAGCGGCAGGTGTATTATAGGCGGGCTTGACAGCTTTACGGAAACACTTGAGGTGCGGAAAAGAATCGGTTTTATGGCAGAGGACCAGCAGATGTACGGCTGGATGACAATCAGTCGTATAATCAAGTGGGTATCGGGATTTTACCCGGACTGGGATTATAAGTTCGCGGATGAGCTTGCCGATATGCTCGGACTGCCGAAGAATACAAAGGTAAAGGCGCTTTCCAAGGGCCAGAATTCAAGCCTTGCTTTGCTGTTGGCACTGGGACACAGACCTGACATCGTTATTCTGGATGACCCGACACTCGGGCTTGATCCAATAGCAAGAAAGGATTTCCTCCGGCATGTAATAGAACTATTGCAAAGTAACGGCGTTACGGTTTTTTTCTCAAGCCACCTGCTTTATGAGATTGAACCGGTGGCTGACCATATCGCTATTCTTGACAAGGGTGTCATTATAAAAGCATCCAGGACGGAACAGCTCAGAGAGAGCGTCCGAAAGTTTGTTCTGACACCGGCGCCAGAGGCAAACTTTAGCCGGCTACAGGGCCTTCTGGATGTGTTGAAGGTCGGGGACAATGTTTCAATAACAGTTGAAGATTGCAACGAAGAAAAAAGAAGCCAGCTAAAAGGAATGTCCACCAACAGCATGACAGAAGTAGCCTTAAATCTCGATGAGATTTTCAAAGCCTATGTAATCGGAAACAGGGGCCATGAGCTGTCAGTATAATCTCTATTGTACTCCATTTGCAAGAATTTATCTTCCCACACTTGAATATTGATAAATGCGCGGAAAAAGTTGTTAACATTTCGCCGAGATTTACGTCTTATATATAAAAGTGATGAGCCTAAAACCTGATCCTGGTCTAATGAAATGAGGAAAATGATAGATAACGAAAACAAACAGACGGCGGTAATCGAATGTAAAGAGTTAACAAAGGTTTACAAGGGCTTTTTGGCCGGCCGTTCGAGAGCTGTTTGCGCCTTGAAAAACATTTCGCTTTCGGTAAATAAGGGACAGATAGTCGGCCTGATTGGTCCAAATGGAGCGGGAAAATCCACTTTCTTAAACCTGATGGCCGGGCTTATTTTCCCAACCAAAGGTTGTGTCGCTGTATGCGGACATCCTGCCAGATCAACCAAAGCTCGAAGCGGCCTGGGGTATATGCCTGAGCATCCGGCATTTCTCGGTCGGTATTCCGCCAGGGCAGTTTTGAGATACCACGGATCATTATTGGGCTTATCTCAGAAAACAATTTCTCTTCAGATGGACAAGTCGAGTCAACAGTTACAGATGGAGGAGTTCATCGACAGGCCTTGCTCGGACTTCTCTCAGGGTATGAAACAGCGTCTGGCTTTGGCTGTAGCTCTGATGAATGACCCGAAGGTATTGCTGCTGGATGAGCCGAGTAATGGCCTCGATCCGGTAGGTATTATCCAGTTGCGAGATGTGCTAAAACAATTGCGAGATTCGGGCGCAGCCATTGTAATAAGCTCTCACCGTCTGGGAGAGCTGGAAAAGTTGACAAGCGATTATATTTTCCTCTACTACGGAGAGGTTGTCAGCTTCGGTGACAAAATTGCTTCAGACAAGACCGGGCGTCTTAGAGTTGAGCTTGTATCAAACGGCAATAACATCGCCGAAAATTTATTGCCACCTTCTAAAATACTTAACGTCTCCGATACCGAGCTTGAAATAGGGGTAAACGATCTTGAAGATGTCCCTGATATAGTAAGCGACCTGGTAAAAGGCGGAGCTCGCATACGAAGTGTCAACTTGCAGACAGAGGATATAGAAGATATTTTCCTGCGCCTTTACAACGAGAGGAATTAGTCAATGAGAGCTTATGAGCTGATAAAAGAAACGTTTTGTCGAAAGCTATACATTTTGATTGTTCACTTAAGCTGGTTGGCACTGTATGGTATGTTCTATTGGCTGAGGCTCCCTGATGCAGGCGAGATTAGTGACTTCGCCCGGTTTATTTTTATCTGGGGAGGTTTTTTTCTCGCCCTGGCGCTAAGCGCCGGCATTTTCGGCGATGATATCTCATCCGGGCGGATATGTGTTCTCGTAACCAAACCTGTCTGGCTCGGAGAGCTTTATATTTACCGTTTACTGGGACTTTCGTTACAGGCCGCCGTGCATTTCATCCTGGCCTGGTTTGTCATATTTATTGTTCATGCTCTTATGCGTAAAGGCAGTATGAACGGCCTCGGCTTGTGGCTTTTCGCATCCTGGCTGCTTTTTAACACCTGTGCGGCACTGTCAACATCTTTATCTGTCGTGGTAGGACGGGCATACAACGCTTTGCTTTTGCTTGTTGTATTTATCACCGCCTTTTTCGTGGTAAGCTGGCTGATGGCCTCCTCGAAACAGCAGGCAGATACAGGAGTATTGTTCAGCTTTATCAGGTTCGCATGCCCGCCATTTGAGCTGTTGAGCAAGTTCGCCGGGGGAGAATATGGAAAATACAGCCTGACAGTCGGAAGATTCAGCCTGGCCAAAAGTGCTGCCTGTATAGTGCACAGCATGATACTGACAGTGGTTTACAGCATTGTCGGAATTGTTCTTCTGAGCAGACAACAGTTTTCACGCGTGCGTGACTAAGATCCGAAGAGTCGAAAAGTCACTGGAATACCGATGAGAAACAAGATCAATGTATGGACGATTACCACCATCGCCGGACTGATGTTGGAGAGCTGGGCACTTTACATGGTCGGCTCTTCGCCGTCACACTGGCGGTCTTCGATGATAGTGAAGGATGAACCTGCCGCACACGCTTTATACGAAAATATGATTGAGACGATACGCCAGGCTGAGAGCCTGTCCTATCAAAGCGTCTGTAGTGGCGGTCCGGAGGAAAGAAATTCCACTTACAATATTTTGCTTAAAAAGCCCAACTACTTCCGCGTTGAAATGAGCAACTTTCTAAGCGGACATAGTACCCTTGTCGGCGACGGTGACAATCTCTGGTTTTACTGGAAGGGAGTTCGTCCTTTTTCTGCTTATGAGGACAAGGACAGCTATGAAAAGACACGAGCGAATGTTTACATAAAAAAGGCAACTCCCATAGGAAAGTTCTCTATTAGGGACCAGATCAACCTACTCGGGACAGCGTGGTTTGGGACAATCCTTGATCCCAGCACTTTCCACGGTCATACGGATTCTCTTGCACCATATATAGATGGTATAAGAAGCAGAGGTACAGATTATGTGAAAAATGAAGAATGCGAAGTGATTGAGGTCAGCTTCATGAAGGCCCATCTGACCCGGTATTTTTGGATATCAAGAAAGGACCACCTGCCGCGAAAGATAAAGGAGATTGTCCGGCTGGCAAATAATAAAGTCGAAGTTGAAGAATTCTCGGACATGACCTTTAAGGCCAGAATGCCGCAACAGAAATTCACCTGGTCGCCACCGGATGGATGGCAGCAGTGGGAGAAACCGGGGCCGGACGATATTCTGCTAAAGCCGGGGACAGAGGCGCCGGATTTCGAGCTGCTCTCAGCGGATGGCGGCAAAATCAAGCTGTCAGACTATAAGGGTAAGGTCATATGGCTCTATATATGGCAATGCGGGAGCCCGCCTTGCCGCGAGGAGATGCCTCATCTACAAGCACTCTCTGAAAAGTACAAAAACAAAGGACTGGTGATCCTCGGTTTCAACTGTGCCGATGATAAACGGATTGCACGAAACTTCATGCGTGAGAACTCAGTGACGTTTCCGAATATCCTCGATTCATCCGACGCCTCTGAAAAGGTGATATTTGACGGCTACAAAAATAGAAGCGGGACTGTGCCGCTTAGCTACATTATCGATACAAGAAGTAAAGTAGTGGATGCGTGGTATGGATACGAAGAAAGCCACAAACGAGCATTAGCGGCATTAAAGAAGGCGGGGATGCAACTTGAATAAATATGAACCCGGATTTCGGAAATTGAACATGGCAAATATAGAACATTACGTACGCAAGGTCCAAATAGTGAGGAACTAATATGGATAGTCAAAACAAACATATTCGTCGTCGATTTAAGATGTGGCATGGGATTGTCTCGCTTCTGCTGGTTTTATTCATACTATTTCATGTCACTGGACGCCTTAAACTTAAAAAACAACTGAACGTTCTAAGAGCTAAGGGCTATCCTGTTACCCTTGAAGAGCTATACAATTGGTATAATATACCCGCTGGAGTGGAGAATTCCGCCGATGTGTATATGGACGCCTTCTCGAATTATGTCGAATGGGACAGAGAAGCCCTTAAAGCTCTTCCTATTGTTGGTAGAGCGCCGTTACCTGCACGCACCCAACCTTTGGATGATCCTAATCATCAACTTGTGGAAAAATTCCTGTCCGACAACAAGGAAACGCTCACATTGTTACATGAAGCGGCCTCCATAGATCATTGCCGATATCCGATAGGTTTCATTCAGGAGTCGGACCAGGACGCTCCATGGCTTAAGAATTTACGTAAGTGCGCACGCCTGCTCCGTCTCAATGTCTTAATCCAATGCGAAAGCAAGAATTCCGAAAAAGCCATGAAAAGCATTCATTCAACACTGTCTCTGGCCAAATCATCTAATGTACCCTTATTAATCCATCGGCTTGTTCACATTGCAGTAAAAGCCACGGCTTATAAAAATATGGAGCGGCTCCTTAACAGAATCCAACTCACGGAAGAACAATTGATGAAGCTCTCTTCGTGGATTGAAGAAGTAGGTAATGATGAAGGATATAAACGTACTCTTATCGGAGAAAATTGCATCGGATTGCATTCTTTTCGAGGTCATGTTAGAGAAGTCTCAGATCGACTTGGATCGGAAGGTGGATTAAGCATCATTTTCCTCGCTTTCTTGAGGGTAACAGGGCTTAATGACAGGGATGCAACGCAATATATCGACATAATGCAGGAGTTGATAGATGCTATGGAATTGTCTGCAGATGAACGGCTCCTGGTTTTTGATTCTATCCAGAAAGACGTTGACAGTGGAAAACGTGGAGGCATGCTCACCCGTATGCTCATGCCGGCCTTCGGACGCATTATGCAGATTGAAACTCGTCATCTGGCGCACTTGCTTGTGACACAAACCGCCCTCACTGTTGAACGATATCGATTGACTGAGGGCCACCTGCCGGAGTCTCTGGAAAATCTTGTTCCGGCCTATATGGAGGTCGTGCCAAAGGATCCTTTCGACGGGCTAAATTTGAAATACCGCACGCTGGAAACCGGATTCGTGGTTTACAGTGTCGGTTACGACCTGACCGACGAGGGCGGCGCTGAACGAGACAGTCAAAAGCGCGACCAAAGGGGCAAACCGCTGCCCTGGGACATAACGTTTATTGTCGAACGATAGAGATGAACGACAATATCATTGCTGAAAAGTCATAGGCGCTAAAAAATGAGATCGCCGATGTGACAAAAAAGAGTGAGCTATCTGATACATTTTTCAAGGACGAATCCGAGACACACACTATACGAAAAATAGCTTACATATTTATCTAAAACATTTCCCGGATTTACTTTACTTCAGACAGGTTTAGATTTGGAATGTCCTGTTATGAAGACTTGCCTGAATTTCTTACACCAACCCACCAGTATGTACGAACCAATGCATGCACACAAAACTTGCTGTCTCAAAGTTTGTCTGCTGTTTCCTTAAACAACCGGGGCCCGTACCGAATCAATCAGCACAGGCCCCGAACAGGTGCAAATTCTAATGTTATTGCTTAAAACTGCTTAGTTAATGTCCACGAACATGATCTTGGCGTTAGATGCACCTTCTGCCATTTGAATTGTCAAAAGGCCATCGGTAACTTCTACCGTCAATGCGTACTCGTCAAAGTTATCTTCGCCATCTTCATCGATCAGAACAGTACCTTCTACATCAATATTGTTGGTCTGATCGGTGTACGACGGATCGCCACAAACCACGAACAGATCATAGGTACCATTGGGCAATTCGATTTCCCATATTCTGTGCTCACCCTTTTCCATATGGTTCGTCGTATCATAGCGCTCGTCAGGTGCATCGGGATTGTTGCGGTCACGAGCCCCGCCCGTGCTGTCCATGTTCCAGCCGTAGCTGTAACCGTTGCCACGGTCACCGAAGACTTCGCCGCCGTCGGGCAGATACCCTGCCGGGACATCTCCACCTGTTTGCTGAAAATTAATCTTCAGCCCACCAGCTGGGGCGTCGCCTGCGAGGACTCCTAACAACTCCACTTCGGCGATCTGCATGTGATCTACGCATCCGCCTACCGGGCCTCGAATGGCCGTGAAGACAATTTGATAGTGGCTATATGCTTTGACATTATCAAACAGAATCGGCGTTTCATTCTTTGTGAAACGGGGCCACTCTGCTTCCTGGGCGAAATCGACGACATCACCACTGGCAATCAAAGTATATGGACCATCAATACTGCCATTAGAACCAGACAGTTCATAAGCAATCGGGTCACGACCTGCACAGTCATTCGCTGTGGTTAAGGCCAGACCACTCACAATACTTGCGCCATCTAATGGTGTTACCTGGATTCCGGTAATACCTTCTTCGCCTTTGAAATGCAGGTACTTCGTACCGGAATTATCATCAATTGCCAGAGAGGGATATTCGCCGCCAGGCCAGTCTCCATCATTAGGAACACCCTGTACGATATCGCCAGGTACGGTGACATCGGTCGCAGGTGAGAAAAACGCTTCGGCATTCATCGCAATATCAGCATCTGAAAGTGCTGCATCGTAGATTGCCACACCGAAGATGTCGCCGTCGAAGTCATCGAAAGCGCCGCTTCCGTCTTCGCCCTGGGCACCGTATCCGATGCCTACAAGACCCGACAAGCTAATAGCATTATCGACACTGACTTGAAAGACACCGTCAACATACAGCGAGGTCGTACCAGCAGCTTCGCTGGAAACAAATACCAGATGGGTATCGACGCCGGGATTGTTAGCAATACCAAAATCAAGGTCCACCACACCAAAGAGGGTCGCGCCATAAGTTCCGGTATTGTTCCACTGCTCATACTTGAGCCCAGCCTGAGTATCACCAAACTGTCTTCTACCTATCAGGGCCATGCTGGCTTCTTGTTCATCAGGATTGCTGCGAACGATAAACTCATAGGTCTGCTCACCACCGTATTGTCCAATATCAACGAGAGAATCTGCAACATTGGTAGCAATGAAACCTGGTGAGGCTGCCGCTGCGGCTGCTTCCCAGCTTGCAATTCCAGCACTAACATCCGGCTTTACGACAAAGATGTCATCGACGGTGATTGAGCCGGTACCACCGGGCTCGCCATCGCCAACACCAACGTACAGCTTCGCCGCTGATGTTGCATCTACGCCGGCGAATTTGTCCAGCGGAATTGTCCAATCACGCCACGATTCGATATTCGTAGCTGCAGGATTTCCATGAGTTACAGTTGCTACCGCACCGGTACTATCTTCGAGTGCCACATATATGGATGCCGGAGCATTTCCGCCCGGATCATCACCAATGTCCTGAGACGCAGTATCAGCACTTATGTCACCTACAATATCTACGTTGTCGAACACGAATGTACGCAGTTCGCCGGTTTGGTGCGAAGTAACAGCCAGACCAATCAATACGGGATCTGTCATTTCAATTGTCTGCGTTTCACCCTGCTGGGTCCATGTAACACCATCGGGAGAAAAAGAACCCGTGAAATCGTTACCGACGCGCTCTAACTTCACATAATACGGGGGGGCTATAGCAGGCGAGGGATCATGGAACGAGCTTGAGCCTGCGTCTGCAACAGGTCTAAACTGGAAGCCACCGCCGCCACCGTTACCGCCGGTTAAAGCCGTTATGGCATGTACCGAGCCATCTGCAGTGCTCTGGCGAATCATAACGCCACCCTTGGCCCAGGCGTTGGAACCTTCGCCGTTATCAACAACCTGTGCGATTATCACAGCATCGCCGGTCAGTTCTCTGAAACCGTAGTGGAAATCATCCGCACTGTCCCAGATGTCGTGCCCGCCACCGGTTATAGTGTAGGTCCCGGTCGCTTCGTCGAAGCTGACACCGGAAGGAGCTTTACCCTGGAAGCGGAGTGTCAGATCTGCAACTCCACCGAATCTCAAGTCTGCCGGGGTATCCCAGGCGACCTCAGAAACAAACGGGTCGGCAGTATTATCGTAGTTAATAGTCGTCTCACTACCTTCGATTATTATGTAACCAGGTGCAGAGAAACTCCAGACAGGACCGGCATTCGTACCGGTAACTGAAAACTCATCGACCTTCCAGTAGTAGGTCGTAAACAGCTCAAGCAATCCGGGGTCAAACGATGTAACCATGACCTTGCCCTTGAATGTGCTCGGGTCTGCAGCCGCTACGAGTGCCTCATCTGTACCGAAGTACACATCGTGCATAATTACGCCCTTGCCGGCCGTCCAGCTAAGCTGAGAATCCAGCGGTTGCGTCTTGGCGCCGTCGGCGGGATTCGGGAAATGCGCCTCCAGAGGCAATGTCGTAAAGCTCCAAACATTACCTTCACGTACGGTTCCATCGGCCTCGACTACATCAACCCGCCAATAGTAGGCAGCTCCAATATCCAGGGCCGTCAGATGTATTGTCAGATCGGTCTCTGCGACCAATTCCGATTCTTCGATTGTCGCATCGGTGCTCAGATATACCTTGTAGGAAGCAGCCGAAGGGCCGGCAGCCCATTCCAGCGACGACGTATCTGCATCAACAGCGCCATCTGCAGGGTTCGGATCCTTGGCTTTCAAAAGGTTAACGTTCCACGGGGCAGGCGAGAGAAAACTGCCGTCAATGACATCCCGATCAGGGCTGTCGGGGCCTTGCCAGGCCACCGCCAGGTTGTCGCCGCCGCCGCCTTCTTTGTAAATACCTTCGATGTAGTATTTCTGACCGCCTACCAGTGAGACAGGTGCTGACATCTGGTTGTCACCGGGTGAACCCGCTTCACCATCAAAAGCACGTGCAGGGGCCCATCCATCCACGCCGGCAATAACCACCGCGTTGGCAGGGTCATCATCGGTGCTCAGGAGCAAGCTGCTGCTGTCATCAGTGGCAATCCAGAACGTATAGTCACCGGAGGTCGCCGGATGGAGCCAGCCATAAACCCTGCTGCCAAAGTTGTCAGCAACGTCTGTCGCTGTCTCGAACAGCGTCAGCTCTTCACCATACGTGGGGTTGTCCGGGTAGTTGGCATTGCCCGTCAGGTCGGCAACATTCGTTCCGCCGATGTCTGACCAGACCTCTTGCATGATCGTACCAGTGCCCTGTGCGCCGGCATTACATACCAGAGACAGCACCAGGACAAAGGAAGTTAAGAAAATTAATCGTTTACTCATAATACTTCTCCTTTAATGTATCTTCTTTTTTGTAAGAAGAATAACAATTTTGTTTTGGCAACGGGCCAAAACATTCGTTGTTATAGACAGGCAGATAAATGCAGAGGTTGCCCTCGGGTTGTACCTGTCTCGAACAACCTTCTCACAAGCAACAAAGAATCTTCACCAGACCCTGTGCCTGCTTAAAAAATAACTTTTATTGTAGGATATGGCTTTAATCCACTTCTTCAAAAGTGGAAGCCATATTTGAGTTGAAAGCTAAGACAGGAACTCACTCCTCCGAGATACCATCCTCACTCCAACTTACGTTCCTCACCTACACGCATAGGTGTTTGCCCAGGAACTGTAGATATTTTATGCCGGAAAGTCCAATTATCTTAAAACTCACCGGCTCTACATACTCTCTTTGTACCAAATTACCTACATTTACGTCAAGAGAAATATCGCAAAATAGGTCAAATTTTCAATTATATTTTGTCAAAAAAATGCAGCATTCTTTCATTTAAATGCACTGATGGTGAAGACAGCTTCATCCAAAATCATGGTTTCAACTGCTTTCTATCATTATAACGGCCATTATTGGCCGGAAAAATGCACTTAACAACTACGAATCGAAGCTCAGCAATCCATTCTTATGCGAATTCATCCCAACGCTTGCTGCCGATTATGCGCAATTAAGACTCTGTTGCAAATAACTCAACAAAACAAGCACCAGTTCAATTTATAGAACACTTTTGAACGTATTAAGTGTTAAACGCTTACTCTTGCTCGGTTTTTTCCTGGGGACTACTGTCGTCGCCAGCCTGAGCAGAAGCATCTGTGTTTTCCTGAGGCTCCTCAGTTTCTTCCTTTGTTTTCACCTTTTTTTTGCGTTTGAAAACACTCAAAATGGAGCTCTTCGGCTCTTTAGCTTCAGCAACATCTTCGGCCGCATCAGCTTTCTTCTTATCTGCATCGCCGGGCTCAGCATCAACCACCTCGGGCTGGTCATCCTTTTTCTCTTGAGGCTTTATAAGCTGGCTTACATCCACATCAGAAAGAACGCTATCAGGGCCAGCCGGAGCAGCTATTTTACTGTCGGCATCGTCAGTTTTAGCATCAATCTTCTCTTCAGTGCTCACCTGGGCATCTGCCTCTTTAGCCTGGACAGTCTTCGGTTTTACGAACCTGTCCATATCAGCATCTGAAAGCACCCTCTCAGGGCCTGACGGCGCCCGCTGCTGCTTGTCAGACTCGGCAGCCTCTTCTTCAGCAGCCCACTGAACCCTTCGCAAACTCAAGCCAATTTTACGGGCATCAGTATCAACTTTCAGAATCTTCACTTCAACTTCGTCTGCGACCTTAACAATATCCTGAGGCTTATCAATCTTGTGGTCGGCAAGCTCAGAAATGTGTAACAGCCCCTCCAAATCAGGTTCAAGCTCGACAAACGCACCAAAATTAGTAAGTTTTGCCACCTTGCCTTTAATGATATGTCCCGGAATATATTTCTCAGGGATCGCACGTAACCAGGGGTCTTCAGTTATCTGTTTTATTCCAAGCGATACCCGGCGTTTTTCCACATTGACTTCCAGAACAACACATTTTACTTCCTGGCCCTTCTGAAGTGCCTCACCGGGATGGCTATGTTTCCTCGTCCAGCTTAAATCTGAAATGTGCACCATCCCATCGACACCCGGCTCTATCTCAACAAAGGCACCGAAATTAGTAAGACTGCGCACCTTGGTAGTTACCACCGTTCCCGCGGGGTACTTCTGCGAAGCTATCGCCCATGGGTTCGTTTGGGTCTGCTTTATACCCAGCGAGATTTCCTGCTTTTCCTTGTTAACATTAAGAACAATGACCTCAATTTCGTCTCCGAGGTTAACTACCTCGCCCGGATGCGCAAGACGCCTTGTCCAGCTCATCTCGCTGATATGCACCAGCCCTTCAATCCCGTCTTCAAGCCGAATAAACACGCCGTAGTTCATGACGTTTACAACTTTGCCCTTTACTCTGGAGCCGATAGGATATCGCCGCTCAACATCTTCCCATGGACTGGACGTTTTCTGCTTCAAACCCAACGAAATCTTTTCGTGCTCTTTATCAACACCAACAACAACACACTCTATTTCCTGGTCAAGCTTAACAACTTCCGAGGGATGTGATATCCTGCCCCAGCTCAAATCAGAAATATGCAGCAGGCCGTCCAAACCACCCAAATCCACAAACACACCGAAGTCCGCGATATTTTTTACAACACCTTTTCGGACCTGACCAACCTCTATTTCCAAAAGAATTTTTTCCTTACTACTGTGACGCTCTTCTTCTATAAGCTTGCGCCTCGATATGACAATGTTTCGGCCTTCGACATCGATTTTGAGAACCTTACAATCGACTTCTTTGCCAATGAACCTGCTGATATCACCCGGCTTTCTTATATCAACCTGCGAGGCAGGCAAAAATACAGGCACGCCAATGTCAACAAGCAATCCACCCTTGATTCGCCGTATAACCCTGCCTTTAACAACATCCCCTTCTTTCTTGCTACTTAGAATCGTCTCCCAGCCTCTGATGATATCGGCCTTGCGCTTGGACAACAACACAAGCCCGCTTTCAGAATCGGTATCTTCAAGAAGGACCTCAATCTCAGTTCCCATTACTATATTGTCAGAGCCTTCAAATTCACCTGCATCGACAATGCCTTCGCTTTTGAGCCCGACCTCTACAATGACATCATTCCCTATTTGCGATACGATTGTCCCTTTGAGAATAGCGCCCGGCAGACGAGAATCGACCTTGGTCTGTAAAGCTTCTTCCAAAAATTCATTATCCTGATCACTGAACATCTCGCTGATCTGCTGATCGAGCTTCTCTTCCGACAATCCTAATTTGTTAACTATGTTTCTATCTACCATAAATCCAACTTCCCCTGTGGAGTCTTCATTTTCTACTTGTCAGCGCCCCACATTTACGCCGGCAAGCCCTTGTGCAACACTGCACAATGTAAATATTTCGGTTAATAATTGACAAAAACGCATTTGCCCACGCAGCAAATGCAAATTACTTACCTGTCTAATTTATATTTTTTCCTTATCGCCGAGTTCACAGACAAAGCAGATTTCTGCTTTCGCTGAAAATGAATTCTTCATGGCTATAACAAGCAGCGTTGTATCTTATCGACAAAAAGACGTATTTTAACCGCTATCGGTATTAAAAGCTTCTAAATTTTTTACAAATTCTGCTATTATCCAGTCCGGAGTCGAAGCTCCCGCCGTAACACCGGCTATATTCTTATCAAAAAGTATATTTTTATCAAGTTCATTCCAGTTTTGCAAATGAAACGTTTGTTCATTATATTTTTTACACAGCTCCGCCAGTTGGCGAGTATTGGCGCTTTTCAAGCCGCCAAGCACAAACATTATGTCCACCCGCAGGCACAATTGCACAGCCGATTCCTGTCTTTTTATTGCTTCCTTGCATAAAGTATTCATCACTTTTAGCTCATTAAAATCGGACAGTCCTATTGCTCCAAGCACCTTGCCGAAATACTCAGGACTCTGCGTAGTCTGACACACAATCCCCAGCCTGGCGTTATGAGGCAGCTTATGCAAGTCACTCTCATCAGCAATGACAACTACATTCATGGCACAGCCCCTGACAGCCTGGACCTCGGGGTGGTCCTCGTCGCCAATAATTACGACTTTATAGCCATCGCTCGCAAGCTCCTCGGCTATGCGCTGGACCCTCTTAACCAATACACACGTAGCATCAACAATGTCGAGTCCTTTTGCTCTGAGTTTTGCTATTTGTTCAGGAGCAGCGCCATGGGAACGGATAAGAACCGTCCCTGAGTAAATTTGCTCAACGTCATCTACTGTTTTAAGCCCGATTTTGGCCAAACGCTCCACCTCATTACTGTTATGAATAATCTGGCCAAGGCTATAAACAGAGTTTCCGTCTTTCTGTTGCGTTAGTGTTCTTTCGGCAACACTAATGGCATTTCTAACACCGTGACAAAACCCACACTGTTCCGCAATTAAAACATTCATAAAATCACACGCATACATCAAACTTATCTTCGGGTAAAGTTATTCAAGATAAAATTCTATACCAAAATTCCGATACAATCTACCAAAACTTTTCCAGCGAGGGCGATTGACAGCGGAAGGCCCGACAAAAAAAACTCTTTAACAGGCTTGAGATAACAGCTACCTGAATATATAATCACTCCTAATTATGGAAAAACATGAAAAACGAATGGAATGAAAATGCAAATGCAAACGAGCAAAACAAGGCAAGATTTTAAAATAAAGGCACAAGGTACAAGAAAAATACCGATGATCCTTAGCATGTTTTTGGGGATTGTCAGTATGCTTGTAGCGGGCTGTGCCGAACAGCAGCAATACGGAGCGGCCAAACCAATCCGTGTGGAAAATATCGACAAACTTCAGGTTGTGGAGGCAGCCGAAGACGTACTGGTTAAAATGCATTTTACCATCGAGAAAGCTAATACCGAAAACGGCTTTATAAGGACAAAACCATTACAAGGCGCGCAATTCTTCGAGTTCTGGCGGAGCGATAGTGTCGGGGCCGACAACTGGCTTGCAAACAACCTGCACAGTATTAGAAGGATTGTAGAGCTGAACATAAATGAACAAGACAAGGATTTATATATCAATTGCGAGGTGAAGATATACAGATTATCACTGCCAGAGCGAGAAATCCGCAGCGCTCATGCATACGATCTGTTTTCAACGAGCAGCTCGACAGTGCAGAGGATACAACTTCACCCTGAGCAGAAAGTAGATATGGCCTGGATAGATTTGGGCAAAGACGGGCAGCTTGCAGCAGAAATTTTGAGGCGGATTGAACAGCAAATCGTATCCGGGCAAACAGCGAGTGACAAGATATGAGAGTACTGGTCTGCGGCGGAGCAGGATATATCGGCAGCAACATGACGGCGATGCTTAACTCCGAAGGGCATGAGCCGGTGGTTTATGATAATCTCAGCAAGGGCCACATCGCTGCGGTTGGACAAACAAAGTTCGTCGAAGGTGATTTGGACGATTACAAATCAATTGTCGAGACTCTACAGAAATACGATATCGAAGCAGTAATGCACTTTGCCGCCTTTATCGAAGTCGGTGAATCAGTTCAGGCGCCGCTTAAATATTATCGCAACAATCTTAGCTGTACTCAAAATCTATTGTCGGCAATGGAAGCGGTTGGCGTGGAAAAGTTCGTGTTCAGCAGTACCGCAGCAGTTTACGGCATACCTGAATCCATCGGCGGGGGAATTTCAGAAGACTTCCCGACCGAACCAATTAATCCGTACGGACAAACAAAGCTGGCCGTCGAAAGAATGTGTTACTATCAGAGCCGGGCGGAAAAACTGCGGTACGCAGCGCTGAGATATTTCAACGCATGCGGTGCGGGAAGCAATGCCACAATCGGTGAGGACCACAAGCCTGAATCACATCTGATTCCTCTGACCATCCAGGCGGCAATGGGTAAACGCGACGATATAAAAATCTTCGGAACCGATTACGATACGCCGGATGGAACCTGTATTCGAGACTACATTCACGTTGATGATTTGTGCAGAGCACATCTGCTTGTACTGAACAAGCTGGACCAAAGCCGTGAATTAATTTATAACCTCGGTAACGGAAAGGGATTTTCAGTTCGAGAAGTAATCGAAACAGTCAGGCAGGTCAGCGGTAAAGATTTTAAGGTGGTAACTGCAGAACATCGGCCGGGTGATGCGCCGATATTAACATCCGACGCCACAAAGGTCAGAAATGAATTAGGCTGGAAACCCGAAAAGCCCGAACTCCGGGAAATGGTCTCAAGTGCCTGGAAATGGCATAACGAGCACCCCGACGGCTATCCGGATTAATTCAGGAGCAAAGGTAAATAATTAATTATCCATCAATGAAAATCGAGGTATGAAAAATGAGTGAAATATTTGTTGGTCTTGATGTAGGCGGAACGAACGTCAAGATAGGCTTATTTGATTCCGAACTGGAGATGATTTGCAAAACATCGATCACGACCGAAGCGGATATGGGTCCGGAAGTGGTTATTAACAATATGGCTCAGGCCACCAAGAAACTTCTTACTGAGGCAAATTTTTCTCTACAGGACATCGTTGCGGTCGGCATAGGAACACCCGGGCCGGCCAAATACAGCGAAGGTATCATCATCAGGTCAACGAACATGCCGAAATTCAAAAACGTTCCAATCTGTAAAATGCTGAACGAAAAGCTCGGGGCTCCGGTTGTCTATGACAACGATGCAAACGTTGCCTGCTGGGGCGAATATACCGTCGGGGCCGGTAAGGGCGTTAAAGATATTGTCTTTTTCACACTCGGCACAGGCATCGGCGGAGGAATTGTCAGTAACGGAGAACTTGTCCATGGATGCGATGAAAACGGAGCGGAGCTTGGGCACATGATAATATACCCGGACGGCAGAAGCTGTAACTGCGGCCAAAAAGGCTGCGTCGAGGCGTACGCATCGGCCGCCTCGACAGCAAGAAGAGCTACCGAGGCAATCGAAGCCGGAGCCGAATCCAGCCTTAAAAAAGTATTAGACGAAAAGGGGAAAATAACAAGCAAGGACATCTATGAACATTTGGCCACCGGCGACAAATTGGCAAAAGAGATAACCGACGGAACCGCCGAGGCGCTTGCGATTACCTGTATAAATATGCTGCATACAACCGAACCGAAGCGAATAATTTTTACCGGTGGAATGATAGCCGCCGGTGACGTATTGCTGAACCGTATAAAGGAATTCTTCGATAAGCATATCTGGACTCTGAAGAAAGAGGCTGTTGAGATTTGCTTTGCCATGCTCGGTGAAGACACAGGCATAATAGGCGCCGCCGCTCTCGCCCGGCATGTAAAACAACAAGGCAAGTTAAAGTAAGTCGCCCGGCATAACAAAATGTTTTACAAATTGGTCTTAAAACAGCAAAATATTATTTGTAACTCGGCATATTTTGTTCTCTAAGAATTTGGCATATGACAGCAAAAGCATGATCAATAGCAAAACCGGCACGGACAGTATCAAGTCGAATAGGCGAACCTGCCATTCTTCGGTGCCGAACAGCAACATGCCAAAAGCAGTGATCAACGTCACAAGCGATGGGTGCCTGACATAGCGCTGGGGATGAGCCGGCGGTGGATCCCCTACTGCCAGGGTATGGTACCCCTTAGTATAGCCCAGACCGTATTTGACATGGTTTCTGGCGGCCCTGGCCCTGTTGGCCGTGGCCCAGCTATGCAGGCCGTAGTACGGCCGGTTTATGAAGAGCCCCTTGTACGATGCCGGCTTAAGAGAAAAATCGAATACGCGTGTGAGAATTAAAATCAAGATTACACCAAAGGCAAATATCCGGAAATGCTTCTCACATAGACCTGGCTGTTTATCCGCTTTTATTGGCCTGATGTTTTTAACTGCTCGATGCCTCCTGATTTTTCGTTTATATACCATTATTCAGATTGCACATCACCCCGAAGACTCTTAAAGAACCACCATTCGTGACTGCCCCCATTTCACTGTTCCTATTTTTCTGTTGGCCTCAATTCCTCGATTATCTTGTCGTATTCTGGATTTTCATTGTATCCGTCGTCGTAATACCAAAGCCCAGGAATAAGCTCTTTGTCACAATCCTGTTCGGCACAAGGATTGCGGTGTTCTTTATGGTGGGAGAATTGCCCAATATTATTTTTCACAGATC
>VRUK01000105.1 GCA_019456195.1 Planctomycetota bacterium | reverse complement strand
TCGCTTCAAGAACACGTTGGGGAGCATCTCCATCGGGCAAGCGATAATACATCCACCTGCCTTCTTTGCGAACCTGGACTAATCGGGCCTGCCTGAGAATAGACATATGCTTTGAAACAGTCGAAGGAGCCAGGCCCAGCATCCCAATCAACTGGCAGACACAAAGCTCGCCGTTGCGGAGCATCATCATGGCCCGGACCCTGTTTTCATCCGAGAGGGCTTTGGTCATATTAATGAAATCGAGCATCAAAATATCTCCTATACTTCGCCATTTAACGAATTATATTTTACAAATAAATACGGCTCAAACGAAAAAATGTTCTATTCTCAAAATAAACTACTTCTTTGATCGTATCGTTAATTTTGCAATTAATATTTTTTTCTAAACCTCGCAGCCGGTATGTTCAAGAGTTTGCGGTACTTTGCAACGGTGCGCCTGGCTAAATTTGTAATGCCGAGTTCTGATAATTTCTCACGTATCTGCTCGTCATTCAAGGGTTTTCTTTTGTCCTCAGCGTCGATAATCTGCTGAAGCTTGGCCCTAATAGCCTCCCAGCTTAAGCTGGCTCCGTGAACATCTTCGGTGCCGCCGCTAAAGAATTTGCGCAGCGGCAAAATGCCCCAGGAACACTGGACGTATTTGCCGGCAACTGCCCTGGAGACAGTGGCCAGATGAACACCAACATCGTCTGCAATTTTTGACATCGGCAGCGGGTGAAGATATAACTGCCCCTTCTCAAAGAAATCCTTCTGAAACCTGACTATAGCTTTTGTTACCTTCAACAGTGTACTCTTTCGCTGCTCTATCGCATCAATAATCCATTGGGCTGAGCGCAGATTATTCTGCAAAAACTTTTTCGTTTTATCGGGGGTTTTTATATCTTTTGCCATTTTTGCATAGTTGTCATTTACTCTCAATCGCGGCAAATCATAATCAGCCAGTCGTACAAAATACTGGTCCGAATTATCCAATAATTCAACTATCACATCCGGAGTAATGGGGTGGTTTTGATCCCGCCCGATCTGCATTCCAGGCGAAGTGTCAAGCTTGCTCAAACGCATGATGGCCCGATTGATAATGTCGATGCCGCAATTCATCTTTTTTGCGATATCCGGCAGTTTATTTTCAAGCAGCTCATTCATATGCTCAGTAATCAGGCGGGATTCAAAGGTCATATCTTCACCGCTTTGTGCCATCTGGATAAGCAGGCACTCTCTCAGGTCTCGTGCGCCAACTCCTGCGGGCTCTAATTCCTGCACAAGCTCCAGTGCTTCATTCAAATCGTCGATAGTGAAATCGCCTTTGTCCTTATTGTGCAATTGCTCCAACCTTACGGACAGATACCCTCTGCCATCGATATAATCTATAATCATATCGCCGGCTTTTTTCACGGCTGGTTCGGCATCCACTAATCCCCACTGTTCACTCAAATATTCGTGCAGCGACTGGGGCCGGGCTGCGGTATTCTTTATCGCCTCAAGTTTTTTGTCCGGGTCGTCACTGGAAGCCCGCTTCCGATAGGGTCCGGACTCGTTCAAATAGTCCTTGAAACTATCACTCAGATTCTCAAGGCGTTCGAAATCTTCTACTTTATTGTTGTCCTTGCTAACGACGAGGTCTTTTTCTTCTATATCATCCTGAGGCTGTTGTTCGTTAGAATCGTCCTCTTCAGGATTTGCCGGCTCGGTCATTTCCAGAACAGGATTACTGTTAAGCTCCTGCTCTATTCTTTCCTGAAGAGCAAGGATTGGAAGCTGGAGAATCTCCATCGATTGTATCATATGCGGAGCGAGCTTCATTCTCTGCTCCATCCGCATCTGAGCTCTCATCTCCAGTCTCATAGATACACCTGAAAAAATTCGTTATTTCGACGGTTATTCCCGCCTTTATATTATATCATAAACACACTGTAGAATTTCGTCAATATTCGAGGCGTAATTGAGAAACTTTACGAACAAAGATGAAAATTACTCTAATTCCCGCCGGCCAATAATAGCATCGGTAAGAATTTTACCGCTTGCGTATTCAATGGTACTGCCGGAGGGAAGCCCCCTTGCCAATCGTGTGATCTTTACGCCTGCGGTTCTAAGCAGTGAGCTTATATAAAGTGCAGTGCCGTCGCCGGCCATATTAGGATTGGTCGCCATTATCACTTCTTCTACATCACTCCTGCACACCCTGTCGAGAAGCTGCTCGATAGTCAAATCGCCCGGCTCGATTCCGTCAAGCGGAGCGATATGGCCGCCGAGGACATGATAGACCCACTTGCAGGCCCCGGTCTTTTCGAGATTTATGATGTCTTTTGACTGCTCGACAACGCATATAATACTCTTGTCCCGTCTTTCGTCGGAACATATTTGGCAAAACGATTGCTCCGAGAGATTGTAACAGGTTTGGCAGTGTTTGATCTTGTCCTTGACATCCCTGATGGCATCAGCAAGCACCATAGCTTCCGCAGGTTGTGCTTTTAGTATATAAAAAGCCAGCCTTTCGGCGGTTTTAGGTCCTATTCCGGGGAGCTTCTCAAACTCACCGATAAGTTTGTTCAAACTTTCAGTATAAACGCCGCTCATAAATGAAATAATCCATCATTAAACAATAGCTAATTTTAGTCTTCTTCCACACTAGTGATTGTTGCATCCAGTCCCATAAGGACAGTTTTGACAGCGGGGTTGTTAATCATCTCATTTCTTCTTTGGCCGGTGGTCTTAGGTTGTTTTTTTTTAATTTCGGCTTTTGTCTGCCCGGCTGCGATTTCAAACTTCAATCTCAGAGGTGTTGAGAACTGCTCGCTCAGCAAAGTCTGGATTTGCTCGGCTCGACCATTACTTTCGCACATATTTTTCTGCATCTTAGCCGATGCGCCGAACTCAAGCGTTAAGACGCCGTTTTCAAATCGAGCCGGCACAGCGGAGCTTAGGAGCCCACTGGTACCCGGTCCGAGTTTAGTAGTAATAACTCCCAGGAGACTTTGCCAATTATCTTTCATCGAGTGTATATCAGTATGTCCGGATGAGGCTTCCGGCTCGATGCTCGTAACTTGTGAGGCGTTATTTGATGACTGGCGCTTACTGGTTTTGGATTTATCCGGCTGAGCTATAGCCTTTATTGGTATGTTACCGCCTGGCGGAAGGTTTTTTTTTATGCCGGACGATGCGCTCAAGCGCAATTGAGAAAGAAGCTCATCAACATTCAGGAAATGCTCGCTCAAGGCAAATCTCAACATCGAAGCTTCCAGCAGTGCCCGGCTTGTATCACTGTTTTTGATTGTCCATCGCAGTTTTTCCAGCGTAGAAATGTTGTAAACAAGCGCAGCAACGTCAAATTTTTCAGCTAATTCTCCCGCCCTCTTTCGCTGCTGGTCGGTTAAAATCACAAGCTTGCTATCGGTGCCCGTGGATTTTACCACCATCAGATCTCGCATATAATCGATAAGTGAATCAACGACCTGGGCCTCGCTTATACCGGTACAAATTAAATCCTCTATCGCCGCAAGTGTCCCGGCTGGGTCGCTGTCGCCGATTTGCCCGATGAGATTCCAGACTTTCTCGCTGTTCGGACAGCCTAAAAACTCTTCGAGTATCCGGCTGTTCAAAGGTTCGATGCCGGTGCTTATCATTCTATCGAGCAGACTCAGGCCGTCTCTCATCGAACCGTTCGCCATTTTCGCCAGGGGCAGCAGCAAATCCTCTTCGTACTTTATCTTTTCCTTTTTGAGCAAAGCCTTCAACTGCCCGGCTATCGAGGCAGGCCCTATATTGCTGAAGTCGAATCTCTGGCATCTCGATTGAATTGTAGCTATGACCTTGTTCGGCTCGGTGGTTGCGAAAATAAACTTTATATGACTGGGCGGTTCCTCTAGTGTCTTTAAGAGAGCGTTGAAGGCCGAAGTAGTGAGCATGTGGACTTCGTCGATAATGTAAATCTTGAATCTCGAACGCGCAGGCCGATAGATTGCATTCTCACGAAGCTCTCGAATTTCATCGACCCTGTTGTTTGATGCACCGTCTATCTCGATAACGTCAATATCTTCGCCGATATTTATCGCAGTACAGCTATCACACTTACAGCACGGCTTCGTGGTCGGCTTATCGACGGCAAGACAATTTAAAGCTTTCGCCAGGATGCGGGCCATAGTCGTCTTGCCGACGCCCCGAGTACCGGAAAAAAGGTAAGCGTGCGAAACCCTGTCGGTCTTTATAGCATTCTTCAAAGTTTGAGCTATAGGGTCCTGACCGACAACATCGTCAAACGTCTGCGACCTGTATTTTCTTGCAAGAACTGTATATGCCATTTTCAAACGATTAGTGATTAATGATTATTGATTATTTCACATAAAGCTCATTTATACTGTAACAAATTCTGAACTTCTATCTTTCGTCGTTTTCCTCGACTTGATAAAAATAGCGGTCAACTCCTGACCTTCTCTTAATAAATCAACAACTTGTTTTTCACTAAGTAATTTTTCCACAATTATAAATTCCATCCAAAAGCAGGATTCATCAGCTTCCTCAATCACAATACTCAACTTAGAAGCAAAATCTGCCTTTGATTGTGCAATGCAAGCAGCCCGATAGTTTGAAGCAACAGAGGTGGAGAATCTAATGAACTGCTTTCTGATATGATTACCTAAATCAGTTGTAGGAAGAGCAAGACTCAATTTAACACAACGATGTGCAAATTGTGAAGTTCGCTCTTTTAGATCATTTTCCGTCATTTGTTCTACTTTGTTAACTTTCCATTAATCATTTATCATTCATCAATAATCATTGAAAAAAGGTGGCCGGGTTTACCCACAGCACAACCAAGCGACACGCTTATGGCTGCTCGGTTCCCCGCCTGACCAGATTCGCGGGCTCGGCTTGCATGGGACCCGGCCCCAAAATCAATTATTGATTATTTTTTTACACTACTGATTCTATATTTACTCGGAATATATTGGTAGTATAACAGAGAAGATGGCTATTTCCACATAAATATTAAATTGACATTTTTCCCGGGGATAGTAAATTCAATAATCGATGATAAAAACAAATATTCAAGAGCCGCCTGTGGCTGGTTCTACTACGAAAGGGAATGATTATGATAGTGAAAATTGAGGATACCTGCACTGCCTGCGGGCTTTGCGTAGATACCTGTCCGGAAGTTTTCGATATGGGCGATGAAATGGCCATAGTTATTGTCGAGGAAGTTCCGAAAGAGTACGAAGAAGCCGTTCAGCAGGCTGCCGATGAATGCCCGGTCGAGGCAATTGTCATCGAATAAACTCTCCCTGCCGCACCCGTCACAGCAGGTCAGCCTGATAGTTCTTTGCTCCTGTCACAGGCTGCCGTCAGGGCATCGGCTATCAGTCGGCTGAAATCATTTGCGGCAAAAACTTTCAGAGCCGCTTCGGTCGTTCCGCCGGGGGAGATAACCTTTTGGCGAAGAACGGCGGGGCTTTCACCGTTTTTATCAGCTTCGACAGCAAGCAGACCCGCCCCTTTAGCGGTCTGCAAGACCAAATCTTTCGCTATATCTTCAGGCAGACCTAATCGGATACCTGCCTTTATCATTTCTTCCATTAAAAGAAAATAATAGGCAGGCCCGCTGCCGCTCAGGGCCGTTACGGCATCTATTAAATCTTCATTATCAACAATAACCGCCTTGCCGACCGCCGACAAAATTACCACAGCCTTATGTAACATCGGCTTTGCCCGTTCATTGGCAAACAATGCCCCGGCCCCCTGCCCGATCAGCGCCGGAGTATTGGGCATAACACGAACTATTGCAATATCCCCCAGAACGGTGGTTATATTGGCAACCTTTATACCTGCCGCAATGGATATAACAAGTTTTTCACTGCCGATAGAGGCTTTTATACTTTCCAGCGCATCGGTCATATTCTGCGGCTTGATACTTAAGACGACCGTCTGAGCCTTCGCCGCCAGCTCACTGTTTTCTTCGCAGGTAATTACACTATACTTTTCAGCGAGGAATTTAAGTCGCTCAGCTCTGATATCACTTACGAAAACATTTTCAGGGGTATAAAGTTTGGCGTTTATTACACCCTTTATCAGGGCCTCAGCCATATTACCGGCGCCGATGAAACCAATTGTATCCACTTCTTTCTCCTTGTGAGAATCAATCCGGGAACTTATAATTTCACTGATCCTACTCCGCCCCGGCCATCGCCGAGACGAGTAATATTTCTGCGGTAAATATAAACCAGTTACGGAGAAAAGCAATGCAAAAAAAACCGACGCAGTCTTCTGAGGATTCAATCACGAAATTTCTAACAATCAAGCTCACCCACAGGATCAATCTTTATATCTATACCGTTGACCATTGACTGACGGTCTCTGATATCTCGATAAACTTACGATTCAACGCCGCACCACCCAGGTGCCCGCCAACCGGTCGTGCAATCCGCGATTGGGAACAATAACGGCATAGACCGCTGCGCTGATCCATATGAGAAGCAGTACAAGAGCGGAAATAAAGGCGATACTTTCGGCCCTTTTAATCAACAATGCCACGAACAACATTGGAAGAAACAGTGGAAGCCAAACAATCGCCCAGCGCCGCAGCAGCGTTACTCTGTTTGCCGGTCCTCCTTTGGCGTTGACCACCGCCAATCTGAAGATGGAGTGACTAACGGTACTCCGGAACGCCAGTCTCAGAAGTTGAATCAACGCTATGGTGCCTAATACCACCAGAGCAGAAATGATGACGCCCCCCACCAGAGAGTCATTCCACTGCTTATCATGATAGTATCCGACAAAGACTGCGATCCAAATATAGCCAGGCAGCATGAAGATCGACCCAGCTCGAATCCCCCTGCTAACCTCAGCGGGTTTGTTCAGGAGTCCACGTAGGATGCCGGTGAGGAAGCTGAGTTTTTCGAACTTCCCATTCTCAAGATTCTGCAGCACTCTCCTGGCATGAAGAGGCAGACTGGTTGATTCCACGCAAGCGGCGACGGCGTTCAGGAAACGCTGTTGGCCGGCGAGGTCTCCAACACCAATGCATTCGGCACGGGTTTTGACACCGGGCCAGGGTTCGTCGAGCAGGACGGCGTGCCCTTGTGTGGTCACCCAGACATGATCAAGGCTCAGTTCGGCGAGCAGAGTCTTATCCCCTGTCGCGTCCCATAGTTCCGACGCCAGGTCGCCGAGCCAATGGCGCAGAGTTCCCCAGGGCACAAGTTTCCCCTCTTCGACCAGACTGGGAAACGGCGTCCCTTCAGTCGCCTCAAAAGCATCCCAGGTGGCTTCGGCTGTCTCTACCTTCTGCAGCCAGCGTAAACGGCTGTACCTGGCAAGATTTCGTCGAGCAAGGGAAAGCTCCGATGAAGTTCGCCGCAGCAACCAGACCTGGCGGCGCAGCACGGGATCGGCCGCGATGATACATTCTCGAGGAACCATCTCTTTAATGATCTTATAAGGTCCAAGCGAATCCACACCCTCGACAGGAATCTCCGGCCCAGTTGCAGGCTCAAGCGACGGTCGCACGGTGCCCTTCGGCTTCACCACCACCCTTGTTCCGCTGGCAAGGTCCCAAACAGTGGCAAAACCGTTTTCTCGGCGTGCTCTCAATGTCAACAAAACCGGAATCTAAGCGCAGATGTTGGCGGTGACTATAAGAAGCACGGTCTGAAGCCCGGTCCAGTCGGCATCGGAGATCAATGCCATCATCAGGGGCATTCGGACACCTTCAATACAGCCAATAGGAATAAGGATCCGGATCAGCGCCTGTCCGATGCCGGGCGGCCGGCCGTTTGTGCACACTACGCGCAATCCCTTGAGCCGCTTGCCCAGGCCTCCGCCCCAGATCCCCTCAACGATACTGAAGTAAAGGAAACCGAGGCTGAACAGCGCAATGTAGTATCTCGCCGAATACAGGGTGCGTTCGACAAGAGGTCGAATAAGTAACTTCTCCCCACCGACGATAAGCATGAGTGTCACATAGGGAGGCAAAAAGGCGATTAAGTAATCGATCCAGCCAGCTGACACACGGATCTTCACCGACGCAGGCTCCGGTTCTTTGGAACTGAAAGGCAGCAGCGCATTGCGCAGCGCCGTGTAGTCGGCGTAGCGCCCTTCCGGTTCTTTGGCGAGGCAGCGGGTCACCACCCGCTCAAGGCCGGGCGGCATGTCTTCACACAACTCGGTCAGCGGTTTCGGTTTTTTGTTGACTGCGTTGGCAACCATCTGCACCGCGTTGTCTCCCTCGAAGGGTGCCCGGTTGGTCAGCAGGGTGAAAAGCGTTGCCCCAACCGAGTAAATATCGGCTCGCAAGTCCAAAGTATCACCACGCAACTGTTCGGGCGACGCATAAGCTGGGGTGCCCATAATCTTGCCGTGGGCAGTGACAAAAGTATCGGTCCTGGCCAGGGTGGAGACCCAAAGGCCGAAGTCGCCCACCTTCACTGAACCGTCCGGGCAGACAAAGCAGTTGGAAGGCTTGATGTCGCGGTGCAGCACCCCGCTCGCGAAGGCGGATTCCAGGCCGGAGATGACGTCGAGGACTGCGTCCACCGCCTCAGTCACCGCCAGCGGACCGCGTTTCTTAAGTTTGTCCTTGAGAGTGCCGGCCCCGGCGATCTCCATCGTGATCACAGGGAGGCCCTCGATTTCCTCGCTGCCGAAAATGTAGAGACTGTTCGGATGGTTAACGCCCGCGGCGAGGCGGCCTTCGCGGAGAAACCGCTGCCGCATGTCCGGCGAATCCAGTTGTTGCCCCAGCATTTTCAAGGCGACGCAACGCCCAGTGGTGAGTTGTTCAGCTTCGTAAACCGTGCCCATTCCACCGCGCCCGAGCAATCCAAGCAATCGATAGTCGCCGAATTCACAGGGGAATTCCGAGGGCCCATAAAGCAACAGTGATTCGCCCGGCGCCAGCGATACGGTCTCGAACTTGCCGCCGGGCGGCTCCAGGGCGCCCGACAAGAGGCCGGCGGGGCAGAGATTTTCGGTTGATTCGCGCCGAATCACCGCTCCACAGCGATTGCATTTATCCTTTTCGGAAGTGTTCATGAATCAATCTCCAAATTGTTAAGCTCTCTAAGTTTCATTCACTTCTTCCTGAAAGAAAAACACCGCCAGGTTACAGAAAAAATAGATTACATTCCTGTTTTTCCACATTTCTTCTTTGGTCGCATGCCGAAGAAGAACCGCACCACGTTGAAACGTCTGATGGGTAGCTCGTACAGGAGCAATATCAAGGGGAACGATACCAAGGCGATGATCAGAAACTTAGGCAGGATACCCATATTCCAGGGGATCACGAACCAACCGACGCATACGATGACCGTCTGGTGGAGCAGGTAGAAGGGCAGCACCGCCTCGTTGGCGTAGGCCAGCACCTTATTGTTGAAATTCAGGTACTTTGCCCCCAGACTCAGCATAAAGAAGACCGCGAAGAAACTGCCTCCTCGCGAATTATTTCTCATATTCAATAAGATTTGATAGGGCATGTCCATCAATGAGAAGTGTCCTTTACCCGGCATTTGGTCAGAGTTTAATAGCGATAGGAAAAAAGGCACTACGCCGCAAAGTACAATCCACAGGGCCAGGCAGACCCATCCATGTCTCTTAATACTATCGGCGAAGCGTTTGTCGGCTGCTATGATGTAGCCTATGACAAAAAAGGTAGCGTACCACAGGAAAGCGCCCCAGGTGCTTGATCCACCGTTACGTGCGCCTTCGAAGAAGATCAGCATGAGTGCCACGAGTATAAAGAACAGAAATATGCCGCCCCGGCGATTAGGCCACTCGGCCAGTCTTTCGATCAAGCGTTGACCAGGTTTTGATTTGAGACAAAGAAGCAGCGGCAGAGTCACCAACGAGATAAGAAACAGATATTGAAGAAACCACAAATGACCGCCATAGGGCACCGGAAGTAGGCCATGGAGTGATTCAAAATGAAGTTCCCATCGGCTAAAATAGAGTGGAAGACTCTCCCAGAAGGTACTGCTAATCCTCTGATTACTAAAGGAATCGATGTAGAACTGAGGCAGGCAGAGGAAAAACAAGCCCACCGTATAGATGAGGTATCAGAAGCCGCTTGCTCCTCTCCTCCCATAGATACTTCCCGCCGGGCCTGGATCTCAATACGTACCAGGAGCCGACGCCGGAAAGCAGGAAGAAGAGTTCCATAAGCCAGGGCCAGAGCAAACTACCCCTTAACACATCCACCACGAAGCTCGTCTCGGCGTTTTTTAATGGAAAATTGAAGAGTTCTGTATCGAAAAAGCGGACACAGTGGAAGATGAAGACTGCCGGCATTGCGACAACCCGCAGCCAATCGATATCGTATCTTCGTTCTTTCATAATTTTTCTACTTTCATTTGGCAGAATTCACCGCTTCCGTAAAACCGCAACCAGATAGCGCATTTCATCGTCGAGGTCCGCTTCATTGCTGACCGTCTCTGCGATAGCTGCCCGAAGCAGCTTACGGTAGCGTTGCCGCAGCCGGTGCACAGCAACCTTGACCGCACCCTCACTCATGCCCAGTCGCGCCGCAATTTCCTCCCGGGGCGACTCATCTTCCCCCGTTAGGTTGCCCTTGAGCGCGTCAAACTGTTCGCCCTTGCCGGCATTTGCCATTTCGTCGCGCAGCTCTTGCAGGGCCACGGCAATAGTCTCCAGAGCCCATTCGCGATCGAACAAATGTTCCGGATTATCCGACTGCTCCGATGCTCCGGTGTATCGACCCTCCGGATCAAGCGCATCCCATTCGATGATTTGCACCTGGCCGCCGCGCTTCTGCGTTTGGGCCCGATGCCATTCATTAGCCAGGAAATGCTTCATCGCGCCCAGCAAGTAAGAGCGGAACCGGCCCCGCTCCCGATCCGCCGAGGCAAATCCGCCCGTTTCGATGATTTGTGCAAAAAAGGCTTGCGTAAGGTCCTGGGCGTCATCCGCTGAATACCCCCGGCTTCGCACGAAGACATACAGAGGATACCAATAAGCCCGGCAAAGTTCCTCGAGCGCCTCTCGGACGCGGGTATGGCTCACCTCGCCGGGTTTAGCCGCGCCCACCAGGCTCCAGTGCGTGGTGGCAAATTGTCGCCGGCCGGACGAATCTTTCATACGCTTATCTTAACGCGGCGGCGCCGAATCACAAGCTGAAAAACCTCCGATGACCAGACCAGCGACACCGTAAAATGAAGGCAATACATGAGCAATTGGAATCATACAAAATGCTTCAGTCCCTATTGAAAGCAAGAGGCAACTATAGCAATTTCTGTTGAGTCTGAAGTAATGGCTTTACCGGCAACGTCTGAGTATAATGCTTCAATCTTAAAATCGTTTCCTTCAAATTCATTTCTCAGGGAATCTTCGCTGAAATACTGTAGCCAGTTATAAACCACACGCTTTCGTGCTTTTTCGATAATCGTATATTTATCAAGAATTACCTGCTCGCTGTCGTATTTGAATGTGTTAACAAAGCAATAATAATCGTCAGGGGACCAGAAACTATTTAAATGATTGAGTTCATAGCTTGTTGATTCTTCTTTTTGGTTAAAACTGTTCAGAGAATACACATCCAGCAAAACAGAACCTTCAGGTTTCAACAAGGAGCGGAAATGCGAGAGCAGTTTTTTTCTTTGCTCAGGACTTAAAGCACAATAATCACACATGATCATTGTGATAAGATCGAATCTGTCTGTTGTATCAAAATCTAAGTAATTCGTTAGAACATAATTAATATTAAGACCTTTTTCTTCTGCCACCTGCTTTGCATGTCTTAAGGAATTTTCTGAGAAATCAATCCCTGTGACAATTGCGCCCCGTTCTGCCAATCTTGTTGTGTATAGGCCCGGCCCGCAGCCAAAGTCAGCGATTTTCATACTTTCGTCCACTCCGAAACGGGAAACTATCCATTCTACAGAACAATCAATAAAACTCTTGTTTCGAGATGAGACATCAATTGATTCATTTAAATGGTATTCAAGCATTTGTTTTGATGTATGCTCATCAGTCCATAGCTCATCGGCTGTATAAAATTGAAAAGGAGTGGGACGGGAATTAATTTCTTTCAGTTCCTGGAACATAATGCCTCCAAAGTTATTACTACATTTCCCTTTTTGTGTCCTTTGTCGACATACCGGTGGGCCTCGGCAGTCTGTTCCAACGGATAGCGCCTGTCTATGACCGCCTTTATCTTTCTCTCTTCAATAAGCTCTATAAGGGATTTCAGGTATTCAGTCAGTTCTTTTGTGGGGGTTCTGGAGGAAAGGAAGCACCCGCTTTCCTTAAGCGAGCCTTTACAGCGTGAGGACCTGATCTTGCGAACCGCATCAAATATCACATCATACTTCTCACCGTTCCGGGTAAAATCCTCTTTGGTGTAATCAATTACTGTTTCCGCTCCCAGGGACCTCACCATTTCTAAATTCGTGGTACTGCATACACCAGTAACTTCCGCCCCATAGCTCTTGGCAAGCTGAACAGCATACGTGCCTACCGACCCGGAAGCGCCATAGACAAGGACTTTTTGCCCCGGCCGGATATTACCTTTCTTCAGGATCTGCAGCGCGGTCATCCCCCCGATGGGAACGGCCGCGGCTTCCTCAAAGGTCATGGCTGCCGGCTTTTTTGCAACTACCCCCATCTTCCACTCCTCCGGCACGCACACATACTCGGCATTACCGCCACCGCTCAAACCGGTGGTAGTACCATAAACCTCATCTCCTTCCTTGAACAGCTTCACCTCCTTGCCCATAGCCTCAACAACACCGGCAAACTCATGTCCGGTTATCTTTTTACTCTTAAAACCGAACAATAATCCCACCGGAAGCAGGATCAGACGGGGGATATTGCGAATGATCGCGTCCCCAATCGTTACCGTTGACGCGTGTACTTTTACCAATACTTCATTGTCCCTGGGAACAGGCTTTTCCACCTCTTTAAGTTCAAGTACGTCCGGCGGGCCTGATTTTATGCATACAATTGCTTTCATAAGTATTCCTCCATGATTGCTTTGTTCCGGCCATTTTCAATATAGTTCACCACCATCTAACCTACAAAACTGACCGATTTTATGCCGCGAGGAGTTTTTCCAGGCGGCGGATAACAGGTTTTTCATGACTATATTTTATAACATCTTGAACGTTCTCCTGCCAGACTATCCGACGCATTCTGTCTTTGAGTTTGCTAATCGGCTCAAGTCGCAGCACTTTCTTGGATTTGTTTTGGCCTTGTGCACGATAGGCTTTAATCCCTACGTGGGTCAGGCAGGCATAGGCACAATCAACCAGCCGCAGGTGTCTAACCACAGCCCGGTATCGCAATACGCGATAATCGCCCAGCCCCAAATGCTGTTTCTCGTCCTTGATCAGCATCTCAATAGACCAGCGTTTCAGATAGTCAGCTACAACGCTTCTCATCGAAGCACGCAGATCATCAGTGACAATTGCGATATGTTTATCCTGCCCCTTACGACGGGAGAAAATTATCTTGACCGTACCCAACTTATTCAACTTACCGATTCGCTCAGCCAGTCTGTATTTCTTAGTTTTACGCAGACCGGTAATGTTGCACCAGATGCCGCTGTTTCGCAGAACATTTCTGCCGTACTTAGCAAGTTTGCGTTTAACCGAACCAACCGTAAACCATCTATTAGACTTTCCTACGCTTATATAATGCCATTTTCGCTCTTTGCAGGCATTGACCACATTGGGGCAAAGATAAAAAGCGTCAAACAACACCGTAACTTCAAAAGTCTCCGGCAAACACGCACATCTTATTGTCTCGGCCGCTATCTCTGTAAGCTTGCAGAATGGAATTTTCAGCCCAGCGGCATGTTCTTTTTTGACGTACAACCACGAACCCCACGGGATAGTAACACCTCGGTAATACAAAGCAACCTTCACGATAGTATGGCCGGTTCCATACTTTCCGGTGGCGTGGTGGTGAAGTTTACCAACGGCTTGCATCTTTTGGGCTCGTTTAAGGGTTTGGGTATCATCGATAATGAAAAATAAATGGCGGTCCTTTTTATTGAAGAGACTCGTGAGCATATCCAGGGCGATTTGCTGCATTACTATCGATTCATCCCAGATGCTTCGCCAGAGGAATTCGCCGTGATTGGTGCGATGAGTACTGTTCCGCAACAACTTGACGAGTTTTTCAATCGTACTGCCATGACTGATGCATATAGACAGTACCATAGACCAGAAATAGCCGTACACATGTTCGGAAACCTGCTTTTTAACAGGCCTGAAAAAACCTTGCAGTTTTTTTGGAATTTTGCCGATTGTAATCATGTGGCCTCTCTTATGATAATTACTTGCCGATACAAGTGTTATCATCTGAGTAGGCCATTCTTGTTTGCTGTTTTTAACAATATTAATCTCAACCATCGGTCACTTTGAGTAACCTATAAGTTTGCGAAACCTAACACTTAAGTTAATCTGCCAAACCGCTTACATTGTAATTGAGACGATACACAGGACAATTAGTTTTTCCTTTGAACTTAAATTAAAGCAAGGCAGTTTGATCAGGTTGAACACTTTATTGTCGTACCTCATTATAATGTTATATCTACCTAAGCATCTCCGCAATCCTGGGCCGGGTGCTTTTAATCCGCTCATAGTCCAGTTTCAATCCCAGCGGCCTAAGGTCCTTTCCAATTCTGTCATAGATGCCTTTGAAATCATCGAAAGGACCTGCAACGGTCTCCAACGCAGTACGTCCGGCTTTGTTGAGTACATTTTTGTCAGCGCCGTTGTTCAGCAGGGCATCGACAATCTCGGTGCGGCAAAGTAAAGCGGCGATGTGAAGCGGAGTTGATCCTCCGTTGTTTGTGATTTTCATATCAGCCCCGGTATCGATCAACGCCCTTGCAACTTCAGTCTTGCCGAATGTTACCGCAACAATCAGGGGACTGGACCCATACGCATCTTTACTTATTCAGGTCAGAGCCCGCATTTATGTACTGACGAATTGCATCAAGATTCCCCTGAAGAGCTGCCACGTGGAGGCTTACACGCGGAGCCCTTTTTTCCTTGTCTGAGTTCTCCTGCTTTGGGCAACCGGTCACGTTAAGGAGTATGACTATAAGCATTGCTGTCGTTACTGTTTTCATTGTTGATTCCTCCATTCTATTAGTAAATATTTCCGATGTAATGACTTTCCTGTAAAAAGAAACTATCAAATTACATGCTGCATAAGTTGATACTGTCAAAATTAGGTACTTCAATAGTGAAGGAATCGCGGTATCAAGCATAACTAATGCTATACCACCCATAACTATCACATGAATGATATAAACATAGTAAGAATTCTTGTTCAGTTCATTCCATATTTTTCCAGGCTTATCTAAATACCGCCAGAAGGTTTCAATCATCAAGTACACCAGGCAGAGCAATGAAAGGTGGAAGCAGAACCAAACGATCGATCTGTCGATGATCTTTGAAAATATTTAATTACCTGGGCTGATGACCACAGGAAAGATCAGGAAAAAGATGTAAGCAGTGACTGGGATCCAGGCAATCGAGTTCACGATGTGGTAAAGCATCTTGCTTTTAGGCTTTGCGTCAAATATCTTCAGCCTAAAGCATAGGGCCCCCAACAGGAAAACCATGAAGTATATCAATAACCTTTCATTTTGAAAATCGAGCAAACCGATTTTTGTCCAACCCCGAAGGCCGAATATATCCATGCCGGCGCTATAAACCCATCCAATTAAAAAGGTGACAAACACAGCGCCCTTTAGTGAAATGTTTGGGACCCTGATCTTTGCTTTAGAAAAAAGCAGATAGAGGATGTTGAACAAAAACAACACAGGGAGGAACCATAACCAGCTTTGGCCGCTGATATTCCCCTTGCTAAAGTGAAAGTAGGTGGTCCAGTGTTCTTGAGGTAGATTTCTGGAAAACAAGAATATTACTTTGTAAAGTGGAATTAGAGTCAAAACACCGATGATCCAGGGAAGAATGAGCCTTGTAAATTTACTTTTGATAAATGTCCACCCTTTCTTGCTTTTCAGGGACGCCGGGGCCAAATAACCTGAAATAAAGAACATGGTAGCCATCAAGAAAATATCCAGGATGAGACCTAAAAGGCCGGATATATTGTTGGTAGTAGAATCATCAACAATCCAGAAAGAACCCCACATGCCGGTACTTTCATAAACATCGCCGGCATGAACTAATACCACCAAAAAAATCATGAAAGTTCTTAGATTGTCTAAAAAGTAAATCCTGTTTCCTTTGATAGCGTCTTGCCATTTTTCAGATGTAAACATAATAAATCTCCTATGTTAAAAGTCTACTCCAATATTTAATATATTTTCCCTAACTGTTTACTAACACGAAGTTTGGGAAATCTTCGAATATCCAGTCATTCTTCAAGGTATTGTATATGATCCCCAGGAACTTTCTTGCTGTTGCTATTATTGCTTTGCCGCTGCCACGATGGCTTTTTATCCGTTCATAATACTGTCGCAAGTATGGGCTGTAGCGTTTGGCGACCAGCGTACACTGCACCAGTGTTGTTCTGCCCAGCTTTGAACCGTGCTTGGTTATTCTGCCGTGCCGAACTGTTTCATTAGAGTCCGAGACCCTGGGTACGATCCCAAAGTAAGCAGCCAGCTTGTTCTCATCCGCAAAGTCATTGACGTCGCCTATCACAGACAAAAGCACTGTAGCGGACCTGTCGGCAATACCTTTGATGCTCGTCAGATTCTTATGGCCTTTAAGCTTTTGGCCATGGTTGCTCATTTCCTTGTCAAGTGTCTTTATACTCTTGTTAAGGCTGCGGATTTGATCGATAAGAGCCTCAAGCTCGATTCTGACGATCACATCCCAACCATAAGCCCAGACCGACTTTAAGCCCTTTTCGCTGCCGAGCGATTCCTTCTTGAACTTTATACCATAGCTGTTGAGCACGTTATGAATCTTGTTGATCAAAGCTGTACGCTGCTTGACCAACTTGTCCCGTGTTGTCGCCAACGAATGCAATTGTGCGTTTTCTTTAGTCTTCATTCGTGCCTCGGGAAGCATGTCCTTGCTTAGGAAAAATGCCAACGTCTTTGCATCATGCTTGTCGGTCTTCTTGACCGACCTGCGTATCACCTCAAACTGAAAAGGGTTTACAACTGTTACTTTTTTAACGCGATCACAAATCTGTGAAACGAACCAGGCTGTATTGCCCGTCGCTTCTACAGCCACAAGATCACGCTTACGCAGTGTCTTGCGGAAATCGGCAATCCGAACTATCTGAAAGGTTCCAATGCTGTTCTTGCCTTGTTTAGTCCGCCTGCAAACTGTAAAACTGTTAGTGTGTAAATCAACGCCAAGGTAACTCATACTTGCATCTCCAAAATCTAAAAACCTTTTGACGATTACCTGGAGCAAACTTTTCTTTGTCGGTGTCCACCAAACTCCTATGCAAGGTCACAATGCCTTATGATGGCGGTTCGGTCATAGGTCTGATTAATCTCCTTTTCGAGGTCGCAGTGCCTCATGCAAACAATGCAGCCTATGGCCTATTCTGCTCCAGCATCTTGTTCTTCTACTGAAGCTAAACACCAACTTGGTATTTTGGTAAGATATTTTTCTTTTTTTCGCCCTCACCCAAAAAAGGGTGGGAAAAAGAAAAATATCGCTCGATTGTCAAAGAACTAATTTATCGTACCATCTCCTTTCGTTTTGATTAACAATTCAAATATTACAATGAATCAATTTCCAGATTTGTTTTCATTCACTTATTCCTGAAAGAAAAACGCCGTGAGGTTACAGAAAATATTCACCGCATCCGTAAAACCGCGACCAGATAGTGCATTTTTTCATTGAGGTCCGCTTCATTGCTGACCTTATTGAGGTGATTTTGTCAAGAACGGCAGCTTGTTTTTTGACTTATATTTGGCATTATATTATAATACGCAAATATTAGCCGGTCAGCAGTTCGAATTCTGCGCTGCTGAGTGATTGTCTTAGTTTCTGCAGGGCGGTCAGTTCGATTTGCCGGACTCTTTCCTTGGTTAAGCCGAGCTTTTCGCCGATTTGCTTGAGGGTTTTCGTTTCCTTTTTTACCGGTGAACCAATGAGGCCAAAACGATTTAGGATTACATGCTGCTCGCGTTCGGTGAGATTGTCTTCGATAACCTGTGTGAGGCTTTGTTGTGCCCGTTCGATAGCCGCGAAATCTCGTGTCATCAATGTTTGCGCACCGCGTTCAAGATTTTTTAGAGTGCCTAATCTTGCCTTTATTGAACCGGTACTTTTGCCGGACAACTTTGCGTACTCTTTCGCTATGTTCAATGAAGCGCGCCTGCCGAATCGCAAACCCAGTGCATAATCAAATTCCTCGACCGCATTAATCAAAGCGAAATTACCTTTACTTACAAGCTCGCTAAAGTCTGTGCCGGTTGCCATATGTTTACCTGCAATACTGATAACAAGCCGGAGATTTGCTTCTACTATTCTCCTTTTGATTTCCTCAGCCTCGGCCAAATAGTGCTCTATTCGACTGAGAATGGTGCCTGAGACAAGATTCGGTTTTATTCCCGTACGTGTTTGAAAGGCTAAATATTTTAAGTAGTTGTATCTGCGGAACAGTTCGACTTCACGCTCCCTGGTAAGCACGGGGGTATCCTTCAATATCTGCAGATACTCCGGCAAAATATGCGTCCCGTCTAATTCGAATTGTTTAAGCGGTTCCGTCGAAGATTTGTTTTCTATATGGATTGGTTTGTCGAGAATTTTCTCTGTGACGTCTTCTCTAAGAAATTCATCACTGGGGATGAATTCAATCTTTCTTGCCAGAAGCGCCCTGGCTTTTCGTCGATTTATAATCCGGTAAATAGAGCTTTTATTTCGATTATATCGCTTCATCAGCTCCTGGACTTTGCAGCCCTGTTTGAACAGTCTGTAAATCTCTGCGGCCTGTGCCGGGGCAATTACTCCGGATATATATGTCGAGCCAGATTTATCAGCATTGTTTTTTTCGGGACTCAGCAGTATGTATCTGATGGTTTCGTGACATTTGCCTAATTCAGAGCTTATCCTGTTAATAATCTGGTAACGAGAGAGATTTGTTTCGTCTGTAAGTTTGTCAGCCCGCTTTATAATTTTTTGTTTTTGGTCGTTTGTAAGGCGTCCAAAGTTTTTTGCGCTTGCGAGAAGGTCGGGATTGTCCTTTAGGAATTTATCGACCGTTGACTTCAAAAAGCAGGTACGTATTTTGCCGTTGTTAAAAATGAATTTTTTAGCCAACAAACCCCGGTCCCGCCAACGGTATATGGTTTTTGTTGAAACGCCCACAATTTTAGCAAGCTGTTCGGTAGTATAAACTTTCTGTTTCTGCTCATCGACGGGACGAGCGAGCCAGCCGCTCAGCTTAGAGAGGAAGACTTGCAGGTCGTCCAAAAGTACATCGCCTTTGATGATCTCATCGGCACCGGGTTCTGTAGGGTGAAAGCCCGTAATACGAAAAAATACAAACTCGAAAGGATATTCTTTATTTCTGTCTATAATCGTAAAAAGGTTTTCCGCGGCTTCAAGCTGCTTGAGGCGTTTCTTTTCAGGGGTAAATTTAAGCTGTGTCAGCAACTGATCTAAATTTTGATTTTTTATTTTTCTCATAACCAAGAGTCTATTTTATCAGAATCTGGCCGAAAAAACAGCCGGATAAAAACTATCATAGAAATTTAGTGCGCCTATGGGTCTTAAAATTGGGTTTGTTCCTTCGACAGGCTCAGGATTTGCGATTCGCTCCAATTGGCTTTGAATTGGCTTTGTTTTGGCTTTAATTGGGTTTGTTTTTGGCTTTATTGGGTTTGAATTGGGTTTGTTTTTTGGCCCCGGCGAGCGAGGCAAATTCTCGTAAATGCTTATCATGTTTAAGGTTATGTTCATTTTGTCATTTCTGAAATTGGCTTTGTTTTGCATAATAGAGTGTATCTGGAAATATGTTATAATTGAAAGAGTGCCTAAAGTGACTAAAGTGCCTAAAGTGAGCTAAAGTTTGGTGTTTCATATCTCAAGTCTCTGATTTCATATTGTCAGTGAGGGCAGAATAACACTGCCTCTATAATTAGACGAGTGTGCACGTTTGAGTCGAAAATTTGGCTATATTTCTTGGCTCATTGCTTGTAAGTTGTTTTTAGGAAAGGAGATAAAAAATTTTGAAAATTTAGATTTTTGTTTTTAACAGTGAGCGTTATTGGTCGAAAATTCTTCGAATTTTCGAGTGATTAATGATTATTGATGATTGATTATTTAAGGATTCCTGTTTTCACAGGAAACTATTTTAAATGGAGCTCAACAGGGAGATGGGTAGGTGCATTGGAGGTTGAGGGATTTTGGGTGAAAAGGTGGTTGATTATGGGTTGGTTTTTAAGCGTCTTTTGTCGAAAATTGGTTGATTTTGTTGATTTTTGGTGGTAATTTTTGGTTTTTGAGAGAGATTTGTAGAAAAACCGGGATTCTTTATGAAATGGCGAAATTGCGGAATAGTTATGGATTTGGATA